>JBEKTF010000368.1:0-2650 GCA_049516355.1 Bryobacteraceae bacterium | reverse complement strand
ACGACGCCGGGGTCGATTCACGAAGGTGGCGAGCTGGGGTACTCGCTCAGCCACGCCTTCGGGGCCGCGTTCGACAATCCCGATCTGATAGTCGCCTGCGTTATTGGCGACGGTGAAGCCGAAACGGGGCCGCTCGCGACCGCATGGCAGTCCAACAAGTTTCTCGACCCGATCACCGACGGAGCCGTGCTGCCGATCCTGCATCTCAACGGCTATAAAATCAGCAATCCGACCGTGCTCGCCCGCATCGAGCACGAGGAATTGGAGCAATTTATACGAGGCTGCGGGTGGACGCCTCATTTCGTGGAAGGCGACGAGCCGGAAGAGATGCATCAACTCATGGCCCGTACTTTGGACACGGCCATCGAGAGCATCCGGCAAATTCAGAGCAATGCGCGGAACAACAACGACACGACTCGACCGCGCTGGCCGATGATCGTCCTGCGGTCACCCAAAGGCTGGACAGGGCCCAAGGTCGTCGACGGCCTGCAGGTCGAGGGCACGTTCCGAGCGCACCAGGTTCCGCTGCTGGTGGATTCCGAGCATCCGGAGCATGTCAGGCAGCTCGAGAGCTGGATGAAAAGCTACAAGGCCGAAGAGCTGTTCGACGAGAATGGCCGTCTCATGCCGGAATTGGCCGAGCTCGTGCCAGAGGGCGACCAGCGCATGGGCGCCAATCCCCACACCAACGGAGGCATTCTGCTGCGCGATCTGCGAATGCCGGACTTCCGGGTCCACGCGGTGAGTGTGCCCTCGCCTGGCGCGGTTGACGGCCAGGACACGATGGTGCTGGCTAAGTTCCTGCGCGACGTGGCCAGGCTGAATCGGGATCAGCGTAATTTCAGGATTTTCGGCCCCGATGAGACGCTCTCGAATCTCCTCGGCGCGGTCTTTGAAGTAACGAATCGTCAGTGGGATGCCCGGGTGGCGCAGAACGATGAGTTCCTCGCGCCCGCCGGACAGGTGCTGGACTCGATGCTTAGCGAGCACCAGAGTGAAGGTTGGCTCGAAGGCTATCTGCTCACCGGGCGGCACGGGTTGTTCAATTGCTATGAGGCCTTCATTCACATCGTGGATTCGATGTTCAACCAGCATGCCAAGTGGCTGAAGATCACCGCGCAACTGCCGTGGCGGCGGAAGATCGCCTCGCTGAACTACTTACTCGCCTCTCACGTCTGGCAGCAGGATCACAACGGCTTCACGCACCAGGACCCCGGCTTCCTCGACCACGTCGTCAACAAGAAGGCCGATATCGTACGCGTGTACCTTCCGCCCGACGCCAACTGCCTGTTATCGGTGTTCGATCACTGCCTGCGCAGCCGGCATTGCGTCAACGTGGTGGTTGCAGGCAAGCACCCGCTCCCCCAATGGCTGACGATGGAACAGGCGGTCGTGCATTGCACGGAAGGAATTGGCATCTGGCAATGGGCCAGCAACGATCAGGGCGCCGAACCAGACGTGGTCATGGCCTGTTGCGGAGACACGCCGACGCTGGAGATCCTGGCTGCTGTTTCCATCCTTCGCGAACATCTGCCCGATCTGAAAATCCGGGTTGTCAATGTTGTCGATCTCATGAAGCTGGAGCCCAGCTCGGAGCACCCGCACGGGTTGAGCGACGAGGATTACGACTCACTTTTCACCAAAGACAAGCACATCATCTTTGGCTTTCATGGGTACCCATGGCTGATTCATCGGCTGACTTATCGCCGGACCAACCGCAACCTGCACGTCCGGGGCTATAAGGAAGAAGGCACGATCACGACGAGCTTCGACATAAGGGTACAGAACGACCTGGACCGGTTCCATCTGGTGCAGGACGTGGTCGATCGGCTGCCGCAGTTAGGTTCCAGGGGGGCCTGGCTGACGCAGATGGTGCGGGACAAGCTCATCGAGCACAAGCAGTACATCGACAAGCACGGCCAGGACATGCCGGAAATCAGGAACTGGAAATGGAAGGCGCTACAGCAATGAATAAGAGTAACTACGGTCACCACGGGAACGAAGGGCCGGATCCCGGCAGCGTTCGTCACGATGCCCATCGCGACCAGCGTCCTTATTGGAAACGCGCACATCATAATTGGTTTTTTTGGGTCGGCATGGTCTTTGTGTTTGCGGCCATCACGATATATGTCATGAGCGATGACTTGTCGTTGCTCCCTCGCGGCCGGCCCCGGCAGCCCCCGTCAGGCGCCGTCGGAAAATAGACTGAACTAAACATGCAGATCAAAACCAGTCCGTCGAACCTCGGCGCGGTAGCCTCGGTGCGCGGCAGTGTCGTGGATATACGGTTCGATGCGCATTTGCCGCCCATCTACTCGTTGCTGCACGCGAAGGGCGGAAAAATTGCCATCGAGGTTTTAGCTCAACTCGACGCGCATCGCGTGCGCGGAATCGCGCTGACCGACACTCAGGGTCTCGTCCGCGGCAGCGCGGTGGAAGACACGGGTGGGCCGTTGAACGCGCCGGTCGGCAGAGGCACTCTTTCGCGAATGTTCGACGTTTTCGGAAACGCCATCGACCGCCAGGCAGCGCCGGTGGATGTCCAATGGCGCACAGTTCATCGAGCCCCGCCGGAACTGGCACGGCGTTCCACCAAATCCGAGATCTTCGAGACGGGGATAAAGCTTATCGATGTGCTGGTGCCGATCGA
>JBEKTF010000367.1:0-6153 GCA_049516355.1 Bryobacteraceae bacterium | reverse complement strand
TGCTGCGGCCCAATTTGCGAGCATTCTTGCGCACCAGGAGGCCGCGCGCGGCGTAGAAGAGCCTACCGGCCTGTCGCTGGAACACATTTCGCGTTAAAACCACATAGTGTTAACAGGCCCTAGTAATTTCCCTAGTTCTAATAGAAACCAAACCCTGATACCTTGGAACGTTTCGTGTTTGCAGGAAATGTATTTACGGGAACACCAAGGAGAGAAACGCTATGTCGCTGGTCCAACGTGTATCTGCGAAGTTCGAGGGAAGCAAGGCTGCGCTCAGCCTGCTTGGGGTGATTCTGATCGCCCTGGGAGGAGTGGCGGTCCCTGCTCAGGCCGCCTTTAAGTCGATCACCACTTGCAACCCGACACTCGCCGTGTCGTCGGGTGGGTCGCTCATCAATGCGGCGGGGGACTACCAGTTAACGGGCAATCTGACGCAGTCGACCGCCAACACCGATTGCATCCAGATTACGGCGAGCAATGTCAGCCTGAAGCTGAATGGTCACCAGATCACCAGCACCGCTGGCGGCGGCTCCGGTATTGACGTCAACCCGTCCGGTCCCCCCCAGGTAAGTCACGTCGCCATTCAGGGTCCGGGTCTCATCCAGGGGTTCCAGAACGGAATCTTTTTTCTCGATGCCAATTATTCTCAGGTTGACTTAGTCACAGCCGCGAACAACACCTACGGCATTTATGGGTTTAACACCACATCTCTGACTATCGGTTCCAACGTTCTCGTGCGGAATGGGCAGTGGGGTCTGCTGCTGGGTAACTCCACCGGCGGGACCATACAGAATAACGAGGCAAGTGGCAATGGAGCTGCAACCGCTGCTGGTGGTTTTAGTGGCGGAATAGGACTCGGAGGTGCAAGCAACGCCAACACGGTAAACAATAACACCGCCAGCGGTAACGGCCCACAGTCGGTAGTTCCGGCGATAGCTGCAGGGATTCTCATCGGCGGAGCCGGCAATGGAAACAGAGTATATGGAAACACGACGGATGGCAATATCTTCGCGGGGATTCAGGTAAAGTCCACGGGGAACTCGATCTTCGGTAATTCATCCGTGGGCAATGGGGCGTACGATCTAGAAGACGACAATCCCGCGTGCGATTCAAATTTGTGGGGCGGCAACAACTTTTTCACTGCCAACCAGGCGTGCATCCATTAGACACGCAGGTTAAGTTCAGGCATCAATCTTACAAGGCTATCGCGCGGACTGCTGCGCGTATACCTCCCACGCTGAGTGCACCACTCCAACGCCTGGGGATGACCATCCATCCTCGGGCGTTTTGCATTTTTAAAATTTTCCCATCTCTGGAGACACTCACCATAGCGCCCCGCAGCCGAGGTGCGGGAAGTGCTTCGGATCGACCCGCCCCCCATCGCTAGCGCCAACAAACTGCGAGTGGTGCGTCGCTGGCATACGCTCGATTAATTCCGCTCCGACACTCACTTTTCCCTTGACAGCCTGCATTGCAGGCCCTATCCTGGCTTCAGTTCTGATGCTCGATTCGTAAAGCGAATCATGCATTAGAACGCAAACGGGACCGCGTCGGACGGCAATCCGGCACGATCCCTAAACACCAAAGTTGAGGCACAACTTCAATGTCTACTTCAGACAATAGCGCAACCAATCAGCGGGACGTGTACGCGCGCGTAACGGACCAAATCATCAACGCAATCGAACAGGGAGTGGGGAACTGGCGTATGCCGTGGCATACCTCCGCGCGGTTCGCTTCATCTCCCATCAATGCCATCAGCCGCAAGGCGTACAGGGGAATCAACACCGTGTGCCTGTGGGCAGCAGCGGAAGCCAAGGGGTACGACTCCGGGGAGTGGGCCACATACGCGCAATGGCAGGAGCGCGGCGCACAGGTCCGCAAGGGGGAGAAGAGTACGTGTGTGGTGTTCTGGAAATTCGCCAACGGCACGGCTGAGAATCAGGACGGCGAGGATAATCAGCCTGCATCAGGCTCGCGTCTGCTGTTCACTCGTGGTTATGCCGTGTTCAACGCGGGGCAAGTGGATGGGTACACCCCGAAGGCTGAGCCAGACGTGCCCATGCTGGAACGCATCGAACGTGCGGAAACGTGGTTTCACTCGATAGGCGCTGACGTGCGGAACGGGGGAAACAGAGCGTACTATGCTCCCGCCGATGATCACATTCAGATGCCTCCATTCCCCGCATTCATTGAGAATGTCTCGTACTACTCCACGCTGGCGCATGAACACACGCACTGGACGGCACGGGCGGAACGGTGTGACAGGCAACTGGGGAAGCGGTTTGGGGATAGTGCGTATGCGGCTGAGGAACTGATTGCAGAGCTTGGGGCCGCGTTCACCATGGCCCACCTCGGGTTGAGCACAGAGCCTCGGCAGGATCACGCGCAGTACATCCAGAGTTGGCTGAGGGTTCTGCGGGCAGATAAGCGGGCGATCTTCACAGCCGCGTCCAAAGCTCAGCAGGCCGCGGATTATCTCATCAAACTGGCTGGAGAATCGGCCCGCACTGCGGAGGTGGCGGCATGAGGGGCCGCTATCTGATCTACACTCCCGTGGAAAGCGTAAGGGATGAAAAACGCTTTGATGCTGCATGGCGGAGGTTCGCATCGGTGTGCCGTTCACTGCATCGGGACGGCTTGAGATACAACGTCCAACTGAACCTCGGGGATGCCAGACCGCACGTAATCATTACTGCCTGTGGAACGGCCAGACCTCGCAGGGCTACTACGGCGCATCATCACTGCCTGCCTCCCCCCATTCCGCCGCAACGATGCCAGGAGCGTGCACAAGAGGCGGCATGGTTCCTACCAGAGAATCGGGAACGCCGTAATACCAACACAACCCACTGGCGCACACGTCCGGGACGATACGCCGAACTGAACGCGATGGCTGAGGAGCAACTCCGGGCGGAACTGGAGTACTGGCGCGAGTTGGAACTCCTGAGCGGGCAACGGGAACATTTCAAACCGGGGAGGACGGATGAGACTGCCCGCCTCGATGATGAGGTGGCGGCATGACCCCGGAACTGGAACGGGCGTTGGCCGCTGTGTGCTCAATGAAATTCCCGACCGTTGCCAACCTGTTACGTCGGAAGGGATACGAGTACGAGGCGCAGCAAATCGAGTCGCTGGTCAAGGCGTGGGAAGACTCCCAGCAACAGAGGAGCGGGGCCAATGGCTGACGTGGTTGGCCCAGTACACACCAATGGGATGGGGGCGGACGCTGTGCCGTCCCCCTCACTCGATCAGGTTCGGGAGTACATCCGGGCATCCAAGGCGCAGAACACCCTGCGGGGTTACCAGAGTGATTGGCGAGGGTTCTGCCAGTGGTGTGAGGCGCACGGGCTGTGCCCGCTACCAGCACTGCCTGAGACTGTGGCTGCCTTCATCGCGGAGTGTGCCAGTGCGTTGAAGGTGGGCAGCATCCAGCGACGTCTGAACGCTATTGCTGAGGCACACAAGGCGCTGGGACTGGAATCACCCACTCACAGCCCAATCGTGACGAACACCATGAAGGGCATCCGCCGAACGAAGGGGGCTGCCCCTGCGCAGAAGGCGGCTGCGCTGACCGATGACATCCGGGCGATGGTTGATGTCACGGACGCGGGACTGATCGGGCTGAGGGACAGGGCACTAATCTTGGTGGGATTCGCGGGGGCCTTTCGCCGTTCGGAACTGGTGGGGCTGAGCGTGGAGGATTGCTCATTCGGTAACGATGGCCTGACCGTGACACTTCGCCGTTCGAAGACGGATCAGACAGGGGCTGGCAGGAAGATTGGAATCCCATACGGATCAAACCCGGAGACGTGTCCGGTTCGAAGCCTGCAAGCGTGGATGGAACAGGCTGGGCTGACTGCTGGGCCAATGTTCCGCTCCATCTCTCGCCATGGGCAAATCCGCTCGGGTGGCCTGAGCGGTGGGGATGTCGCCCGCGTAGTGAAGAAACTGGCGCTGCGGGCCGGGCTGGACCCTGCGAAGTACGCAGGGCACTCCCTCCGGGCTGGACATGCCACCAGCGCGGCCATCGCCGGGGCGTCGGAACGCTCGATCATGAACCAGACAGGGCATCGCTCCGTTCAGATGGTGCGGCGCTACATCCGGGATGGGAATCTGTTCCGGGAGAACAGCGCGGGGAAGTTGGGGTTGTAGGTACCGTGCGGCAGCCCGTAAAATAAGTGTTTGTCTTAACCGGACCAGGAAATAGCATGACATTCTCAGAGAGAATCGGTGTCGTACCGATCAGGAAAGCCCTCCAACTCGACTCGATGACCGTTGAACTCCGCAACTGTCTTTGGAATGCGCTCTATGAAACTTATTGGCTTCCAGGCAGGGGAGTGAGTACCCTAATGAGGGAAAGTGCTCCTGGCGGTGCGGCAGCTGGAATCTGGACGACCGTTCTCAAGCAGCCGCGTGACAGGTTAAATGCGTATGTGTCTGACGCAGTGCAACAAATCCGAGGGATTTTCTTCTCAGCGCCGTGGAATCTGGTATATGACGTTCTTGACTACGTAGCCAACTATCGCGATCCAAACCTGCACAATAAACTGAACGAATTCGTCGCGTACTGCAACGTCGTTCTGCAACGGGAGGGCTCGGGCTACAGATTCGTTGGTAGGCTGCTTGTTCCCATAACTGAGGAGCATGAGATTCAAAGCATCGAAGCCGCCGTCAAATCACCCGACCGTTTTGCTCCCGCAGCGATGCACGTAAAGGCTGCTATTAGCCATTTGGCGAATCGTGAATCGCCAGATTACCGAAACTCGATCAAAGAATCGATCAGTGCCGTCGAAGCGGCCTGCAAGATAATAACCGGCGATGACAACGCAACTCTCGGAGCAGCGATCAAGCAGCTCAGAAGTAACGGCGTGGATATGCACCCCGCTTTCGAGGGGGCACTGTCGAAGATGTACGGATATACGAATGACGCTGAAGGGATACGGCACGCACTCCTCTCTGAATCCTCACTGGATGCCAGTGACGCCACGTTCATGCTGGTGATGTGCTCCGCATTCGTCAATTATCTGAAAGCGAAATCGGCAGGCAAGCCGAGCAGATCGTGAGCGAAAAGTTGTTGGGAGCCAACTAAGGGTAGCCCTCCGGGGCGGCACATCGGGACGTCGAATCGGTAGAATCAACGAATGACAGAAGGATTTGCCAGCATCATCACCCAACTGGAACGGCAGAGGACGGCCATCGAGCGTGCGCTCCTGGCATTGAGGGAGGTTGACGGCCCTGCCACAGGAGCACAGGTCGAACCAGCCTCCACGCCGGAAGCACCCATCCGCAAACGCAGGAGATTGAGCGCAGCGTCCCGAAAGAAGATAGCCCTGGCGCAGAAGGTACGATGGGCCAAAGTCAAGGGTGAGATTGCTCCGCCGCCAGCTACGGAGAAGACTCCGAGACCCAAACGCCGGATCAGCGCCGAGGGCATGAAGAGGATCATTGCGGCGACGAAGAAGCGGTGGCGTCTGCAGAGGGCGGCGGCGAAGTCAGCACTGGCTGCTCCCAAGAAGGTCGCTGGAAAGAAGGCGGCGGTGAAGGCTCCGTCCACGAGGGCGTTGAAGAAGGTTGCGCCTGTCAGGAAGTCAGCGGGGAAGAAGAGGGCACCGGCTCCCACAACTGCACCAGATCAGATGCAGACCGTCGGGTAGGGAACACCCGTTGCCGGGGGGAGGGTGTAGCGGAAACTGTAGCGACTACCTGCCCGGTGACAGGATGACAGGTTTGACCCCGATTTCCATAACTTCTCTATTGGTGCCCTCTGTAGAAAAGTTCTCAGAAAATGCTCTCAACCCGTCATCCTGTCATCTGTCAACATTCTCGAAGCTGGGGCGTTTTGAGCGCCTGTCTCCAGAAAAATTAGGCTTGCAAATTTCTAATAAGTGGTTTAGAATCAATGTGAAAGGAAGTTGGTTGCCTTGGCTGCGTGTGAAGCAGGCGCTCTAACCAGCTGAGCTACGCGCCCATGTTTTCAACAACTTACGAGAAAGAAGCTGCAAACAGAGATACTGTCTCAGAGTTTATCACTGAGCGTAAGTACCTCAAGAACGTCACCCCAAAGACTCTAACATGGTACGGCGATGCCTTCAAAGCGTTCGATAGTGCCCTGGAGTCTGAAACTGCGATCAAACGTCGGATTGTGGAGTTGCGGAC
>JBEKTF010000366.1:0-3922 GCA_049516355.1 Bryobacteraceae bacterium | reverse complement strand
TGGCAGTATCGCGGAGGTTTTGGACGGTTTTGTGGCGCACCGGTCGCGCTTCATTTTGACGCGGGCAATTCTGATTTTGCTTGCTGCGACTTCTCCCGCTACGCTTCTCTTCGGACAGCATTCGGCGTCAGGCAATCTCCGCGTGAACGTCCAGATCGAGGGCTCCCTGAGCGTCGTCTTCACGGCAGGTCCGGCGCAGCTGGTCCAGGCGATTGGAACGACTTCTGCCACGTTTACTGTCCCCACTGTGGGTGGATCCTTCTCGCAAAACTCCGTGCCTATTGCCGCCGGAGATACAACCTTCCTGATTTCGTCGCCATTCGAGATTCAGGTCGTCCGGGCGAACTTGCCAAGTGGGACGTACACGCTGAGGAGCTGGCTTAGTATTCCTGATCCTGTGCACTCGTGGATGATCGACCGCGTCGAAATATCGAAGGGCGGTAACGAAGTGATCTCCGACCACGAAATCTATGGAGCTCCGAACCCGCACACGTTGACGGTGAGCGGCGCTGCAAACGCGCTGGAGAACCTCACTAACGCAATCACCTTTCAAGTGGTTGCCAACTGAGCGCCGGCCACTTCAGCGCTGGCCCACAACAAGGTTGATGTCCGTCAATTGAGCCGGTTGTTCGGGTACCGTCACCTGCCGATCGACGGTCTGGCCCTGGTATTCTGCCGAAACAACGAAAGTACCGCTGCGCAGTTCGCGAAACAGGAATCGTCCCTCGGCATCCGTCGTTGTTCTCAGTGACAGTTCCTTCAAAATTACGGCGAGATTCCGAGCGCCCACATACTGTCCCAACGCTCGATCGTACACCAGCACCCGTCCGGACACATTCCGCAGGGCGCGAATTCTCAGAGTTGCCCGCGGTGCTTTCCCCGAAGCCGTGACGACACGTACTTCGGCAGGTTCTTCAACGACATAGCCTGCTGGCAGCGAATCCCCATCAACCGACACCGAATACTCTCCGTCCGCCAGTTTCGGCAGCAGAAACTTTCCATCGCCCGCTGAAACCACCGTGGTCCGGCGTTTTTCCCCCCGAACCACGACAACGATTCCGGGGACGCCATGCGGAATATCATCGAGCACTTCCCCACCCAGGCTCGAAAGTGAGCGGGCGACCCCAAAATTGACCTCCGAATTTTCAGATGTCTCAACCTGCTCGGGAGTCGTAAAGTAGTAGGCCGTATCGCCGTGCAGTATGGCCTGAATGTCATGTTTTCCTTCAGGAACCCCGGGGAAATGGTAACTCCCGTCAGGGCTTGTCCGTGCCCGGCGGCGGTTATCGAGAATCACTTCGACACCTGCTACGCCCGGAGCGGAGGGCGAATGTACACCCTGGCCATCAAGGTCTTCAAACACGCGGCCTTTGATCGTGCCGTGGCGTTCCAGCACCAGGAGGGATGGCGCGGTATTGAAGTGGTGTTTCAACGACAACGAAATCAGGGGACTGACCACGAGCGGCTGTCCTGTGCTCCTGGTTCTATATTCGGCCACCGTCAGCGAAAGATCGTTTGACAGGCCAAGCCGCTGCGTGACCGAAACTCTATGTATCGCGACGTCATTGGTGCTCGTTACCTCGTGGTCGATGTTACGGAGATATTCATAGTCGATTTGGGGAGCGGAGCCATGGCCCTGCCACGTAGCGGAGCCGCTTACCTGCTCGCGCACCGGAGTGAGATTGATGGTTACATTGTTCAAATACTGCAGATTGATAAGCGCGGCGTTCTGGTTCAAAAAGTCGCTGATCTGTTGAGGAGTAGTGGCGGTCACGCCGGACTGGCTCAGTAACGGTCCGAGACCGGTCACCTGAGAAAGCAGGAAACCAACTGTCGGAGCTTGAGTTTCACGCTCGGCATACCCGCTGAAGCTGAAATGGCCAAAACCGATGTGTGCCGACGCGAGATACTGGTGCCCGCCGGAGTTCTGCTCCGTAAACCGGGACCACTGATGCTGAAACGTCGCGCCGAAGTGTCGCGAATTGAACCCCGCGCCTTCGGGGTAGTAAATTCCTTCGAGCGGAGCCTGGTCCGCTCCCTCCGTGCGAAAGAGCGAGTAGGTTGTGCCGCCAAAAAGCGTCCAGCGCTTCAACGGCCGATAACGGAGCTGAAGGCCCCCATTGACGGAGACCTCGTTGAATGACGTTAAATTGAAACGATCGGCCGTGAAATTCAAATCGGTGCCGAGCCGCTCGGACCATTGCCGGGTCCAGGCGACGTCGGAATACAACCCGCGGAAGTTGCTGATGCTCAACGCGGCGAACTTTTCAGGAGTATAACGGAACCGTACACGGAGGTTTTCCGCGCGCCGCTTGTACGTCAAAGACGACGAACCGCCGAAACCGCGACTTTCGCCGATCTCAGCCGCGAAGTGCAGGCTGTCACTGGGCTGATAAAGGTATTGCACCGATAAGATCGCGCCGGAATTGCCCGTGTGAACTGCCGCGGGCATAGTCAGGTAGTAAAACGATGGGACAAGGCTCGAGTGCTTGCTCAATTGATACCGGTAGCCTGCGCCAAATTCGCCTTCCGGCCGGATCGGCAGGAACAATCCTGCAAATGGAAACGGGGAGGTGTATCCTTCGTGGAAAAACCAGTTACCCTCTTGCCAGTGCAACCCCCGGATCACGGCGCCACTCAACGTAAGCGGAGACTCATCCACTAGCTGATCGAACAGCGTAACATTAAGTCTTTTTGTTTGTATTGTATAGGAAAGAGAACTTATAGCGAATTTTGACTGGCTGTAGCTGGCGAACTGATTATTGGCCGAGGGAAGAAAATCCGTTGTGGCCAGATAAAAATCGGTGCTCATATCCCGGCCCTGGCGGGAGAAATCGAGAACATTGGTCAACTGTGCCGGCAAAGAGGAATAGCGAGTTTCGACGTATCCCGTTTCATTCGAGAGCCCCTCCGGTCGCGGGGTCACCCAACCGCGCGGATAAATAGGAGCCGGCATGGGAACCACAACCTCCAGCGTTTGCACTCCGTCGGGCGTGACTACGATCAGATGCGTGGTTCCTGGACTCTTGCCCATCAGAGCGACGACGCCCTGATCCGCCGACGCTTCGGCGATCAGGGGATCTACCGTGTACGCCGCGGTCGCCCCCGGCACGGAAATGGAAAGCGTTTTCTGAAAGCCGACTGTATACGTCGCCGCCTGTGCTGTGATGGTAATCGCCACCCCAAGCGTCAGGGCCAGGCTGAAGCGGTTCACGGCACCGAAAACTCGCCGCCGGCAGTGACAATACGGCTGTCGTACTCAAATGAGGAAACCACCCGATAATGCCCGGATTTCAACTGCTGCGGACATGTAGCGGAAAATGTGACACTTTCCCCCGGTAAAAGGCGATGCGCGGAAAACGTACTTTTGGCGACGTTCCTTCCCGAGTCGTCCAGGATGACAGTCGCTCCTTTGGGTACAACAACTTCAGATCCGGAATTGACCAATTCGTGCGAGACAACCTGATTTGTCGTTGCCGTTTGTGGACTCGCACTGAAATTTACTGCTTTAAAACTGTAATCATCCGACAGTTCGAAGGTGATCAAAGCGCCCAGCGATGCTCCGAGCCCTACCGTTCCACTGTCGGTTGGCGTGTCCAGTTTGCCTCGAAAGTAGACGACCACCGCACGCAGTTCCGTTCGTTGCGGGACTGTCAGGGTGACGGTAACGCTGCCTTGGTCTTGCGGACCGATGATCACGGAGCCCGGTGTAATGACCGCGCTCGCTGCAATACCGCCTTCGGTTTCTCCGGCGGGAACATAGATCCGCTGTCCGTCTTTCACGACCACGTCCATCACTTCGACGTCAAAATGAAACGTGCCGCTGGTCGTATTGCTCATGTGCAAGGATTGCGTCAACCCCTGTCCGGGCTTCAGCTTGGCCAGGACGACCGCCGGCGTAAGCGTTAAAGTGGAACCCGGC
>JBEKTF010000365.1:0-11312 GCA_049516355.1 Bryobacteraceae bacterium | reverse complement strand
GGCCGCGTGCAGACTGGCATGGCTAAACGATTTCCGGTAGCCAATCGGCGAATCGTAGTCGAAAGAGATTGATACCCTCATGAAAGAGCGTGCCCTTTGAATGTAAATTACCGGTAATGTGACTGCGATTCTACAGAAGTTTGCGTAAAGTGCGCGTAAAGCGAGTCGAAAATGGGGTACCTGCACCGCTGGAAGTACTGGTACCCCAACCTTCAATGTTTAGTGCGCGGGATCGAAGAACATAGCAGCCATCACAACGCTATCCGCGATGCTGCTTTGGTCACTGTTATCAGGGATGAGAGTGACCTGAACCTGCACATGGCCCTGAACGTTGTACTTCAGGTATATTCCCTGATCGAAGTTAATGATGCTCTGGGTACTGAGTACCGTCTGGGTGTTCGGGTCCACGATATTGATCTGCTGGTGGCGGACGTTGTGGTGCCAATCAACAAAATAAAGCGCGAGCTGATGGGTCTGGTTATCCGCAAAGGTCACGTCGACGTCGAGCGGGAGATTGTTCGCTCCGCCCAGGGTAAAGTACTGGTAGTAAGCAGCGCCGATCAGTATCGAACTGGTCGGGCTTATAGGGAGCGCAAACGAGCCCGTGGCGGGGAAACCGTCGTGCCAGGTCCATTGAAGCGCCCCGTCCAGATTGACCAGGGCGTAGAACGGCGCATTGTTGATGACGGTCGGAAGGCCGGGCGGCCCTGGTGTCGGACTGGGGCCTCCGTCGGCCATCATATAGCCGTCGGAGCCGTAGACTCCCACCCAATTTCCAGACGTGGTGGTATCGCTGCCAGTAAAGACAGCAGAGTTCGCCGGCGGGGGTCCATTGGCGACCGTCACGCTGATCGCCGGCGAGGTAGAGGACAGCCCCAGCGTGTCGGTTGCGATCGCCGTCACGGAGTGCACTCCGCTGCTGACGGCGGGGCTTGCCCACATAATCGAGTAGTTCGGCCCTGCGCCTGTCTGAGGCTGGCCCTGGTTCACGCCGTCGATCTGGAACTGCACCGAGCTGATGTTCTGAGCCGAAGTAGCATTCGCCGTCAGGGTGACCGCGCCCGATACCGTCGCTCCGCCAGCCGGGGCGGTGACGCTCACCGTTGGCAGCTGAACCCCGTTGAAACTGCGGAAGAACAAGCCGCTGAGAACGATGTTCGGCGTACCGTTGTTGTTGGTGACTTGAACGACAACGTTGCCTCTGATGTTGAACACAGCGTAAATGCCACCGTTGAAGACCGGCATCGGTTGTGTTACGAGGACCGCGTTAGTAGTTGCGTCCAGAATCGAAATGGTTTCGCTCCGGGTATTGGTATCGTAATCCAGCGCGTACAAGGCGACCTGGTGTAACTGCCCATCGGTCAGATTCAAATTGATGTTGAAGCTCGCATTGTAGCTGTACCAGGTGGATGCGATGCGGGAGGTGCTGGACGGCGCAGTGAGCAGACCTCGCACATCCGTCGTCGGGAAAAGCCAGGTAAACGGACTCGCGCCGACGGTTACGGTGGCGTAGGCAGGCGGGCTGGAAGCATTATTGGGAATGATGTAACCGTCTGCTCCGTATACTCCCGGCCAATTGCCTTGAGTGCTGCTATCCAGCTTCACCAGATAGGCTGCAGAACTGGCGGTAGACACCGTAACGGTGACTGGCGCCGAGGTGGTGCTGGTGTTTTGGGTGTCCGTAGCGACCGCGGTGAGCGTGTGCGGTCCGGTGGTTGTGGTGGCCCACTGAACGGTGTAGGTGGGGCCGGCGCCGGTGACGGGCGCGCCCAGGTTGCTGCCGTCCAGCTTGAACTGCACCGACGACATGCCGGCGGGAGCGGTGGCGTTGGCCGTCACCGTAACGGTGCCCGAAACGATACCGGATGTCGGCGCGGTGATGCTGACTACCGGCGGTGTAATGGGGTTGTTAAGGGTGACGCTGATGGCGCTCGAAGCGGTGGTCTGGCCGAGAGAGTCGGTGGCGATAGCAGTCAGACTGTGGGTCCCATTGGCAAAGTTTCCGGTGTTCCACTGCGTGGTGAAAGTGGCACCAGGGCCCGTGACTGCCGCGCCCAGGTTGTTGCCATCGACCTGGAATTGAACCGAAGCCATCGTTGCGGGAGAGTTGGCAACCGCACTGGCAGTGAAGTTAATGGTGCCGGACTGAGTACTGCTTGTGGTCGGCGCCGTGATGCTGATCGTGGGGGCGGGCGGCGGCGGAGCCGGCGTGCTGAAGAACAACCCGCTCAGTACCGCATTGAGGCCGCCTCCATTGAAGGTCACCTGGAGCGTGACATTGCCGGTGATGTTAAAGACCGCATAGACGCCACTGCCGAAGCTTGACATCGCCTTGGTGGCCAATACCGCGTTGGTGCTGGCGTTCAGAATGGAGAGCGTCTCGGTACGCCCGGCGTTTTCCAGATCCCACAGGTAGAGCGCCAGTTGATGCGTCTGGCCGTCCGTGAGATTGATATTGATGCTAAAGCTCGTACCTGTGTAGAAGGTCGACGCTATACGAGAGGTGGTAGAGGGGCCCGTCAACAGGCCGCTCGCGCTGGTAGTGGACGCAAGCCAGGTGTACGCGGGGCCGGCCGCGCCAGGACCTGTGATCACGGCGTAAGAAGGCGGACTGCTGGCATCGTTCGGAATGATATAGCCGTCGGCCCCATATGCGGCTGGCCAGTTGCCCTGGGTCACCGCATCGGTCTTGATGAAGGTCGCGGACGGACCGACGTTGGAAACGGTGACACTGACAACCGACGACGTGGTGGTTTGGTTGTTGTTATCGGTAGCCGCAGCGCTCAACGTATGAGCACCCGTAAGACCCGTGGTGTTCCACTGGACCGAATAGGAAGGTCCGGAACCAGTCTGGAGCGAACCCAGATTCGCTCCGTCGAGCAGGAACTGTACCGACTTCATGCCGGCAACAGCGGTTGCATTGGCAGTCACGGTAGCGGTTCCGGAGACCACGCCAGGCGCCGGTGCGGTAATGCTGATGACTGGCGGAGCGGCCGCGTTGGACGTGGTAACGGTGATGGCGTTCGAAGTCGTAGTCTGGCCGAGAGAATCGGTTGCGATCGCGGTCAGACTATGGGAGCCGTTGGTAGAGGTGGCGGTGTTCCACTGCGTGGTGAACGTGGGCCCGGAACCCGTGACGGCGGCGCCCAGGTTATTGCCATCGACCTGGAATTGTACCGAAGCCATCGTCGCGGGAGAGTTGGCAACAGCGCTGGCGGTGAAGTTGATGGTGCCGGATTGAGTGCTGCTCGCGCCCGGCGCCGTGAGGCTGATGCTGGGCGCAGGCGGCGGGGGAACCGGGGTGCTGAAGAACAACCCGCTCAGTACGGCGTTGATACCCCCGGTCCAAGTGAACTGCACCTGCACGTGGCCGGTGAGGTTGAACACTGCATAGACGCCATTGGCGAAACTCGACATCGGCTTCGTAAGCAGAACCGCGCTGGTAGCGGCATTCAGAATGGTGATGGTTTCGGCGCGTCCT
This sequence comes from Bryobacteraceae bacterium, assembly GCA_049516355.1. Taxonomy (GTDB): domain Bacteria; phylum Acidobacteriota; class Terriglobia; order Bryobacterales; family Bryobacteraceae; genus BOG-234. The sequence continues at coordinate 7,831 of JBEKTF010000365.1, read as the reverse complement.
GAGTTCTCGAGATCCCACAGATAGAGCGCCAGTTGGTGCGTCTGGCCGTCGGTCAGGTTGATATCGAACGTGAAAGGATTACTGTTGTTCACGCTGTAGAAGGTTGAAGCAATGCGGCTGGTATTACCGGGCGATGTAAGCAGCCCGCTGACATTCGTCGTGGATGCGAGCCAGGTGTACGCCGGGCCAGCCGCGCCGGGACCCGTAACCGTGGCGTAAGAAGGCGGAATGTTGGCGTCATTGGGAATGATGTACCCGTCGGCGCCGTAAACAGCCGACCAGTTGCCCTGCGTCACCGCATCGGTCTTGATGAAGGTCGCGGAGGCGCCAACATTGGAGACGGTGACGCTGACTCCTGCCGCGGTAGTGGTCAAGGTATTGTTATCGGTGGCCACCGCGGTCAGCGTATGTCCGCCGCTGAGGCCGGTGGTGTTCCACTGGACCGAGTAGTTCGGCCCGGAACCGGTCTGAAGCGATCCCAGATTCGCTCCGTCGAGTTTGAACTGCACGGAGGCGATGCCGGCGACGGCAGTCGCGTTGGCCGTTACGGTAACGGTGCCCGAGACCACGCCCGGAACCGGAGCGGTGATGCTGATGACGGGGGGAGCAGCCACGTTGTTCGTGGTGACAGCGATGGCGCTCGAAGTAGTGGTCTGGCCAAGAGAGTCGGTAGCGATAGCAGTGAGGCTGTGCGAGCCGTTGGTGAAGTTGCCAGTATTCCACTGCGTGGTGAAACTGGGACCGGCTCCAGCCACTGCTGTGCCCAAATTGTTGCCGTCGACCTGGAATTGAACCGAAGCCATCGTCGCCGGAGTATTGGCAGTAGCAGTCGCGTTGATGCTGATAATGCCGGACTGAGTGCTGCTTGCGGCCGGCGCCGTGAGGCTGATGGTGGGGGCAGGCGGAGGAGGAGCCGGCGTGCTGAAGAACAACCCGCTCAGTACGGCGTTAAGGTTGGCTGCATTGTTGATTACCTGGAGTGTGACATTGCCGGTGATGTTAAAGACCGCATAGACGCCACTGCCGAAGCTCGACATAGTCCTGGTTGCCAGAACCGCGTTCGTATTGGCGTTCAGAATGGAAAGCGTCTCGGTGCGGCCGAAATTCTCCAGATCCCACAGGTACAGAGCGACCTGGTGTGTCTGGCCATCGGTGACGTTGAGATTGATGCTAAAGCTCGTACTTGTGTAGAAGGTCGACGCCATACGAGAGGTGGTAGAGGGACCCAGTAGCGGGGCGCTCACACTGGTAGTGGAGGCAATCCAGGTGTACGAAGGGCCAGCCGCGCCGGGACCCGTAACCGTCACGTAAGCCGGCGGACTGTTCGTATAGTTCGGAATGATATAGCCATCCGCCCCGTAGACTCCCGGCCAGTTGCCCTGAGTCACTGCATCGGTCTTGACGAAGGTCGCGGACGGGCCGACGTTGGAAACGGTGACGCTGACAGCCGCCGAGGTGGTGGTCGTGTTGTTGTTATCGGTAGCCACTGCGGTCAACGTGTGAGCACCCGTAACACCCGTGGTGTTCCACTGGATCGAATAGGAAGCTCCGGAACCAGTCTGGAGCGAACCCAGATTCGCTCCGTCGAGCAGGAACTGCACCGACTTCATGCCGGCGACGGCGGTCGCATTGGCGCTCACCGTAGCAGCGCCCGAGACCACGCCTGGCGCCGGAGCCGTGATGCTGATGACAGGCGGAGCAGCAGCGTTGGACGTGGTGACAGTGATGGCATTCGACGTCGTGGTCTGACCGAGAGAATCGGTCGCAATGGCGGTCAGAGTATGGGAGCCGTTGGCAGAGGTGGCGGTATTCCACTGCGTGGTGAAAGTGGGACCAGCGCCCGTGACGCCGGCGCCCAAGTTATTGCCATCGACCTGGAATTGTACTGAAGCCATGGTCGCGGGAGAGTTGGCAACCGCACTGGCGGTGAAGTTGATGGTGCCGGATTTGGTGCCGCTGGCAGCGGGCGCCGTGAGGCTGATGCTGGGCGCAGGCGGCGGCGGAACGACCGTGCTGAGGAAGAGACCGCTCAGGACGCCGTTGGCGCCCCCAGTCCAGGTGAACTTCACCTGCACGTGGCCGGTGATGTTGAACACGGCGTAGACGCCATTGCCGAAACTCGACATCGGCTTCGTAAGCAGAACCGCGTTGGTGTTGGCATTCAGAATGGTAATGGTTTCGGCACGGCTCAGGTTGTCGAGATCCAACAAGTACAACGCCAGTTGGTGCGTCTGGCCGTCGGTCAGGTTGATATCGAACGAGTAGGGAGTAGCGTTGTTGGCGGTGTACCAGGTCGACGCGATTCGGCCAGTGCCGCTGGGCGTCGTGAGTAAGCCCCGGATATCTGTGGTGGATGCGACCCATGTGTATGCGGGACCAGCCGCGCCAGGACCCGTGATCGCAGCATAAGCGGGTGGACTGTTGGCATCGTTCGGAATGATATAGCCGTCGGCTCCGTAGACTCCCGGCCAGTTGCCCTGCGTCACTGTATCGAGTTTGATGAAGGTGGCGGAAGGTGTAGAGTTGATGACGGTGACGCTGACCCCCGCCGAGGTGGTGGTTTGGTTAGCGGTATCGGTAGCCATCGCGGTCAGCGTATGAGCGCCGGTAACGCCGGTGGTGTTCCACTGATAGGTGAATGTCGGACCAGCGCCGGTAACTGCAGTGCCCAGGTTGCTGCCATCCACCAGGAACTGCACGGACGACAGGCCCGCAACGGCGGTCGCGCTGGCAGTCACGGTGACCGTTCCGGTTACCGTGCCTGCGCTGGGCGCCATAATACTGATGGTCGGAGGGGCAACGGGGTTGTTCAAGGTTAATGTAACTGGCGCCGAAGTAGTGGTCTGGCCGACGCTGTCGGTGGCAATCGCCGTCAGAGTATGGGGGCCGTTGGTGAAGTTGCCGGTGCTCCATTGCGTGGTGAAAGTGGGGCCGGCACCTGTGACCGCGGACCCGAGGTTAGTGCCGTCGACCTGGAATTGCACTGAGGCCATGGTCGCCGGAGCATTGGCGGCGGCAGTAGCGTTGACGCTGATTGCGCCGGACTGAGTACTGTTTGAAGCCGGTGCAGTGAGGCTGATGGTCGGAGGCGGCGGGGGAGGAACCGGAGTGGCGAAGAACAAACCGCTCAATACAGCATTAAGACCCGAGGAGTAAGCGACCTTCACCTGAATATGACCGGTGACGTTGAAGATAGCGTACACGCCGCCACCGAACGACGTCAGTGGCTGCGTGACCAGCACTGCGTTCGTGCTGGCGTTCAGGATCGAAATGCTTTCCGCACGGCCCGAGTTCTCGAAATCGAGGACATACAACGCCAATTGATGCGTCTGGGAGTCTGTAATATTGACGTCGAAACTGAACGGGGTTCCGTTGCTGGCGGTGTACCAGGTGGAAGCAATGTGGTCCGTTTGAGACGCGCCCTTCAGCAGAGCCCGCACATCGGTGGTGGATCCACTCCACGTGTAGGCAGGGCCGGCAGCGCCTGGAGCGGTGACCGTGGCATAGGAAGGTGCGTTATTGGAATCGTTGGCGATGATGTAGCCGTCGGCTCCGTACACGTTCTTCCAGCTGCCCTGAGTGACGGTGTCGAGTTTGACGAATTTGGCGGAGGGGCCGACGTTGAACACGGTGACGGCAACCGCCGCGGATGTGGTGTTCTGATTGATGCTGTCGGTGGCGATGGCAGTCAGGCTGTGAGAACCAGTCAGCGTCGCGGTATTCCACTGGTAAGAATACGTGGGTCCGGCGCCCGTGATTGCGGCGCCCAGATTCGCTCCGTCCAACAGGAACTGTACGGACGCCATACCAGCCGTGGCCGTAGCGTTGGCGGTGACTGTAACGACGCCCGAAACGGTGCCCGCGGCGGGAGCGGTAATGCTGATCACGGGAGGTGTGACGGTGTTGGACGAGGTGACCGGGATCGCGCTCGAGGTAGCGGTTTGGCCGGTCGTATCGGTGGCGACGGCAGTGAGGCTGTGCGAGCCGTTGGCCGCTGTAATGCTATTCCATTGACTAATAAACGTGGGGCCGGAACCAGTTACCGGTGCTCCCAGGTTATTTCCGTCCAGCTTGAACTGCACGGAGGCCAGACCCACGCTGGAAGATGCGGTGGCGCTCAGGGCGACGGTTCCAGTGACGGTACTGCTGGAAGTGGGCGTAGTGATGCTGACGCTGGGTGGCGGCGGCGGCGGGACCACGGTCTTCAGGAAGATGCCGCTGAGTACCGCGTTGAGCCCCGCCTGATAGGTGACCTTGATTTGCACGTGCCCTGCCACGTTCCATACCGCGTAGACGCCGTTCTGGAACGAAGACATGGCCTCCGAGCTTAAGACCGCACTGGTGTTGGCATTCAGAATGGAAATGGTTTCGACGCGGCCCGAGTTCTCCAGATCCCATACATACAGCGCAAGTTGATGCGTCTGTCCGTCGGTCAGGTTGACGTCGAACACAAACGGAGTGCTGTTGTTGGTGGTGAAGTACGTCGAAGCGATGCGGTTGGAGCTGGCAGGCGATGTGTATAACGCCCGGGTGTCGGTAGTGGACGCAACCCAGCTATAGGCAGTGCCCGCCGCTCCGGGGCCTGAGATCGCGGCGTAAGAAGGCGGACTGGTGGCATCGTTCGGAATGATATAGCCGTCGCTTCCGTAGACGCCCACCCAGTTGCCCTGAGTCACTGCGTCAGTCTTGATGAACGTGGCGGAAGGGGCGGTGTTGGCGACGGTAATGTTCACCGTTGCTGACGTGGTGGTTTGGTTAGCGGCGTCCTTTGCGACCGCGCTCAGAACATGCGCGCCGCCGGTTGCGGTGGTAGTGTTCCACTGGTAAGTGTAGGTGGGACCGGTGCCGGTAATCGCGGCGCCCAGGTTATTGCCATCCAAAAGGAACTGCACCGACGTCATCCCCGCGATGGCGGTTGCGGTCGCGGTCACCGGTATGGTTCCCGAAATCGGGCCCGGCGATGGAGTAGTGATATTGATAACCGGAGGAGCAAGGGGATTGTTTGCGGTTACCGTGACTCCCGCCGAAGTCGTGGTCTGGCCGAGGCTATCGGTCGCGATCGCTTTGATGGTGTGAGAGCCATTCGTGCCGGTGGTGGTGTTCCACTGACCGATGAACGTCGGTCCGGCGCCCGTCACAGCGGTGCCGACATTCGTGCCGTCCACCTGAAACTGTACGGAAGCCATGCTCGCGCCGTTCCCGGCAGTCGCGCTGGCTGTCAGCGTTATGGTTCCGAGCACGCTCGCATTCGCGGCTGGCAACGTTACGCTCACCGTGGGCGGCGGGGGTGGCGGAGTGATGGTACTCATGAAGAGACCGCTGAGAACCGCATTCAGGCCGCCGCTATAGCTGACTGTGACCAGCACGTTACCCGTGATGTTGAACACCGCGTAGACGCCATTGCCGAAATTCGACATGGCCTCGCTGCTCAGCACCGCGTTCGTATTGGCATTCATGATGGTGATAGTCTCGGAGCGGTTGCCGTTCCCAAAATCGAGGCAGTAGAGAGCCAACTGATGAGTCAACCCGTCGTTGGTGTTGACGCTGAAGGTGAAGTTGGTTCCGTTGTACCACGTGGAGGCGATACGGTCCGTGGTGGAGGCCGTCTTCAGCAGCGCCCGGACATCGGTCGACGATCCGACCCAGGTATAGGCCGGGGCGCCCGCTCCCGGACCTGTGATCGTCGCATAGGGCGGAAGGTTGGTAGCGTCATTCGGGATGATGGAACCATCAAGGCCGTATACTCCTTTCCAGTTGCCCTGGGTCACGGTGTCGAGTTTGATAAAGGTGGCCGTAGGAACCACGTTGTTTACTGTGACGGCAATACCGGCTGAAGGAGTCGTCTGATTCAGTGCGTCTTTGGCAATGGCCGTGATGGTGTGCGAACCGTTGGAAGCCTGGATCGTATTCCACTGGATTGAGTAAGCCGGTCCGGTCCCGGTCTGGGGCGTGCCGAGATTCACTCCATCCAGCAGGAACTGCACGGACGAAATGCCGGCAACGGCGGTGGCATTGGCGGTGACCGTTACGGTTCCGTTAACGGTGCCGGGCGTGGGAGCGGTGAGGCTGATTACAGGCGGAGCAACCACGTTGGACGAAGTGACGCTGACCGACCCCGATGTCGTGGTTTGTTTCAGCGTATCGGTTGCAATCGCGGCCAGCAGATGCGGGCCGTTGACGATGGTGGTCGTGTCCCACGTAAACGAGTAAATCGGGCCGGTTCCGGTCACAGGCGCGCCCAGATTCTGCCCATCCACCTGGAACTGAACACTCGAGATAGCGGCGCTGGAAGTCGCGTTGGCGCTCACGGTAACTGAACCGGATACCGGTCCGGCAGCGGGGCTGATCAGGCTGATCGTCGGGGGCGGAGGCGGTGGAACCGGAGTGTCGAAGAATAATCCGCTGGCTACTGCGTTCAACCCGCCGGTGTAGGTCACTTTAACGATGACGTGGCCTTGCAGGCTCCAGAGCGCGTAGGTGCCACCGTAGAAATTCGACAGCGTCTGGGAATTGAGAACCGCGTTGGTATTCGCGTTCAGAATCGAGACACTTTCGGCGCGGGTGTTGCCCTCATAGTCAAGCGCGTACAGAGCGAACTGGTGGACCTGACCATCGTTGAAGTTGATATCGAAACTGTAGCTCGTACTCGTATAGAAGGTCGAAGCGATACGGTCCGTGGTCGAATTGCCCTTGATCAAAGCGCGGACGTCGGGGGTGGACGCCAGCCAGGTGTAGGGCGTGGCTCCGGCAGGAGTAAGGGTTGCATATGCAGGAACAACGTTGGAGTCGTTCGCAATGATGTAACCGTCGCTGCCGTAGACGCCCTTCCAGTTGCCCTGAGTTTTGGTATCCGTGGTAAGGAACACAGCCGAGGGCGGCGGAGGAGGACCGTTGGAGACATTAACGGTTACAGGGTTGGATGTAGTCGTCTGGTTCTGCGTGTCCTTTGCAATCGCCGTCAAAACGTGCGAACCGTTCGTGGCGGTCGTAGTGATCCATTGAGTGGAGAAATTAGGACCGGATCCGGTCACCAGGGAGCCCAGGTTGGAGCCGTCCAACTGGAACTGGACGGAGGCAAGTCCAATGGCGGAAGCCGCGCTCGCCTTGACGGTCACGGTGCCGACCAGTGCGAACGCGCCAGTCGGATTCGTGATGCTGATAGTGGGCGCGGGATTGTTGACGGTAACCGAGACGGCCGCGGAAGTCTGGGTGATCCCTATGGCGTCGGTCGCGATCGCGGTAATGGAGTGCGTGCCGTTGGTAACGTTACCCGTGTTCCACGAGCCGGTGAACGTGGGACCCACGCCCGTTATGGCCGAGCCAATATTCACTCCATCCACCTGGAATTGCACCGACGCGATGGTCGATGAGGTTGAGGTAGCATTGGCGGTCAAGGAAACCGCTCCCAACAAGGTAGCCCCGGACGTTGGGCTGTTAATCGTAACCGAGGGTGGCGTATTGGTGACGGTGACGGTGACGGTTGGCGAAGTTGTGGTCTGGCCCTGAGTATCGGTGCCGATCGCGAGTAAAGTGTGCGTACCGTTGGTCGCTGTACCAGTGAACCACTGGGTGGTGAAATTCGGCCCGGAGCCGTTCACCGCGGTGCCCAGATTCGCTCCGTCCAGCTTGAATTGAACCGAGGCCATTCCGATGGTCGAGGTAGCATTCGCCTGCACGGCGACCGAGCCGGAAACGGTGCCTCCCGTCGGACTGGTGATGCTGATAACCGGAGGAGGATTCGATACCGTTACGGTTACGCCCGCCGAGGTCGTCGTCTGATTCAGGCTGTCTTTCACCACGGCGGTCAACGTATGCGATCCATTCGTGGCCG
>JBEKTF010000364.1:0-2980 GCA_049516355.1 Bryobacteraceae bacterium | reverse complement strand
ACCACTTACGCGACGCGAGCGCTCTCCGGCTTTTTCGCGCCACCTCACCGCTCGCGGCGCTCACCGCGTCACGAAAACCGGGGGGGCAATCGTCGCCAAGCTCGCCGCTTTTTACGCCGTTAACCAAGCGCGCACCGGTCGACGGAGATACTGAGAAACTTCACCTTGAGGGGGCGGTGGCGAGTGGGTCCGGGCGAGTGATCAGGCGATCTCGCGATGCCTGAGAGAAGCCGCGTCCCCGCGTATGGCCCATTTTCGCCTGAAAATCGCGCTGCTCCGTTAACCAACGGGCGCAGAGAATTTCGAAGTCAGAAATATCTGCCTCCGCTAATGTGGGCGTGGTCGAGTCGTCTCTCTGGAGATATTTTCGAGTCGTTTCTCTCTGAACACCACGCCAATGTGCATTTTTACCGTCTCCAACATCGGAAAGCCGATATTTGGGGCGCTTGGCCCCCACTACGGAGCGCATTTGGGGCAAGTTGGATGGAAAAGGCCAGCTCTGCGCTGGCGCTGGCGCCATCAAATCCGCGCCAAATTGAGTTTTTACCGTCTATAAAAGAAAAGGGGCACGACCTTCCCCGAAAGGCACAGAAAAACCGCTGGGACTTACGCCCGGCGGTCTGGGGGACCAAAAGCCGTCTTCAGGCCTTTGATGGTTGTAGCGGCGCGAAAAGCCGAGAACAAAAGTACTATCAATCTGCGCATGGTTTGCGATGACATGCTTGTCGGTTATCCGGTAGACCTCGTATCCCCGCGTACTGGGATCTGGATCGTCGCGAACCAAATAACCGTAAAAGAATCCTGACGCCTCAGTGGCCCACTCAGATACTCCCGGCGGACCTGCCGCAGTATGCCCGATAGCGACGACGGCGTTAGGCCAGCCTGGCGGTATGCGGGCCGCGTTTGCAATTGCGGCGACTGCAAATAGCAACAAAAGTACGGAATGGAAAGTGTGTTTATGCATAATGCACTGGAGCTGCCTGGGCGTGAGCTTCGTCGGCAGCAGCGATCAAGGCGTCAATATCAGCAAGCGTGAGAGGACGGTGTCTTCGATCCTCATCGACCAGCCGGTCGTACGGTTTCTGGCGGAAGCCGCCCCGCGTCTTCAGCCAGAAGCATATGGCCCAGGCTTCGCCCGCCTTGATGGCTGCGATGAGTTGGCTCATGGCCAGCGCTTGCAGCTGCCACGAGGATCTCTCCAGCTCCGGCTGGAAGTGCTTGCGGAGCGTTTTCTCGGTCACGCCGTGCGTGCCAATGCAGCTCGCGATGACCTTATGGGTGGCACCGAGGGCAGAGAGGTGCTGCACCGTCGCGCGGTCCGCAGGCGAAGGTTCATAGCAAGGGCGTCCCATCTATTTCCAGCACCCCTCGGCGATTTCAGTCGGGAGCGTCTTTCGGCTCGATTCTGTCGGCATAGCGGTCGTGTGGCCCCGATTCCTTAAAGTTTCGCCCCCGATGCGGAAATCCGCACGGGGGCTTTTTCAGTCGCTTATCGCTTTGCCAACTTCCTCGGCAAACTCCTGACAGTGACGGTAGCTGTAATTTCCAAGGGTCACCTCAAAAAAACATTTTACCAGTTTTTTGTTCTCTAGGGGGTCTGATATATCGAGGCGAGGCAGCTGCGCACCGAACTGCCTCGGGATCTCGCCTGGAGCGAAAAGTCCCCGTTCTTCCACCGGCGTGGACCCGAAAGAAGTCGAAGCAAATCAGTTCGCCGCCGTGTTATTGATGCCGTCTGCGATGGTTCTGCGCAAGGTGGGCAGCAATCCGATCAGAGCCGCTGCTGGATTACCATGTGAGCGGGCTGGCGGAATCCTTTGGTGTCAGCGAGCAAGCAATGACCATTCGTCTCTCGGGCCTTGGGTTGCTGTGAGAGGTCGCCGCGATCCGTTTCCCTATTACAGCTGCACTTCGCACTCCACGTCCGCGAGTCCGGAGCTGTCACCGGATTTGAAGTACTCCCGGGCCAGATCACTCGGGACATAAAATGAACCGCGCAGTTGCTACCCGCTCGGCACAATGGTCGTGGATATGGTGGGCATCGGCTACCAGCTTCGCGCTGGTGGTGATGGGTGGTTTCGTTAGCTACCAGATCAGTCCGATCTGAACGAAAAGAGCCGCCGGGGTTTGAATCCGGCGGCTGGAAGGGAAGAGGATAGGCGGGGCTCACGCGTTGATCGAATAAGTCCGCTCGCCGTTCTCGCTCCTCGTCGAGACAACGGTCAATCCCATCTTTTTGCGCAGCGTTCCGCTGATGAACCCGCGCACGCTGTGGGGCTGCCAGCCGGTCGCGTTCCTGAGTTGCTTCAGGGTGACGCCGCCCGCGCGCTTCATCAGCGCGAGGATCGCGTCTGTCTTGGTGCCTCCGCGTACGCCCTTCTCCTTTCCCGCTTTCCCCGGCCGGGCGGCCTTCGGCTTCTGTGTGGCCTTGGGGGCCGTTTTGGGCGCCTTCTTCGCCGGGGCGGCCTTCCTGGTAGCCTTCGCTCCCGGCTTCGCGACACGGGGCTTCCGTGCGCCAGGACTGGCCTTCTTTTTGCCAGTTACGGGCGCCGTTGCGGCTGCTTCGGTGGTTTCGGTATTCAGTTCGCTCATGTTCGTTTCTCCTTGCGCGGCAGTCGCCGCGGTGATCACAGTCAGCACTCCGGTCGCGGACACAAGCAACTGAATTGTGCAGGAAATCTGCACGGGCGAACACGTGGCGATCAGGTACCGAGGGGAGGCGTCGAACGCGGCGAGCGCAACATCAGCTTGCTTAACATTGTCGCGCTGGCACACGCGTTGGGCGTGAAGCCTATGAAATTGAGGGAGCCATCCGCTGAGCCCGGCTCTCGCGGGTCTGGAACGTTGGCGACCCTGTTGAGGAATAGTCACAACTTGCAGATTTTCTGAAACAGGTGCCGTTGCTCGTCCCAGTCGATGCGGCTGACGACGGCCCGCAGGTTTCTCTCGTTGAGGCCCGTGATGGGCGGCAGAAAAAGGA
>JBEKTF010000363.1:0-5086 GCA_049516355.1 Bryobacteraceae bacterium | reverse complement strand
GGTGGACCGTCAGCGACGTTTGTGTCCACCGACACGGTGACGAAGGGCAACTGGAAGGGCGTGTATGGCAGCACGGGATACGTGATTGCCAACGATTCGAACAATCCCCCGAGCTATGCCACATTGAATTTCACTGGCGCTCCGGCTTACACGTGGTTTCCTTCGACCACCGACGTGCGTGCGCTGATCAAGGGCGCTTCGACCACCGACCGGATTGCATCGACATATTACTCCTATACCGGTTTCACGATCGATTTGAATCTGACGGACAGCCAGAGCCACACTGTCGCACTCTATTGTCTGGATGAAGAGCCTCTGGGGCGCAGCCAGACCATCACCATTCTGAACGCTGCGACGAACGCAGTGCTGGATGGTCCGCGCAGCGTGACGAACTTCGGTGGCGGTCAGTATCTCGTCTGGAACCTGCAGGGGCATGTGCAGATCCAGATCACGAACTCGGGCGGCCTCAATGCCGTGGTGAGCGGATTGTTCTTCGGGAATTCGGGAAGCGGGACAGCGAATACACCACCCACGGTTAGCATGACGAATCCCACGGGCGGAACCGTATCGGGAACGATCACGGTATCGGCCACGGCCAGCGCGACGACGGCCGGCGCGACCATAAGTTCGGTTCAATTCCAGTTGGATGGCGTGAATCTGGGATCGGCGGTCAGCGGTACGGGTCCGCTCTACTCGGCCAGCTGGAACACCACGACGGCATCGAATGCCAAACACAATCTAACGGCCATCGCGACGGATTCACTGAGCCAGAAGACCACCTCGGCTGCAATGTCGGTGACGGTTTTAAACACTACGCCGCCACCTGCGGTAAGCATCGCGAGCCCGACGAGTGGGGCGGTCTCGGGGACGGTAACGATAAGCGCCGATGCCAGTGCCGCGGCAGGGATATCTTCAGTGCAGTTTCAGGTGGATGGATCGAACGTCGGATCCCCGGTAACGGGATCCGGTCCCTATTCGATCAGCTGGGACACCACCAAAGCGACGAATGCCTCACATACGCTTACCGCCATCGCGACCGACACACTGAACCAGTCGACGACCTCCACCGCGGTCACGGTGACGGTCAGCAACAACTCAGGAGCAGCATCGTCGGCGACATATGTGTCCACCGATACGGTGACGCAGGGCAGCTGGAAAGGCGCATATGGCCAGGACGGCTACGTCATTGCAAGCGACTCGAACAATCCACCCGCCTATGCCTCTGTGAATTTTACGGGAGCTACCCCGTTCGCGTGGTCGGTAACGAACGATCCTCGTGCTCTCCAGCAGGGGAGTCCCGCCACAGGCCGAATTGCCTCCACCTTTTATGCGGCTCCCGGCTTCAGCATGAACCTCAATTCGACCGACGGGCAGGTCCACGAGTTGGCCCTGTACTTCCTCGACTGGGACAACGAGGGACGCGCCGAGACTATCACTATCCTGAATCCGAGCACCCAGGCCGTACTGGATACGCGTGTGGTATCGAATTTCCAGACCGGCAAGTACCTGGTCTGGAATGTTAAAGGCGCCGTGACGATTCAGTTCAATTTGACGGCGGGAGCCAACGCTGTAGTCAGTGGTGTGTTTCTTTCGACGCCGGCCAATCTGAATGCGCCCAACCCCGGTCTGAGTGTTTCGGGTACCAGCATCACCTTCTCCGGGACCGCTGGGGCGGCAAACCCAACCGGGGAGAACGTGAGCATCACCAACACCGGCGGTGGAGCGCTGAACTGGACAGCGACTAAAACGCAATCCTGGCTGACGCTATCGGCGAGTTCCGGCACGGCGCCATCGAGCCTGGGCCTCTCGGTTTCGAACACAGGCCTGGCATCGGGAACTTACACCGACACGGTCACAGTCAGTGCGTCTGGTGTAACCGGATCGCCGCAGCTGGTGACCGTCACTTTGACGCTTACGCCCGCGCCAATTCTGACGCTTTCGACCACAAGCGCCGGCTTCAACGGGACGACAGGCGGTGCAAATCCAAATGGACAGAGTGTGAACATCACCAACACCGGCGGTGGAGCGCTGAACTGGACAGCGACTAAAACGCAATCCTGGCTGACGCTATCGGCGAGTTCCGGCACGGCGCCATCGAGCCTGGGCCTCTCGGTTTCGAACGCCGGCCTGGCCTCGGGAACTTACACCGACACGGTCACAATCAGTGCGACTGGCGCGACCGGATCCCCGAAGACGGTGACCGTGACTCTAACGCTGACTACCCCACCGGCTCTGACACTTTCGACCACGAGCATCGGCTTTAACGGCACGACGGGCGCTGCAAATCCAACCGGACAGGGCGTGAACATCACCAACACCGGCGGCGGAACGCTGAACTGGACCGCAAGTAAGACGCAATCGTGGCTGACGCTGTCGGCTGCATCGGGCACCGCGCCATCGAGCCTGGGACTCTCAATCTCGAACACGGGCCTGGCCTCGGGAACCTACACCGACACGGTCACAATCAGTGCGACGGGCGCGACCGGATCGCCGCAGACGGTGACCGTGACTCTGACTCTGACGCCCCCACCGGTGCTGACGCTTTCGACCACGAGCACCACCTTTAACGGAACTACCGGGGCTGCAAATCCCACCGGGCAGAACGTGAACATCACCAACACCGGCGGTGGAACGCTGAACTGGACCGCGAGTAAGACGCAATCGTGGCTGACGCTGTCGGCTGCATCGGGCACCGCGCCATCGAGTCTGGGACTCTCGATCTCGAACACGGGCCTGGCCTCGGGGACTTACACCGACACGGTCACAATCGGTGCGACGGGCGCGACCGGATCGCCGCAGACAGTGACCGTGACTCTGACGCTTACGCCGCCGCCGGTGCTGACGCTTTCGACCACGAGCACCACCTTTAACGGAACAACCGGGGGTACAAATCCCACCGGACAGAACGTCAACATCACCAACACCGGCGGTGGAACGCTGAACTGGACCGCGAGTAAGACGCAATCGTGGCTGACGCTATCGGCTGCATCGGGCACGGCTCCATCGAGCCTGGGTCTCTCGATCTCGAACACGGGCCTGGCCTCGGGAACTTACACCGACACTGTCACGATCAGTGCGGCTGGAGCCGTAGGATCGCCGCAGACAGTAACCGTAACTGTCGTGTTGGTGCCGCCACCGATTCTTAGTCTTTCCACCACGGGCGTGAACCCGTCGGGAACAGTCCTGGGCCCGAATCCAACCTCACAAAACGTCACCATTACGAACACCGGCGGCGGAACGCTCACCTGGACCGCGGCCAAAACCCAGTCGTGGGTCACCCTTTCGGCGGCCTCGGGAACGGCGCCGTCCAATCTGCTGCTATCGTTCGTGACGGCGGGATTAGCCGCGGGCACCTATTCAGACACAGTAACAGTGACCGCGGCCGGCGCCGCCAATTCACCCCAAACGATCTCGATAACCCTCACCCTGGCGGCGCCTGTCACGCCGCTCGCCAACTGGACATTCGATACCGGAACAATATCCGGGACGACCGTTCTGGATACCTCCGGAGACAACATCTACGGCAACATTGTCGGCAAGGTCACTCCCGTTCCCGGCGCGGTCAACCAGGCTCTCAGCTTCGATGGCAGCACAAATTACGTCTACACGAGTCCCACGACCAGTCTGAGCATGCGGAACGACATGACGATCACCGCCTGGATCCAGACGACCAATTCCACGCGTACCGAGACGATCGTCGAAGACTACAACACCAACGGCAGCGAGGATGGATATATCTTCGAAACCACAGCCGCCGGTTACCTCGCGTTGCACCTTGGCGGAGACAACATTCCAGGCGTCAGGGACTTCGTCGACGGCAGCAACGCAATCAACGACGGGAAGTGGCATCATGTTGCGGTGATCATCAGGCCGGGACAGGATATCTCGTTCTATGTCGATGGGGGCCTGAGCTCGGTTTATTACCTGACGATTTCTTATGCCAGCAGCGTCAACTCCCTGGGGCTGGGAGGCCCCTCGCTGGGTGGAGCTTATTTGTTTACCGGCTCTCTGGATGAAGTGCGAATCTATGCGCGCGCTCTGAGCACCAGTGACATCGCGGGTGTCTACGGAGGAACCGTCACGACCATACCTGGTGGACAAGTTCTTTATAACGGAATCGCGATGCCGGTGAATTTCCCGCCTGCAACGACGCCCACCCAGGCACTGCGAACTCCGTATTACATCAACAATCCACCTCGGGTCATACCGATCGACATCGGCCGTCAGCTCTTTGTCGACGATTTCCTGATCGCACAGACCACCCTCCAGCGAACACAGCACCAGCCGTCGATCGCTCCGAATCCCTTGCCGATTCCCGGAAGCCCCATCAGCGCCGGAGCGTGGTTCGATCCGGCGTCGAATCTTTACAAGCTGTGGTACTACAACGGCGTCACCAACGACTACCGCTATACGTACTCGACGGACGGCATGAACTGGACGCTTCCTACTTATCCCGATGTTCTGGTCCCCAATACCAATGAAGTGGTGACCGGTGGTGACACGATCTGGCTGGATCAGCAGGAGACGAACCCGGCGCGACGCTACAAATCTTTTGGGGTGAATGTTGGCGCGGGTAAGATCTACGTCTATTTCTCGGCGGATGGGATTCACTGGACCGGACCTAACGACTACGGGATTATCACGTTGTCGGATCGTACGACAGTATTCTGGAATCCGTTCCGAAAAGTTTGGGTCAATAGCGATCGCAGCGCTGCGGGATTTCCGGCAACAGCGCTCCAGGGGGCGCAGGCCACTCGCGCTCGCTACTACTCGGAAAGTTCGAACCTTACCACCTGGACACCGGCCACTCCGGCCAGTACCTTCTGGACTGGTGCGGACGATCACGACCCACCCTATTATCTGAATAACCCCGGCGGCCAGCCTCCGGAACTGTACACTCTGGACGCTGTCGGGTATGAAAGCGTGATGGTCGGGCTCTTCAGTTGGTTTTATGGGGGATCTGGTTACGGTGGCGAAACGCTGCCGGGACCGGTTCTCGTGGAGTTGGGTGTGGGATTCAGCCGGGATGGTTTCAGCTGGGTTCGTCCCACGCGCGGCTCGGGTCCCCTCCCGGGCGGCGCGTTTA
>JBEKTF010000362.1:0-12837 GCA_049516355.1 Bryobacteraceae bacterium | reverse complement strand
TTGAGGCACACTTACGATTAAGAACGTGGCTCAAAGAGTCGCGATGTAGAGTATTTCGGCTAAAACCGGGCAGTGTTCACCTTGTTCCGCGCTTACTTTTCGTAGTGTTAACAGGCCCTAGTGCTGTAAGGACTGTAAGTCCTGTAAGTCCTGTGAGTACTGACTTGGGGCCGCCATCTCGAACCACAGTGGACACAAAGAAGCCTGACGGGGTCATGTCACACAACCACCATCCGGCTGCCCCTGGACTGCCACCCGGTCGCTAGGGTGGGAGAAATCACCGGTGGAGGACCCCGGAGGTTGAAGGCAAGACGGTCCCCCAAACGGCCCATTGGCATAGCCGGGGATGAGAAGGGCCCCGGCCCGCCAAGGGAAACTTCCGCATTCCCTCTACCGCCCTGCTATTTCACGCACGACGGCGGCGGTGGCGGCGTTTGGAACGTTGTGAAGTGAACGTTGCCACTCCAGAAGTCCGTTCCACAAGAGGGATTAGCGTCTTCCAGATCGAACGCCTTATTCCCAACCGATGAAGTGTTATTGAAGATCTGGTTCCCGAAAAAGGTGGAAGGAGGCATAAACAATACTTCTATTCCGGCGTGGCCATTCACGTTTGTGGTATTTGAGGAGATTCGAGAATTCGTCAAGGGACCTATGCCCAGCACAATACCCGATCCGGTATTTCCACTCACCACATTCCCGGTGAGTACATTGGAATCTCCCGATTGCAGCGCGATCCCGAGTGCATTCCCCACCATCTGGTTGCCGGTCACTTGAGCGCCCGTGGATAGATTCAGTTGCAGCCCAGGGCCAATTGTGGTACCACCAATCACATTCCCACCTATAGTCAAGGCGGTAACATTTGAGCCAGAAATGCCAGCTAGTGCGTTATCTGCCAGTACCATCAGGCTCACCTGCACATAATCTGAGCTGCTGATCACGATCCCTTGACTGTAGCCCTGGATCAAGCCCGGACCTGAAATGCCGATCTGGCTCAAGCGAGCGAGGCCGGGGGGCTGTACTTCTATCCCAAACGGCGGAGTCGGCACCCCAATGGGAGCCTGGATGATGTGACCATTCAGGTTAATGCTCACATTGCTCGCGTTGACAACTATTCCGATTCCTCCGCAAGACAGGTCTGTGGTGACGACATAGTTGCCAGGCACTGTAATGATAAACGGGCACCCCGTGATCGGTGTAACTGCCCACGCTTGCGCTCCCGCGAGCGCGGCCAGAACTCCCGTTAATGCGACTCTTCTGATTGTGGTGAACATTCTTGTCTCCTCTGTAATTGATACCTTTCATTGTTCCTGGCCACCCTCATTCGATGTCTTGTCTGCAAGATCCGCACGTTCAGGGAAGTGGTAGTCCTGTAGGTACTGCCAACTGAATCGGATTCTTTATCCAAAACCGGATACATTCGGGAACCAGTGCTGGACAATATACACCCAAATCGCCTCGGCCAGTGCCGGTTTTGAGAAGTTTGTCTGAACTGAAATAATTTGCTGTTGTGCCGGGAGAATCCTGGCAATTCCTCCGTCTGTGGCCGCGTTGAGATGTCTGGGCGGCAATTCACGAGAAGTCCCCCCACCCCCACTGGGGCATCCATGGCTACTTACTAACTCGATAGGGGGGTACTTCTCGTGAACTGAGTGCCCGGCGCTCCAGCTCCGCAGGGAATGGCGAGTTTGGGTAGTGGGCTAATCTGAATTTTCTTCGTCGCCTGTTGATCTGGAAACGAATTCAATGTCCTCGTAGTCTGGAATTTCCGTCTCCAATAGAAACAGATATCCGAATACTTTTGGCTCGACGACCATAATACCGTCAGACAGAATCTCAACCACTCCGAGTTCTCCATGAAGAAGGACATGATCACCACTCCTGATTTCATCGCCAGATTGATAGAGCAGCGGAGCAGTCATACCGGCGGGCTATTCATGTTGGCGATTCTATCAACTTCGCCGCCCTCCTTCCACCCTCCCCTCGCTGGCTTCCCCACACGGCGCAGCGCCCCACACCCGGCCATGACAGGATGACGGGTTGCACCCCAATTTCTACAACTTTTCCCTGACAGAATCCATGGAAGAAGTTATGGAAACAGCCCTCAAACCTGTCATTTCGTCATTGGGCCAGACCCGGATCAACCGCTCCGGCCAAACCTCTGCCGCGCATCAAACACGTACGCACACTCACGGCCAGGAGCTTTCATCTCCGCCTCCATCAGCTCGACCTTGCGCGTCCTGACTGTGAGCGCACCCTTGGCGATCTTGCTCCAGTTCAATTTCACAAGGTTCTCGATGATCTCTAGCGGGGATACGATGAACACATCCACCAAGCTCTGGGAAGCCTTGATTCTGTGGAGCGCCATCGCCTTTGTGTACTCATTTACCATCCACTCGATCTCGTCCCGGATTTCGGCTTCGGTATGCTGTTTCGTAGCAAGCGACTGAAGAAAACGCCGAAAGCCCCATTGCTTGTCGCGCGTCTCTTCCTTGAAATCGAGTATGTCCTGCCAGGCGCACATATCGTCTGGAACCGGGAGAGCCTTGGAGGCGACGCGCAGTAATGTTTGGGGTGTCTGTGATTGCGTTGTGGCTCCTAGAAGGGGGAAACGGGAGTAGAAAAGGGGAACCGTGTGGTGAAACTTATCGCGCTCGACTGCAATGAAGTAGGCAAGGATATCAAGAAACACCCGGTGGCCCTTTCGCGTAGAGTCCACCATATCGACAAGCCGTCTCTTGCCGTCAGATGAATACCCCAAATCAGCGATTTTTGGCATGATGTATTCCAGATACCCGGCGTCGGGCGGTTTATGCTCGCGTCCGCCGGGAAAAGGAAATCCGCACTCTTCGAAGAATCCGCGCTTTTCCAGAAAGGTGATGTCGGTCCCGAGTAAGGATGCGACGGGTTTCTCTCGCCGCGCCTCAAATTTCATCATGCCCAAGTCGAACACGTAAAGCTTGTCGAACAGCAATGCAAGAGCCTTTATGTTCGGCTTCCATTCGTTTACCGGAATCCACACTCCATGCAGCTCGCGCATAGTATCACGATTATCCCACTCGGAGGGGCCTTGAAAGTGAAATGTAGGGTGTGGGATGGAAGGTGGAAGGGGAGATGTGGGGATGGCTGGAGGCACGCACAAGGTACAGATGACTTTCAAGGTCGCGGGACCAGTCACGTGGTCTATCTTGAAGCGGTGATTGTGGCGGCGTTGATCGTACCGGCGGGAGGTCTGGCATGAGCAAGTTAGTTGCCTTTGGTTGGAGTCAAGAAGGGCTTGCCGATAGTAAAATTCAACTTGACGATTTTCCCCGGCACAACTCCATCTGCTTGAGCCCGTTTAGTCACGCTGGGCGCAACGGCGAGAAACAGTTCCTCAACCGCATCCCGAAGCCACGAGAGTTGCGGAAAACCCGAACCTTTAGCGTTGAAATACCTAAGACCCTGATCCTCGTTTGCGTCCTCCAGCATGTCCACGATATTTCTCATATTGGTCGCATCATCGGGTCCGATTCTCAGGCCCAGCTTCTTACATTCGTCGTACAGCATTCCTATCTGATGGTGCTTTCGCTTCTTGTCGGCCAGTATGGGGAGGTTTGCAGCTCGCAGGTAGGCCTTCAGCGCCAGCTCGATTGCGTGCGAATACAGAAAATATATCGGGATAGCCAAGGTCTCGTCGGCCTCATAAAGCAGATTCGCCGCCTTCTGATACTGCCTTCCGAACCCGAGGAACGAGATGGCGTGGGTATCAGCGGCCGGTGCGGACTTCTTCGCCATGGTTTCTCAAGGTTAACAGAAATCGACGACGTTCTTTTGTCGAGCAGGACGCGCCGGGGTCGGGCACATCGCGCGGGCATGGTCACGGAATCAACGATTGAGACGGAGCTGTTGCGGGACAAGATTCGCCAGACTGGCAGGTGTCAGGTGAACTCTCAATCAGCCACAGGCTTCGATTTCTTCGTCGCCGGTTTGTCGGACTTCGACTTCTTCGGAGCACCTTTCTTCGCAGCCTTCCTTATCGCGCGGTCTACAGCGTCACCCACACCTGCTTCCGTCGCGCCCTTGCGCAAGGCCTTCTTGATGTCTTTTTCAATCGCCTTGAGGGCCTTTTCGGTTTTCTTCTTTGCCATTGTCGGGCTCCTGGGCCGCTGTAGTGCGGCTGCCATCCAGTATGGCGCATAAAAGGCTGAATTTGGTAATCAGATCGCCTTCCGAAAACAGCGTCATGCCAACAGTCAGTCCTCGGAGTCGAGATCTGGACTTAGATTGATAAATTCATTGATTGCAAATACCTGTTGAGCCGACCAGTGGTAGGGCATCTATACTGCCACCGGACCGATTCGCCTTTCGCACTTGACAAACGGGAGCGGTTTTGCAGATGTGCGAAAATTGGCACGATGGAAGCGTCGAACCCAGAACCACTGCCAGAGCCTAAGAAATCCAGGACGTTGGGCTTTGGCGTTCTGGTCACTATCGCATTTCTTGGAGTTAACCGGGGATGCTCTTCCGTGAATGCTTCCCCGAGTTGGATTATCGGTACCGCCTGGTTTGCCTTGTCCGCTGCCTGCCTGGTCATTTTGATCTGGTTATGGGATCACACGAACAGGCATAACCCCATCGTCCGAAGTGCGCTTTCGCTGGTCGTGGTAGGGGCGATAGTGGCGTCTACCTACAATCCCGTAAGGGAGCAATACCGGAAAGAGCACCCTTCGCCTTCGCCAACAGGCGTGAAGATTCCGCCCCCGCCTGCGCCTCCCAGCCCCGTACCGCCTCAGACTACGCCGACGCTGATGGTATCCCCCAAGCCGGACCCAGAGGCACAATTGGAGTTCTCATTCTGGCCGATAGGGCCGGACGAACATATGATCGATACGATCTCCAAGCAATTAATTAACGGAGTTGTTGAAGTTGCGATTACAGCCAAAGACGTTGGCACTGCGCAGGCTGAGAACGGACAATTATGGATTCAACTTTGTGACGCATGTAAATTTGCAGAAGAGCCCACAGGAGCCACAATGCCACCGAACGATATTACTGTACGCCGGAAGCGATTCGACGTACTCCATATGGGATCGTTTTTCGAGAGCACAACCCTGCGAATCATTCCCCCTGAAGGCATATTATCCTTCAC
The DNA here is from genome assembly GCA_049516355.1 of Bryobacteraceae bacterium. GTDB lineage: Bacteria > Acidobacteriota > Terriglobia > Bryobacterales > Bryobacteraceae > BOG-234. The sequence continues at coordinate 7,709 of JBEKTF010000362.1, read as the reverse complement.
GATTGCCTTGAAATATTCTTGTGAGAAATGCCCGCCGATTAACAATAAGAATCCGAAGAAGCTGAGAGTTAACATCATCGCCGCAGAGCCGACATTGTTAGGGCTGTTCAAAACTGACTTCAGTAGTATTGGCGGAATAACTGATGGTGGCTTTAATCTGCCTGTAACAGGAGGAAATTCCGTTCACATAGACAGACGTGTGCTTACGGACTTCCCTGGTAAAAGCAAATTTCTCGCGTTCTATATATCATCAAGTGAATATGTTTTTGAATCGTGCATGGCGCTCGCAGGCATTGCGCGACCGATGGGCATGGAATGGCCGGTGGGGGTGAATACTATTGGTGGCGATTCCGCTAGCGGAATGACAAGCATAAAGGATTTAACATTTTCTGGCAGGGTTTTCATTTACCATGAATGGCCTTTGTCTAACAAACAGAAGGCGGATATAACAGAGACATATGCTGCCAAAAGCCTTGATGTCCAGTTCAGAGGAATTGACTATCTGGGCATGAGCATTATCAGATGGCATCAAGACCATGATGGGAAAAAATAAACGAATTGGTTTATGCTGCCGCTGATATTACGATATCTGCGAGCTTAACGATCTCCTGAATCGACCACACATGCTGACTGATGCCCGCTTCCATCACCGGAGGGAACGCCACTCCAGGAGTTGCAGCGCCGCACGGCGCTCCTGGCTACTTGGGCTGGCCCGGCGTTTCCGCCTCATCGCTGAAATCAGGATAGCCCCACCCAGCGCCATCAGAATGGTGGTCGATGGCTCTGGCGTGGGTGACGCGGGCACAGTGAGGACACTGGAAATCCCATAGAGGGCATACGGGAAGGCATAGAAGTAAAGCGAATTCGTGTACAGCCAGTTGTTGGTGGACTGGCTGGCCCCAGTTTCCGCGTCCTGGTCTCCTATGGCAACGTTGCCTGCTGTAGATCCATCGGCAAGGCTTCCTGTCCAGACCACGGAGAATTCGACGTTTCCATTTTCGTCATAGTCTATCGGGTTCATTATGTCCCCGGAGAATATTCCGCCGGGAGCTGATGCGCCATCGGTTGCTACCAACTGGCCCGCCAAGTTGTATATCGGGATGCTGGGGTCCGCCGGAACATTGACATTTGCGCTGTCACTTTCTGTCGATCCTATGTCGTACCATGTCGCGCCTAGCGCGGCCAATGGTGATGCGTTTGCTTCCGTGTTCACGAAGGTATTGTAGTCCGCGAGATCTGCGTCAGTTGCTGTATAGCCGTCAGCCGTCACGAATACCAGCCGGTATTGATTGCCCGGCGACAGGCCAGCGGGGATTAGAATTGGTCCGGCGTAAGAGAGGGGGACGGTTCCAACGAGCGTGAGCAAGAGTGCCGCGATCAGTGAGGTGAAGGATCGCATGGCTCGCGAGTCTATGTTCATGTGGATCGAGCCTCTCTCAGTCCGGGCCTGGCATTTGGGATCGAAAACGTCGACAACATTACGGGCAGATCATTGGAACTCGAATTTCACGGGCTCCTGTTTGCCACTTGCCGGGTCTGTCAAGAACAGAACCACCTTGAAAGGTCCTTCCGCTGGCCGCGTCGAACCAGTCAAGTAGATAACAGCGCCCTTTCTGGTTTCTCCGGGTATTATGGGAGACTCGGAATGAAAATAAAGGCCATCGATCTGGGACACGGTTTGTTGCGCTTGTTGCAAAACTTTGTTGTTGTGCTTTCGGTCTGCGAAGCGACGGATCGCCAATCCAAGAGTATAGCCAAGCATGTAGCCCGTCTGGTTAAGAGTGTCGGTCTGCTCCTGCACGCTGTAGGTGGAAGAAGACGAACCGGAGATCGTTCCCATGTTTCCCATAGCCGTGAACGTGTAGTTTCCGTTCTGCGTTCCGGTAATGACGTAACGGTGCTCGGGCGGAGGAGGGGTCGGAGGAGGATAGTTTGCCGCCCGCAGGTTCTGAGCCAGCCATGACTGGACTGAATATTTCACCCCTTCGAGTGAGACGTGCCGGAGTTGTTGATCTTGGCCATCGAGCACGAAAAACTTGGAATCATCAACCTGCATCATTGGAGCATCCTGGTTTGTAATAAAGACCGACACCGCTACGGCCTGCGGCTGGGAAGGAATTTGTGAAAGGCCCACCGCGATGGCCGCATGTCTGCCAAATAGTAGTTGGGAGATGGCAGCAGGTTCCGTGCTATTTCCCGTAACAAGTTGCCCGTCCCCAGCAACAGGGCAGAAATAGCGGGTCCCGCTCTGGAGAGACGTCGTACACGGTCTGCCGCTCCCGCTCTGGGGGCCAGTGGTAGGAGCCAACCGCAGTTGAATCAGGATGTTGTCTGCTCCGCACTTACTGACCGTGTAGTGGGCAGCATCGTTCAGGTGCATGAGCCAAGTGGTCGAGCTTGTCTGCTGGATGACTTTTCCACCCATTCGCAGAGTGTTGCAAGCGTCCGAAAAGGATACTACAGACCCCTGATCGGTGGAAGTTGAAAATGCCCAGTATGCCCGACCCTGCCAAAGGGTTTTGATTCCGAAACCCACTGTCTCTCCCGCCGTGACCTGCCCGACGAGCACCTCGGCAGTTGGGCAGGAAGACGGCAATCCATTCAGGTGGGGCACGAAATTAGCCGGAGCAGTACCCAAACCAAACAGGCTCGTTGCCCCGGCGCTACCTCCAGTGCAGGTGAGGTAAAGACTACCGCTGGACGGCGCGATGAAAACCTCGGCATGGCAGTTGATACCGCTGCACACGAATAGCAGGGTACACGGAAGAAGACGTTCGACCTTTTCAGGCATAGGCAGCCGCCTCATCCTCGCGCTGCACACGAATAGCAGGGTACACGGAAGAAGACTCCACCACGGGGGGCGAGGTGTGGACATTGCAGTCTGGCCAGCGCGCATTATGACCTGCCGGGGAATTCCGTTGCAAACTGATGGAACACGTAATCTCATTCGGTGGGCTTTCGCACGTAATCAGATTACGACTGTCTATGGGGGATTTCAACCCCATGGATGCCCTCTCTCCGGCGACAATTCGGGAAGCAACTGCGGTCGATCCGCCACGAACGTGGCCTGACCCAGGAACAGTTCGCGGAACTGGCGGGCATCTCCGTGGATTTCCTGAGCCTGATTGAGCGTGGGATCAACTCCCCCAGCTTCGAGGTGCTGGAGCGGATCGCGCGGGGGCTGAAATTACCGGTGCTGGTTCTGTTTGATTTCAGAAGCCCTGGACGCTGAGGTCCGTCTATTAAAACCCTACCTGCGGCGGACTATTTCTTCCTTCCCGACAGAGTGGCACTCCACCAATCGACACACAGACTGAGGATCGGCACCGTGAAGAAGGTCCAGGCCGCCCCGAGAAGCAGACAGAGTATGGCCATTCCTGCGCTCATCGTTTGCTGGATTCAGTTTACGGGCAACGTGCACTGCGACGCAATATTCACGGTCCCAGTACTGGGAGTCACCTGGAACATGGCGGGCAGCGGGAGCAGATGGCGGGCGGGCTGAAGCTACCCGTGGTGGCACTGTCTGATTTCACGGGCCACAGACGCCCCAAAACGCTCTGACTTCCATCTACAATGGCGAAGTGACCGACCCCAACGAAAAGCGTTATCAGGTCTTCGTCAGCTCAACATTCCGGGATCTCCAAGAGGAGCGGCAGAAGGTGCTCCAGGCACTCCTCGAAATGAGGGCGTTTCCAACCGGCATGGAAATGTTCCCATCCGCAGACGACGACCAGTGGGACTTTATCCAGCGTGAGATTCTTTCGTCTGATTATTACGTGGTCATCATTGCCGGGCGGTATGGATCTCTGGCAGCGGACGGGACCAGCTTCACCGAGAAGGAGTATGATTTCGCCGTCGCCTCGCACAAGCCAGTCATGGCGTTCCTCTTTCACGACCTCGGCCAAATCAAGGGTGTCCACCTCGATCAAGAGCCAGGGGCACGAGCGAAGCTGGATGCCTTCCGGGCAAAGGCGGCCAAAGGCAAGCTCGTGAAGGAATACAGAAACCCCGACGAACTCAAGTCTCAGGTCTGGCACGCGCTGACGCACGCGTTTAATCTCCAGCCCCAGGAGGGATGGGTCCGGGCAAAGAATCAGCGCAGGATTGAGGATCTTGAGGAGATCACGGAGTTACAGAAGAAGGCCATGGAGCTGGAAGCGGAAGTGGCGCGGCTTCGGAAAGACACCGGATTGATGCTCTCTCAAGGGGATGATCTGACTGCATGGTCAGTGGACTGGACTCAGCCAGATCGTTCAATTGTAAATTCCACCGTAACGGTGTCATGGAAGAGGATTCTCCTGGCACTGTTCCGCGATGGAAGTCATTTCGTCTCCTTTGGCCAGATCACAACCACTATCACCAGAATTTGTAAGGAATACCTTCCTGAGGGTGTGGATGTTACGACGGCGGCGATTACCAATGAATCAATGGGCGAAATGGTTCGGGCCATCGTGATTCAGCTACGCGGATTAGGTTACATCACCGTCGAAAATACTCCTGGATACGGGACTATATGGTCTTTGACTCCGGCTGGGAGTCTTCAGATCGCACTATTGGTCGGACAGCGGAGGGAGTAACCGTCGGATCTTGCGCTTCGCTTGCCCGCCAGAGGCCCTGGGAGGCCCGCCATTGAATCGCAGTGCGACTGGGTGGGATTTCCCCATTCGGACCGGCAGAGGCCCCAAAACCGCAATTCAGGCAGTCCCTGGGGCGGGTCGCTTCCAGCCCGTGCCCAATCGACGCCACGCTACCTTGAAAGCCAGGTGTCGGGTGTGGGCTTGGAGGGGAGGGGACAGGTACGACTCACGCACAGGGTACAGACGGCTTTCAAGGGTGGTTTGCCCCTCTCCACACGCCCCCAGACTGGAATTGGCCTCTGAGTGTTGGCCTAGGTGAGCCACACGCGGACCTAGGCGGCTGGACTAGGCTGGCTAGCGGGAATTCGGGCCTGGAAATGGCAATAAATGGCATACGGAACTATAGAAGTGGTCCTAGCAGACTGACAGCGAAATTTTATAGAACTATATTTTCTTAAGATGCAAATACTTAGCGGGAATATGCGCGATGGCACTTGACAAATATACTACAAATGTGTTATCGCGGTATCCACTAGGCTAGCTAGAACCTACTCGGTCCTATCGTAGCCGAGCTAGTGAGGTCTGCCCTCACTTGTAGCGGGTTTGCCCCGCTACGTGTTAGACGAATCCACACATCTGAGGTTACATATGACACCCCTTCTCTCTCTGAGAGAGGCGGGCCGTCTGCTGGGCGTAAGCCCCTGGACCGTCCGTCGTTTCATTGACCAGCACCGTCTCTTGCCTGTTCGCGTAGGGCGGAGAGTCCTGCTGGAGCAGTCAGCACTCGATGCCTTCGTACAGGCCAACCGGAGGTTCCACAGTGCCTGAAGACAACAGCACCGCCATCTCGCTCATTCAACGCCTCGCCGAACAGGAGTTCTGGGGCAATATTGCCCTGAAGTTCCAACACGGCGCGGTAATCCACATAACCAAAGAAGAAAGCCTCAAACCCACCCAAACCGCACCTGAATACAGGAGAAAACATGATAACAGCAGCACCTGCTGAACCCACTCGAACGATTCCCGCCACCATAGCCGTAGATCCGCAGCCCGTCCCGCCCGTCCAACCTGCTTGGAACATCGAGCCGTTAGAAGAGAAGGTAGTGATGTACTACCCAAATCTGTACCCCGCCGTCCAAGCCTGTCTCGGAGTCTTCGGGGCGATGGCGCTAAAGGGCCGGACCAAACCCCTGTCTCTGATGTTCGAGGCCCCATCCGGGGCCGGGAAATCCGCCGTCGTCCAAATGGCATTTCCGTCGGCAGGCAGCATCCTGAGTAAGAACGTGTACCGAAGCGACAAGTTCACGCCGAAATCGTTTGTGACACACGCGGCGAATGTCAAGGAGGAGGATCTACCAAGGATGGACCTGCTGCCGAAACTGGAGAACAAAGTCCTCATCACCAAGGAAATGGCCCCGCTGTTTCGAGGGCGGGTCGAGGAATTGCAGGACAACTTCTCCATCCTGATCGCAGTCCTGGACGGCAAGGGATTCATTTCCGACACGGGCATGAGGGGGAGGCGGGGTTACGACCGTTCCATAGTCTTTAATTGGATCGGCTGTACGACTCCGCTCCCCGTCAGCACTCACCGACTGATGTCCCAGCTTGGCACTCGATTGTTGTTCTTTGAGATTCCAGCGCTGGAAGTAACTGAGGAACAACTTCTTGAATACGCTGAGCACGGCGATCCCGGCAGAGCCGAACGTGAGTGCCAACGGGCGATGAACGAGTTCTTGGTCCAGTTCTACCAGCGACACGCTGTCGGCTCGGTTGATCCAGAGTCAATCGAATTTCCTCGGCCGCTGTTACTAGAGCTCATACGTTGGGCGAAATTTCTGGCTCAAGGACGAGCTGAGGTGATATTCGATCAGGAATGGCTGAAATCCGCCACGCCGGTCGCTGCCAATCCACCGGAGGCCCCCTACAAAATCGTGACCTACTTCAAGGACTTGGCTCTTGGGCACGCTCTAATTAACGGCAGATCCAGCGTCGATCAATCGGACCTTGATCTGATCGGTCAAGTTGCCATTTCCTCAATACCCGGCCACCTCCGGCCCATCGTGAAGGAGTTGCGGAAGAGGGACACCGTCGAAACCGGTGATGTCGTGAAGCTTTGCGGTGTCAGTTCGCCGACGGCCAGAAATTACATGACTCATCTTGATCTGCTCGAAATTGCCAACCTCACAAAGGGAGGGCCGAGGACAAATCAAGCGGATACTCTCGCGGTCTCGCCGGGGTACGAATGGCTCAAGATGTAGACCTTGAAGGGTAAGTGTAGGGTGTGGGACGGAGAGGGGAGATTGATATCTCTCCTCTCCCTGCCTCACAGGTGCAGATTGCTTTCAAGGTAGCTCCCAAAGCGGGGATTATCGGTGTTTTCGGTCCCGAAGCGATCCCGGTGCCAGTGGCGACAACCGATCATGCACCGCTGCCAGTTCGTCAATTTTCACGGACTGGAGGTAGATCTCCGTCGTCTTCACACTGCTGTGTCCCAGGATGCGGGAAAGGTAATACAGGTTCCCCCCGTTCCTCAGGTACTCGCAGGCGAACGAGTGGCGCAGGGTGTGCGGACTGAACCTCACGCCGGTGACTCCAGTCCTCGCTCCGATCAGCTTCAAATCCCGCTCGAAATTCCTCACCGTCACGGGGGTGTGGTTGCGGGTGCCAAACATCAGCCATCCTGGTCCTGAGTGCTTCGTTGCGTAGCGATAGAGTCTCTTTCGCATCTCCATGGAGAGTGGTATCAGCCGGTGCTTCCCACCCTTCCCTCGCACCTTCACAACGAGGTTGTCCAGGTCGCAGTGATCGAATGGCAGGGTCAGAAGCTCACTGATCCGATACCCCCCGTCCAGAATGAGCAATGCCGCCGTGTGCGTGCGGGTCTGATTGATGCCCTTCGGTTTGAACGAGACGAGCCGCCGGATCTGTTCCGGGGTCAGCGTGGCGAGGACCTTTTGTTCCTCCTTCAATTTCGGAATCCTCACGTTTGCCCCTTGCCACTTCAGGAATGCGTTGATAACTCGGACCCAGGAGTTTACTGACGTTGGCGAAATGCCCCTGGTCCGCAACTCCACAATCCGACGTTTGATCGCAGTTTCAGACTCCAGGGCACTATCGAACGCTTTGAAGGCA
>JBEKTF010000361.1:0-4940 GCA_049516355.1 Bryobacteraceae bacterium | reverse complement strand
GATTGGGCCAGGATTTCCGCGGCGACGGAATTTACTCCCTCGGCCGCAAAATCGGACCAGTGAAGCAGCGCTGGCCCACGTGGCTCTACGCGTGAACGCAGATTTTGGTAAACCCGAGGTTCGACTCGAGGGCTCAGTACTAAAAGTACACTGCGAAATCGCCAATCGTTCTTCCGAAACCTGGCTGCCGGGACAGGGCTGGGCCGCCGGCTACCATCTTTTCGACGAGCCGACCGGAACGCTGGTGGTGGATGGCGAACGCGCTCCTCTCGATCTGGCGCCCGCGCAAAGCGGCGCGGTGGCTTTTGAAATTCCTCTGCCGTCCGAACCTGGCGAATACAACATTTACGTTTCCATCATGCGCGAGCATGTCGCATGGTTTTATAATCAGGGTTGGCCTTTTCTGTTGATTGATGTCGCGGTGGATACAGAGGGGCGAGCGCAACTCCGGGGATGGCGTATTGCCGATCGACGATCCGTAAGGCGCAAGCGAATGGCCCGCAGTTTTCTTCGAATTTTCAGCCTTCCGGTCCGTTCCATCTGGGGGAACCGCAACCTGATCCGCACTCTTGTTCGCCGCGACGTGCTGAGCCGCTACAGCGGTTCGTTCGGCGGAGCGCTCTGGACTGTGCTCAACCCACTGATGCTGATGTTCACGTACTTCTTCGTTTTCGGCCTCGTGCTGAAATCGCGATTCGGAAACGACTCCAGCCGCTCCGGATACGCCGTTTATTTCCTCGCCGGGATGCTGCCCTGGCTCGCCTTCAGCGAAGCCGTGGGGCGCGCGCCGTTCATCATGGTGGAGCACCGGAACTTTATCAAGAAACTGGTATTCCCCGTCGAAACGCTGCCTGTCAACCTGGTGGCATCCGGCATGATTACGGAATTCTTCGGGATCGTTCTTTTCGCACTTGCCCTGCTGACCGTCAGGGGTCACGTTCCCGTCACGGTCCTTTACCTGCCGGCGCTGGTTATTCCGCAAATACTACTGACTGCCGGGATTTGCTGGTTCCTCGCGGCGTTGGGCGTTTTTGTACGCGACCTGGCGCAAATCAACGGTTATCTTCTGACGATCTGGTTTTTCATCACGCCCATCTGCTACCCCGAATCCAATCTGAGTTCCCTGCCCCACGCAGCGCTTGCGATTCTCACAAAGAACCCTATTTACGTGCTGGTGCGTGGCTATCGCTCGATCCTGCTGGAATCGAAAGCCCCGGATTGGGCGTCGCTCGGATGGCTTTCAGCCGTTTCCCTCGCAGTCTTCTTCTTCGGCCATGCCTGGTTCTATAAACTTCGCAAGTCCTTCGCGGATTCGATCTGATTCGGCAGGAAAATTGCTCGGATCGATTGAGAGGCTCAAAAATGGCAATCGACATGGACGGGATTCGTTCGACGTTGAACGATCTGATTGAGACCTGTAAGGACAGCGAAAAAGGATATCGGACCGCTGCGGAAAACGTAAAAGATCCGCAGACCCGGTCTCTTTTCCTGAACTATGCCCGCCAGCGCGCGGAGTTCGCCAGCGAACTGCAGACCGAAATCGCGCAAATCGGCGGCGAACCAGCTAAGTCGGGTTCCCCCGCAGGCGCGATACACCGTGTATGGGTGGACCTCAAATCCGCTCTGGTCGGGAACCACGATCACGCGATTCTCGAAGAAGCCGAGCGCAGCGAAGATGCGATTGTGAAAAACTATCGCGAGGCTTTGAGCAAGTTGAGCGAAGATCTGCCTGCCGACCTCCGCGGTGTCGTCGAGATGCAATATCGCGTGATCGAGCGGACTCACGGGAGTGTCCGGTCTCTTCGGGACAGCAGCCGAAAAGCCGAACTCCCGATGGCGGGGCTCGTCTAGGGCCGGCAAGACCGGTTTCGAACCGTGGTACTCTACACGGTTCGGAGACACTATTGCAACTCACAGTACCTGTCGAGGCTGTCACGCCGTCGGTATCGCGACACCTTCCGGTCCTCCTTCTTCTCTTCGCCTGCGGTGGTTGTTCGGCGCTGATATACGAAGTCGCGTGGCACCAGGTACTGCAGCTCGTTGACCGGAATCCTTTACGCGTTTACGCCGCCCTCGAATTCAGGATTGCCTTTTTTGACATCGCGGTCGCGCTGGCCATGGCGTTGGTTGCGCGCGCTTACATCGTCGGCGCTGAGCATGGTATGCCCGGCATGTTGCTTCGGGGAGCGGTCGCATGATACCCGACGATTCCGCTCACAGGGCGCTCTGGCCCCGGTCGCCGGATTTCGGCGGATCACAGCAGCCGCTCCGTACTACCGTCATGCTGGTGGGAACGCTCTTATACGGTGCTCTGGTGGCTGTCGCGGTCCTGCGTGGCTGGCCGCATTTTGAAATAGTGGCGATTTTTTTGCAGGGATCCGTACTCCTGCCCGCACTTCTGTACGGATTGAAAGGCAAGGAGCCAGCTCCGCCAGCGATGCCGGCGCAGGCCGGAGTCTGGACTGCCGCGGCGATGGGAGCCTTCCTGATCGGATCCGCGGCCTTGAGCGCAATCAATGTCCAGGGCATGAGCTTCCCGGATGAGGTAGCGTACCGTTTTCAAGCGCAAATCCTGGGCACGGGAAAGCTGGTGGCGGCCGCCCCCCCAGGCGCGTCGAAACAGCCCTGGGCCGAACCGCTGCCGCTGCGCTTCAACCACCTCATCTTTTGGCACAATGGATGGTTTGCCAAATATCCTCTGGGTTGGCCCCTGGTACTGGCGTTGCCGGAGAAGCTCGGCTGGGGATGGTTGGCTAATCCGCTGCTGGCGGTGGGTATCCTGATTTGCACGGCCCGGATCGCACGTGCGCTCGGCGGCCCGGCGGCCGCCTTTTGGGCGGTAGCCCTGCTCGTTCTCTCGCCATGTTTCCTCGCGCCGAGCATGGTGCTGATGTCGCACGCCACGGCGGGACTGCTGGTAGCGGCGTCCTGCTGGGCCTGGATGGAAGGGACGCGTCTCCGTAAGCTCTCGTACTTTGCCCTCATGTATTTGCTGGTTGGGCTGACGTTCCATGTGCGGCCCTTCACGGCCCTGTTGACCGCCGCTACCTTGACCGGGGGGTGCCATGTTGACTCTGCGACGAGAGCCGGGGTTTCGGGCTCGGGTTTTGGTGATTGGCACCGCCCTGGGCGCGCTCACCGTGGGGTCCGTACTGTTTTATAATCGGGCCTTCACGGGCAATCCATGGTTGTCGCCATATGCGTTTGCCCTGGGCGTCAATGTTCCCGTGGAGATTTCCGCGTCTGTGCCTCAGCTGCTCCGCAACATAAGAGGAACGTTGCGATTCGGCCTGGAATCCACGCTGCTTTTCTTCTTCCCGCTCATCTTCGTACTGGCGGGCGTAGGCTTCTGGAAGAACCGGAGGACTTCTCCCATGGTGTGGGTGCTGCTATCGCTGTTCGTTGCCATTGTTCTGGGACACCTGTTGCAAACCGAAGGATCGGGTTCGGTCCTGGCGGAGCGCTATTGGTTTGAAGGGTACTTCGCAGTGGCGATTCTCGCCGCGCAGGGAATCGCCGTAACGTTTCAAGCGCTGTGCCCACCTCGGCGGTCGCTGATCGCCGCGGGCTGCGCTCTGATGGCCGTTCAGGCAATGGTGACTCTGGCTGGAGTCAAGATCATGTTGCGGCGGAGTGCTCCCTCCATCGCAGTGGCGCATCTGGCTGGCCAATACTCGGATTGCCGGTGCGTGGTGTTTCTGAAGAGCTCGCCGCCCGACTTCTACGCCGAACATCTCAACCTGAATGGTCCCGATTGGGCACAGGCAAAGGTGTTCTATGCAGTCGATCCCGGTCCCGGGGAGCGTATGGTCTGGACGCGAACATTGGGGCGCGAACGATGGGTGGTAGTGGGCTATGATCCGTTTGCGAGGCGTGCGCAGCAGGAGCAGCAGCCATAAGCGCGGCCCGATCAGCCACGCAATGCCGGGCAAGAATGTGGCTATGCAGGATTTGGAGCGGGCTTCGACTGGGCGCGGTGGCGCTCCGCGATGTCTGCCTCACCTGCTTACAGATCTGCGGATATCCTCAAAGATCATGATTCTGCGCAGAATCTTCATCGGGTGGCCAAGTCTGGCAAGAGTGGTTTCGAACCGTGGTACTCTACACGGTTCGGAGTCCTCTGTTGCAACTCACAGTACCTGTCGAGACTGTCACGCCGTCGGTATCGCGACACCTTCCGGTCCTCCTCCTGCTTTTCGCCGGCAGTGGTTGTTCGGCGCTGATATACGAAGTCGCGTGGTACCAGGTTCTGCAGCTTGCGCTGGGGTCCACAGCCGTATCGCTGGGAATTCTGCTCGCCACGTTCATGGGGGGGCTTTGCATCGGCAGCATCGCACTTCCCCGTCTCAAGCTCGTTGACCGGAATCCTTTACGCGTTTACGCGGCCCTCGAATTCGGGATCGCTTTTTTCGGAGTGGCAGTCACGCTGGCCATGCCGCTGGTTGCGCGCGTTTACATCATTGGCGCTGAGCACGGTATGCCCGGCATGTTGCTTCGGGGAGCGGTCGCCGCTGTGTGCATGCTCCCGTCAACGATCCTGATGGGTGCCTCCCTGCCCGCCATCGTGCGCGGGATAGAGAGCACTCCGCGCGGCGTCTCCTGGTGGGCTTTGCTCTACGGAAGCAATACGGCAGGGGCGGTGTTCGGCTGTCTGTTCGCGGGGTTCTACCTGCTGCGGATCTACAACATGGCTACTGCGGCATACGTGGCCGTCGGGATCAACGTATTGGTCGCGGTCCTCAGCTTCTCTCTCGCGGGAAAAGACTCATCGAGGGCCACCGCACCGGCGTCCGGGAAAAATGTCCGACTGCCCCTGAACTGGCCCGTTTACCTGACAATCGCCCTTTCTGGCGCTGGCGCGCTAGGCGCGGAGGTCGTCTGGACGCGTCTGATGGGTATGCTGCTTCTCGCCACCGTCTACGTATTTTCGATCATCCTCG
>JBEKTF010000360.1:0-3887 GCA_049516355.1 Bryobacteraceae bacterium | reverse complement strand
CCTTGCGTCGGGACGAGAGATCTGGCTTCAGCAGGGACCCATAGGACGCGCGGTACGCGCGTCCATCGGTATGCCGGGAGTCTTCAGTCCGACGAGGCACGAAGATCGGTGGTTGATCGACGGCGGGCTGGTCAATCCCGTACCGGTGTCGCTCGCGCGTGCTTTGGGTGCCGACATTGTCATCGCTGTCGACCTGAACTCGGAATTGGTCGGGCGGCGATTCAGCGGATCCGATATTGACCCGACCACGTCAACCACCGCGCCTGCCGTTTCGCCCCAGGCGCCTCAGTGGCTGGTGGACGCGGTCGGTCCGATTCTTCACCGCGTGCTCCAGGCCGGACCCGACTATCCAAGTTACTTCGAAGTATTGGCGAATTCTTTGAACATCATGCAGGATCGTATTACCCGGATGCGACTGGCCGGCGATCCTCCCGATGTGCTTCTATGCCCAAGATTGGGGGAATTTTCCTGGCTCGATTTTCATCGCGCAAATGAAGCCATTGCCGAAGGACTCGCATGCGTGGACGCTGCGGAGCCGATGATTCGGCGAGCATGCCGGGGCGCAATAGCCGATTCGTAATGTATATCCCAAAGAGTGGCCGAAACCGAAACGGCGTTGCCGCAGAAACGGCGTTGGGGGAAGTGGCGGGGCAGGTTGACGCTTAGCTCGCAAGCCGCCGAGCAGTTCCCGGCGGAAGGATACATCGAGGGTTTGGTGTCGATTTATCAGAACTGATACATTGCAGAATTTCGCTGATCCCGCGCGGCTCGACATCAGGAAGCGTGCGTGGCCATGATCAACCTGCGGCGCGAATCCGCGCTCACCGAACTGCGGCAGCGGATCCACGACATGCGCCAGGACCCCGATGGCTTTCTGTATCTCCCGACCGACGAAGACGCGGGCGCATTGCTCCGAATCCAGCCGGCACATTAGCGGCGTGTCTTCTGTCTCGCGCCGCTTTTATCCCAGTTCCTGGTTGATGCCGTTAGCCACTTTGCCTGGGGAGCGAAGCAGCCGAGAGGCGTTCCGTCCGCTCCGCCCGCGGTTACGCCTGGGAAGCCACCGGAAGTTGAGCGGCTTCCCACGCAGCGAGGCCGCCGACCATCTCGACCAGGTGCGTTATCCCATATTGATGCAGGATGCCGGCGGCAATCGAAGAGCGGTAGCCGCCCGCGCAATGGACGGCAATGCGACGGTCCCGGGGGATTTCGCCGATGCGCTCCTGCAAATGGTTCAGCGGAATATTCACGCTGCCGTCAATGTGCCTGGCCGCCCACTCGCGCGGATTTCTGATATCCAGCACCAGCGGCGGATCCGCGCCCGCCAACTCCTCCGCCACCATTGGGGCGCTGATGCGCTCGGTCGGCCACACCAGGTCGGGGCGGCCGGCAAGCGCTTCCATCCCTCCCGGCAGGTATCCTTTGACGTGATCGAAACCGATACGGCCCAGCCGTAAGGCGGCTTCCTGTTCGCGTCCCGGCTCAGCAACGATCACGATCGGCCTGGCGCGGTCGAGCACCGTGCCCGCCCAGGTGGCGTATTGCCCGCCCAGCCCGATATTGATGCTGCCGGCCAGGTGACCCTTGGCGAACTCGGCGGGATCACGCACATCGAGGATCTGGGCGCCCGCATCCCCCATCCGAAGGACTTCGTCAAGATCGATGGGATGAAGAACTTGTTCCAGATTCCTGTCCAGCGTGGCGCGCTCGCGAGTGTTGAGGATCGCGTCGTAAGTGAAATACGCCGGAGCGTCGGGCTGGTCGGCCGTCACCAGACGAATGAATTGCTCCTTCGACATGGGCTGCAGGGCGTAATTCAGACGCCGTTGATCTCCCAGGGAAGAGACCGTATCGGAGGAAAGCTGCTTCCCGCACAGGGAGCCGGCGCCATGGGCCGGATAGACCAGCGTCTCATCGGGAAGCGGCAAGAGCCGGTTGTGCAGCGAGTCGTAGAGGCGTGCGCCGAGGTCACTGGCTGTCCACCCGAGCGAAGCCCGCAGGTCGGGGCGGCCGACGTCTCCGATAAACAGAGTGTCTCCCGTGAGGACGGCGTACGGCTTTGCAGTGTCCTTCCGGAGATCGAAGACCAGGAGCGAAATGGACTCGATCGTATGGCCGGGAGTTTCGAGGACTTCGAGGCGCAGTCCCGGGAATTCGAGCGTATCGCCGTCCTTCATCGCCACGAAAGCGTATTCCGCCTGGGCGCGGGGGCCGAGATGGATCGTCGCGCCGCAACGGTCGCGTAGTTCCAGATGGCCGGCGACGAAGTCGGCGTGAAAGTGAGTGAGGAAGACGTGGCGGATCCGGAGGCCAAATTTCCCGGCATCGGCCAGGTACTGCTGGATGTCGCGTTGGGGGTCGACGATGATGGCGGTCGAGTTGGCCTCGTCTCCAAGCAGATACGAAGCGTGGGCGAGACAGCCCAGATAGTACTGTTTGAGAATCATAGGACTCTCTCATTGTCTACGCGGCGCGGCGGCCGCTATCCACTGAGCGGCGGGGCAATGAGCGCTCCCTCACGGCCGCGGTTCCGCGACCGCTCTTTTCTCGGCGGCGCGTGCACCGGCGAGAATGCTACTCATCGAGTAGTTCCCTTCGTGGCACGCGTACTCTTCCACTGGCTGGCTGGTTTTTGTCATCGACATCTCTCCGCTCCAGGGCCTGGTAAATGCGGTGGGATCGTCAACCGTAAATTGATACAGGATGGTGTTGGGATCAATGCGGGTCAGGCGCTCGGTGAGATGCATGGCTTCATCGGCTCCGTAGAAATTGTCCGTGCCGATAAAATTCGTCGTGTCAACCAGCAGCGTGTTGCCCTCCCAATGACCGCGTGAATCCCCCATGTAGCCGCGGATCCTGGGATCCAGATGAGGCCTTCCGTCCAGCGGAATGATGCGGACCTCGTGCATCATCTCCTGGACAATCACCACGTAGCCCGCGCTTTGAACAATTTGCAGGAAATTGTTGTTCGGCGTGGGAATCATGGGCAGATCGCGGGAGATACAGCGGATGCGTAAAGGCAGATCCTCGGGACCGCCGGGAAGTCGCTCCGGCCTCGACGCGGATACAGTAGCGGGCGCGCCGACTCCCCCTGCCACAGCGGCTCGTTTCCTCTGCGCCCCGGGGGTGAGCGGCGGAACCTTTCCGTCCGGCGGATCCACGATCAGCGACGTGCGGCGCGTGGCCACTACGGTGGTTCCGCGATCGCGCCAGAACTCATTGTAATTCCGGCGCAGGTCGGCCTCGGCCCCGCCATCGCGGCGATCGCTGTTGACCTGTTCGAGCGTGCGCTTTTCGTATTCCGCGGCTTCCTGCGCGGTCAGGAACTCCTTTCCGGCGAACTCCGGCGGGCGCTCCAGCGGCGTGAGCGTAGCCGTGTTCCAGTTTCCCTGGAAGTCCGGCTGCCCATCGGGGGTGCGCGGCGGGGTCCACTTCTTCGCAGGCGGGGTTTGAGCTGTGAGGTGCGCTGGTGCTGAACCCACGATCCAGACGAAGGCGGGCATCGCGAAGAGCCAACATCGATAATTCATTCGGCTTTCCTCCAGAGAGGCCATCCACAGGCGAAAGCCTGTGCCGCTTTAAGTATAAAGTTACCGCGCGGCCTCAGGCTGAGGATGTGTTCCGCACCGCGCAGAGCCTCCGATCTCTCAAGGCTTAACCACTGCCTCAGGCTCGTGGCCCCGGCGCTCGCGGGGTTGTGCCGGCGCTGGAACAGACGGGACCGCGTCAGACGCCAACCTGGCACGGCCCTTTAACGACTACCGGCTCTCCAGAAACTGCTGGTCCGTTCCACCGCGATTTTGGGTTGTGGGTTGGTCTGTTTGTTAGCAGCCCGGTCGGGTGGGGAGATGAAGCGTCGTTGCAGGTCAGGTAGAAAGACACTTCGG
>JBEKTF010000359.1:0-3970 GCA_049516355.1 Bryobacteraceae bacterium | reverse complement strand
GAGTCTCCGGCGCCAGCTAAGATGTTCCTGGCACGCCCCTGCGTTCAGCCGTTCTCGTATTCCATCAGACCAACCGACGACGAATGAACCTGCGTCAATGAATACTCGGACGGGCTCCTAGGGTCTGGTCAGAAACGGATCTCGATGATCTGGCAGGACAGGAGCTGACAAATGCCCTGAACCCGGCCTTGAAGTCCCCCGTAATGTCCAAAAGCTGAAACCCGTACTATCCAAAAACTGGAACTGATTGAAAGCGCTGGCGAAAACGGCGGCGTGAGGCGATTCAGTTACCGGGCATTGTTTACCTGAGCCAGAATCGCGAACCGCTCGACTGGCCTTGGCCGCGCGATCCGGCCTGAGGAGCGGTGTCGTAGCGGGAGCAAAACAAAACGACGGGGGCTATTTCTCCGCAAACGGAACGTCGAGGGGCCTCTCGAAGAAGGCTTCTGATTTCCATTCGCCGTTGATCTTCTTCCACACGCGCAGAAAGGCGGCGTGCAAATGCTCATGCCGGGAGGGTGTCCCGTCCGTGTCCCATTCCGAATCTTGGTACGAATACTCCCATGCCATGTCCCCGGAAGCGGCCAATTCGAGCCGCTGAACTTTAATAACGCTAACGACGTTCTTCCTTTTGCTCGGCGGCGCGAAGAGTTGTGCGGCCTCGGGGCGCACAATGGGGCGCTTCATGTCCGGACTCCAGTAGACTTGGTCGTTCGTACGGGGAGGCACACCATCCTTACGACCTGAGGCCAGAGCGCGAATTACCGCCTCTTCAGCTTTCAAATCGACTTTTGGTTGCTGCCCGACCAGTGTGGCTGAGCCGAGACAGAAGGCGAGAAAGTACTTGTATGCCGATGACATATCCGAGGATTCTAGCAAGAAAAGCACCCGAATGCGTTTGTTGCCGGACTTGCCATCGTGCGCGCGCACATAACAGGAAGGGTTCTTCAGAACGGCCCGGAGCGGTCAAGGGCGCGCCGCTTCAGCCAACGTAACTGCATCGGTGCGGTCCGAAACAGTTGCGGCTTCGCGACGGAGCCGCCGAATGTACTCTAATAGACGGGAAGCTCAGGATTTGACGAATATCCTCGACGTGGCTCATCTGACCGTAGGCTTCGAAAACTCTCAGCCATTGCACGACGTAAGCTTCAGTGTGGCTCGTGGATCGTCGCTCGCTGTCATCGGACCGAATGGTGCTGGCAAGACGGTCCTCTTTCGGGCCATCATAGGTGCTATTCCATTCGAGGGTTCTGTTCGGTGGGACGAGGATGTCGCAATCGGTTATGTTCCGCAAAAGCTCGACCTCGATCGTGATGTTCCGATTACTGGCCGCGATTTCCTCGCGACGCAGAAAACGTTGGCCGCGGTCTCTGACGCAGATATCTATCAAGCGCTCACGCTTGTGGGAATTTCCCCCGAAGTGACGAGAACCCCGATTGGGACTCTCTCCGGTGGCCAATTTCAGCGTCTGCTGATCGCGTTCGCGCTGTTGGGTAAACCAAATGTTCTCTTGCTCGATGAGTTGACGGCTGGAGTTGACGAGCCGGGTCAGAGACAGTTGAATGAACTCGTAGCCCGCCTGCAGCGCGATCACGGATTGACCGTTCTCTTCATCTCACATGAACTCTCGGTCGTCTATCGATATGCAAACAATGTCCTTTGCCTCGGCGGGGGCACGGCTCATATCGGTGCTCCAAAAGAAGTTCTTACTCCCGACTTGCTCCGGGAAATCTATGGAGCGCCTGTCGATTATCACATTCATGACCACTGAAACGTTGTTACTCCCGGTCGCAATGGCGGCTGCGTCCGGTCTGGTTGGCTGCTTTGCGGTAATGCGACGGATGGCGCTTGCGGGTGATGCGTTGTCACACGTTGCGCTACCCGGCATCGGCATAGCGATCGCATTGGGAATCAATCCCCTCCTGGGCGCCGTGACCATGCTGTTTTTTGGAGCTCTTCTCGTTTGGGCGCTCGAGGGGCATGCTCACGTCGCCACCGAAACGATTGTCGGTGTAGTTTTTTCGGTCGCACTCGCCATCGGCAGCATGATGGCTTCGGGAGAGGAACTCATCGACGCGTTATTTGGCGGCGCCGGCGTTCTGAGCCGCGCTGAAGTTGTTTTTGGCGTGGCGGGCTCTTGTGTTGTCGTCGCCTTTATTCTGACGCAGAAGAACAAGCTGGTGGTTATGCTTGTCTCCTCTGAAGTCGCCAGGACCGCCGGCATCAATGTAAGACTTCTCGACCTCTTGTATCTGGAGATGTTTTCTCTCACCATCGCGCTGGGGTTGCGATACCTGGGCGCCCTCCTGATGGGGGCACTGATCATCATTCCAGCAGCGACAGCGAAACAAGTAGCGAAGAGCTTGAATGGCATGTTGATTGTTGCTACCGTGGTCGCGCTCATTGCCACCCTGGCCGGGACCGCTTTGGCCGCTCACATTCACCGTCAAACCGGTCCCCTTATCGTTACTACCGCGGGTGCAATCTTCCTGCTTAGCCTCCTGTATCGCCGCCGGCGTTCCGCTTGATGGCGTCTAAGCCGATAATATGGCGGACGTTTGGGTTAGCAGCTGCAGTTTCGGCCGAAGGCAATATTCTCCCGGATCACGGCGACGCCGAAATGAGACGCGAACCGGAAGATCGTAGAAAGTAGGCGACTCGCCCCGAGCCGTGATAGGCTTGCCAATCGTCTCCAGCAATGGCGCTACCGCTCCCCGAAGATCATCGCGCGAGAGAAGTCGACGCGCCGGTTATCTCGGATACAATGCAATTCCGTATCTGGCCCCGAATACAGACAGCGGCTGCTTCAGATCTTCCTCTGGTTCACCAGCTTTTGTGACCGCGCCGACCATAACATTCCCATGAAAGACGCGAACAATCGAATGTGGATCGTTTGGTATCTGAGAAATGCGTAGTAGCGCGGATGCGGGACCAGTTTTCTGCCGATATGAAACCGGCAATGGCCCGAGCCCAAACATCTCAGAAAATCTTGGCGTTGGGGCGTTTGCCATCGTAATACCGTCCATTAGTCGCAAGTACGTCTCAGCAAACTTCCAGGCGTGGCGAAAGTCTGGCTTGCCTATGTACTCTTCAATCGCGCTTTTTAGGGGACTCCATCGTGGCCGGATTTCCGGGTGGGATCCAAGAATAGCAGTCTCCGCAGCGGCTGAACGAACGTAATAAACATGCTTCATAAGTTCATGAAGTATCAGGACATCGTATGCCACCCGCTGTTCCGGGGTGGAATTCGATGGAAGTCTTACTGTCATCACCGACTTATATTGATCCCTCATCCCGGACATAAAACCCAAGAGCGGGTTGTATCCCTCTTTGAAGAGGCGCTGGTTAATGATTAAGTGGTCAAAATCGCTGCTTATGAACGTTTCGATAACCTTTGCTACAGGGATCGCCGCAAGACAGAATAGATGCGGATATCCCTCTGACTCCAACTGCGCGTGCATAAGTTCGTGGGCCACATCGTCTTCCACCGACCCCGGGCCTAAGTTGATGACGAAGGTGTCACCATCGCGAATGATGCTGTTATCGTTCTCTTCACCGACCTTCGCTTTGAAGATTATTTTTCTTCCGATGTTTTTTTCTATTTTGGAGATTAAGGCCAGCAATCGGCTTGAATATTGAGTACCGAGAATCTGAACGCCGGTTGATGGACGTTGCTGTGCAACCAAGGGGGCGAGGTAGCTGTGCCGGTCGGCACCCATGAAGAAACTGGCCCGCTTCGAGTGCGGCCCGGCGAAATTGCCGATGAACCTTTCCTGCTTGTAATCGGGGATGGTGGGGCCCACCAGATACGGGTTGCGCGCCGTAAGCGCGCGGTTGGCGAAATCGTAGGGATCGCCGGAGAACGCGTCCGGGTCGTCTTCTCGCAGGACAATCTGGCCCACGTTTTGCGTGGCGTCCACGGATAGGCCCGTGTTGATATCCGACACCGTGATGCGTTCGGTTTCCGTTT
>JBEKTF010000358.1:0-3009 GCA_049516355.1 Bryobacteraceae bacterium | reverse complement strand
CGGTTAGTCGGTCTCCACGTGCCTGAGCCGAAAAGAATTACACACGGGAGGTCATGATGGAAAAGTTATTTGCGGCTCTCATCCCGGTTGTATGCGTATTGGCGTTGGGTCCTTTATGTTGCCAGGCCGTCGGCAAAGCCGGTAGCCGGAAGGCGTCCCGGCAGGCGCTTGACATCGGAAACGGTTCCAGGGATCGGGAAGCATCTTTGTGAGTGACGGCTTATGACACTGCCGCTTCTCGGAAACACGCTCCTGCGAACTGCGATCACGCGGAACCTCGTGACATTCCCCGCGCAGATTCAGCCGTTCATGAAGAGGACGATGGGCGATCTGCAGGAAAGAATCGTTCAGCTCTACTTCGTGCGGGGATGGTCCGTGCGAAATATCTGTGACCGGTACGGTATGAGCAAAGCGATGGTTCACAAGCTCCTCGCCGAATGGAGAATCCGTGCAGTCGAATCCGGCTATATCCAGGAGATTGAACCAGATTGCCTATCGGTGCTGGAGCTGGATGACAGTCCGGAGATCAACGCCAATGACAATAACGACCCCGTTCGCGACACCGGAGAGAGGAACGATCGCCGCTACGACCCGGATGTCATCGAACATCCGAGTCCGATTGCGGAACCGGCTCACCTCATATATACCGACCCGCTAACGGCCTTGATGCCTGTTTCTGAAACCCCTGCGGCCTCGTCCGCGGGAAGGAGTGCTTAGACAAATGTTGACCAGTGAAACTACAGCTTTCACACCGTCGTATAACCACGGCAAGGAGGTACAAACGAGTAAGCCCGAGGGTAAGCTTCTTGTGGTGGACGACGACGCGTCGGTCAGGCGGACGCTCCACACGACGCTCTATGGTATTGGATTTGATATTGGCGAAGCCAGCACGGGCGATGAAGCTCTCGCCCTCTGCCGCATCGTGCGCTACGAGGCCGTCCTGCTCGATATCAATATGCCCGGCAAAAGCGGCATCGAAACATGCCGCGAACTCCGCAGGCTTATGCCTCGTGTCGCCATTCTCATGCTGAGCGTCAATGACGATTACGAACGCAAGATTGAGGCGCTCGAAGCCGGCGCGGACGACTACGTTACGAAGCCTTTCCATATGCGCGAACTCACAGTGAAGAGGTGATCGCGATCGGCGATGTGGAGCTTCATCCGGCGCGGCGACTGGTGTTGAAGTCCGGAGAGCCGGTCCACCTGACACCGAAAGAGTTTGACCTTTTGCATTACCTCATGGCTCACGCCGGATTACCCATTACGCATGCCCGCCTTTTGCATGTCGTCTGGGGATCGGAATACGCCAACCAGGTGGAATACCTGCGCACTTTTGTCCGCCAATTACGCAAGAAGCTGGAAGACGACGCCGGGAATCCCAAGTACCTGCTGACCGATAGCCATGTGGGATATCGCTTTGTCGACCCCGCACAGGCCCCGCATACGCAAAGTCCCGCATAGGAGACGCGGGGCTTTCCGGCGTCGCGCCTACCGGGCTGCTGAAAAGGTAAGCGCAGGCCAAAAAGCTATTGAGTTTTTTTGTGGGGTTGGCGTTTTCGCCTGTGTTCCCGGCTACTGCTATTTCGCGTAAAATCCGGATCTTGCATATGCCGTGGCATTACCTGCAGCGACTTTGACCTTGATGGAGTGCCACTTTCCGGTACTATCGGCATTCTCCGGCACATAACCGATCACGTATTGATCGCGAATCACCTTGCCGATATTCGTGGCGGCCTCATTAATCTCAGTGCTATCGCGCACTACGATCTGGACCCCGCCCGTGCGCCGGCTTAGCTCTTCAAGAAAGAATATGCCGTTACGCTCTTCCCCCAACTCGATTGGTTTCTTGTTTCGCGGCGGGTCAAAAACCGAAATGGAATAGACCTGCATGTCCGACTCCACCGCCGCCGCGAAGAGTTCGCTCTTTGAGTAACGGCTGTGATTGTCCATCCCATCCGAGATCACCAGAAGCGCTTTCCGCCCATGATGGGCTTTGCGGCTCTGCTGAATGGCCGAGTAGATCGTGTCGACCAGCGCGGTACTGCCGCCGGCATCCGTAAACATCATGCGATCAACGAGACTGTTAAAGTCCTGAGTGAAACCCGCGTCCTTTTCGGGGCGGCTCGAGACCGAGTAGAGGAAGGCCTCATCCTCCGGATTCGATACGTCCAGGAAGGATCGCAGCACGTTTTTCGCCTGGCCCAGCACGCTCCGCATGCTGCCGCTGGTGTCGAATACGATACCTATGGAGGCCGGAACATCTTGTTCTCCAAACGATGTGATTCGTTGCGGTACGTTGTCCTGGGAGATAAGGAACGCCTGCGCGGGAAGTCCGCTTACCAGGGCACCTCGCCGGTCCATGACGGTGGTGGGAACCAGAACGACCGGCGCGTCAACGCGAAACGTAGCCGAGTGGCTGTTTTCGCCCGCCTGCGCAACTGCGACCGGCAATGTTACCAGCAATAGAGCAAGAGGGGATAAGCATCGACGTATACGCATAAGCTCGCCAGAAATTTCGTAACAGTCCGAGTGTAGAGTGGCTGCGCTTAGAAACGTATGTGTATGAAATGAGGATCATCTGAATATTGGCAGGAAATTTATATAGGGCCTATAGAAGTTTTTCATCAGTGCGGAAACGAAGGATGGTGGCGTTTGGCGCTAAACTCGTGGATGTGAAACGAATAACAGGGTATGGTCTGTTCCTGCTCGCTGCCACCTTCCTGGCAGCTGCAACCGCTCCTTCGTGGAAAACGAAACCCATCGCGCAATGGAATAACGAAGACGCGAAACAGGTTCTGTCGGAGTCGCCGTGGGCCGGGAGTGCTGTTCTGCAACCCATCCCCGATCGAAGCCCCTCAGAGCGCCGGGACAGCGGAGACTGGGACGCGGGCGTAGGCCAAGGCGTCGGCATCGCCGGGACTGGGGTACTGGGTCCGCGCAGGATGAGAGAGGCTATAGAGGGAGCTCACTATAAACCGAGCCCCGGCAATGTGAAGGTCCGATGGGCGA
>JBEKTF010000357.1:0-3930 GCA_049516355.1 Bryobacteraceae bacterium | reverse complement strand
TCAATCTCAAAACGTGAGCGTTGCCCGGGGTTGGGGGCTGAATGCACGAAAGCAGCAGCCGCCGCAGGCGGTAGGGGAAAACTGTCTCTTGACATTCCCTCTTATAGGGCTTCCGGAATGCGGGTCATCCAGGACTTGAGCGTTTGTGTTGCGGTAAGATTGGGCCGCGGGTCAAAACTCCATCTGACAAGGGGTCTCCACATGAACCGATCGCTGTTATACGCATGTCTGGTGGCTGTACCAGTGATCGCGCTTGCGCAAACTCCCTGTGAGGGTCTGAAGTCCCTCTCGCTTCCCAACGCGATGATTACGGCGGCCGAAGCGTTGCCGGCAGGAGTATTTCAGGCTCCCGGCACACCGCCTCCTCCGGTCGCGATGCTGCCTGCGCGTTGCCGTGTGGTGGCGGTACTCACACCTTCGGCGGACTCCCATATAGAGATGGAACTCTGGCTTCCAGCGGAGAACTGGAACGGGAAGTTCGAGGCGATTGGCAACGGTGGCTGGGGAGGAAAAATTGAGGAAGGCGCTAACGGCTCGGTCAACATGATATCCGCGCTGCGGGAGGAATACGCGGTCGTTTCCAGCGATACGGGGCATAAGAGCAGCACGGTCTCGGATGGCTCTTTTGCACTGGGACACCCGGAAAAGCTGTTGGACTTCGGCAGCCGTGCGGTTCATGAAATGGTGCTTCAGTCAAAGGTGATCGTCGGCAAGTATTACGGCAGGGCGCCTGAATACTCGTACTGGAATGGTTGTTCGGGAGGCGGCCGGCAGGGGCTGATGGAGGCGCAACGCTATCCGGAAGAATTCGATGGCATAGCCGCGGGAGCGCCTGCGAATTTCTGGACCCATCTGATGCTTGGGATTGTCGCTGAGGCGCAAGCCACGCACAAAGGGCAGCCTGGAAACCTGCCTAATGGAAAGTTATCCCTGCTGCATGACGCCGTGCTTCGCCAATGCGACGCTCTGGACGGCGTGCGGGATGGAGTACTGAACGATCCCGCTGCGTGCAGGTTCGATCCTAAAACACTGGAATGCAAGGGCGCCGACGGGCCTGGATGTTTGACGCAAGCGCAGGTGGAAGGAGCCCGCCGAATGTACAGCGGAGCGATCAACCCCCGGACAAACCAGCAGATATATCCGGGCATGGCTCTTGGAAGCGAACTGGGATGGAACCCCTCCAGTGAACCCCTCCTCTCGATCGCAGCGGACCACTTCCGATACGTCGTCTTCAAGTATCCAGCCTGGGATTACAGGAAGCTGAATTTTGATAGCGATGTCGCGTTCACGGACAAGACAGACGATGGTCTTCTCAATGCAACCGATCCGAATCTGCAAGCCTTCTTTGCCCATGGTGGCAAGCTAATCCAGTATCACGGCTGGAGCGACCCGGCGATTTCTCCTCTTAACAGCATCAACTACTTTGAGAGCGTTCAGGCGCGGTTGGGGGGAGCAAGCAAAACGGACGAGTTCTACCGGCTGTTCATGGTGCCCGGCATGGGACATTGCGGAAGTGGCGACGGTCCGAATCAGTTCAACGCGATGGGTGCGCTGGAGCGTTGGCGCGAATCGAATATCGCTCCCAGCCAGATGTTGGCCATGCATGTGACGAACGGAGCGGTTGATACGGTTCGCCCGCTCTGTCCGTATCCGCAGGTCGCGGTGTACAAGGGGAGCGGCAGCACAAACGACGCGGCAAACTTTTCCTGTAAAGCTGCTCCACAGAACTAAACAGCGAAAGGACTGGTTGTCGACGCTCCACTTTTCCAAATGCGATTTATCAGCAACTGTCAGCCTCCCAACGAGGACATTCTGCGCTTTGATCCGACATTGGATAGATTAGTCCCGCGCGGCGCGAAGGTCGAGCAGCTCACAAGTAACTACGAGAGAACCGAAGGGCCCGTCTGGGCGCGCGGCGGCGGTTATTTGCTGTTTACCGCTCTGAACGAAATCATCAAGTGGACGCCTGGCGCTGGTTTTTCCACTGTCGTCGATCACTCTTTCAAAGGACCCACGCCGGCCGGAGTGAAGGTCGGTCCGAATGGCCTGACTTTCGATCTGCAAGGCCGCTTGATTGCTTGTGAGCAGGGAGCTCGCAGAATTACCCGTCTTGAAAAAGACGGAAAAACGACCGTGTTGGCGGATCATTACGAAGGTAAACGGCTGAACAGTCCTAATGACGTGGTCGTTCGCAGAAAAACCGGCGAGGTTTACTTTACGGACCCGGATAATTTAGCCCGCAGGAATCTCTCCGATCCGGACGGCTTCTTCCGGAAAGAATTGAACGTGAACGGTGTCTATCGTGTGACCGCCGCCGGAAGATTGGAGCTCCTGATTCAGGATCTCCCTTTCCCCAACGGGATCGCCTTTTCGCCTGACGAAAACAAGCTATATGTGGCGAATACGCTGCCGGAGAAAACCTGGTGGGTTTATGACGTGGGGAGTGACGGCTCGCCGCGCAATGGCAAGGTGCTGCTGGACGCGACGAACCTGCCAGGAACCAGCGGACCCGACAGCATGAAAGTGGACAAAGCCGGCAATCTCTACGCGGCAGGACCGGGCGGCGTCCTGATCATCTCACCGCAGGGTAAACACCTGGGCACAATTCAGGTTCCCGAAGTCGCCAGCAACTGCGCATGGGGCGATAAGGATGGAAAGTCGCTATACATTACGGCCCCTCCCGGGCTCTATAAGATCCGACTGAGCGTCGGTGGAACCATGCCCTGAGACAGCGATCAGAGGGGCACTCATGGGTTAATACAAAACCCAGGCACCTTCACGTTCTCGACATTCCCTCCCAATCCCAAATCGTGGACTGAATGCGCGTCATCCAGCCGCTATCCGCATCTTTAAATTACGGTAAACTTAGCTGACTCGCATCACATGTCATTCTCTGCCGGAGACCGCGTCGGCCCCTACGAGGTCATCTCGGCAATTGGCAAAGGCGGCATGGGCGAAGTGTGGAAGGCGCACGACCCGCAAATCGGGCGCGATGTTGCCATTAAAGTCTCGGCCCAACAGTTCACAGACCGCTTTGAGCGCGAAGTCCGCGCCATCGGCGCTCTGAATCACCCCAATATCTGCACGCTCTACCACGTCGGGCCGAACTACCTTGTGATGGAACTGGTCGAAGGGCCGACGCTGGCCGAGCGAATTGCGCAGGGGCCGGTATCTCTTGAAGAGGCTCTGGCGATTGCGAAGCAAATCGCCGATGCCCTCGAAGCCGCGCATGAAAAGGGCATTGTCCATCGCGATCATCGACTGGAGGATGCCGCGCGTGCAACCAGCATTGCGCACGAGATTGCCGTGGAGCGCTATGAAAACCACAGGGCCGCTCACGAACTGAAGGTCATGACTGCTGGATCTGGATTTCCAGAATAGTGCTTGGGGCAATGATGAAGGACTCAGCCAGAGAACAGCATCAGAAAGCGTTGACAGATTTCCTTCGGATCGACTCCGATCTGGCGTTTACTTTTCTGCAAACCGCCGCTATTGAATCTGACGTTAATCCTGATCATTCGAGAACCGCCATTGAAAAGGCACGGGCGGCTCTGCTATCGATCTACCAATTGGCCGCCCGTGTGGAAGATCCGGTGGTGCGAGCCGAGATTGAGTCCCGAGCTAATAAACTGGAATCTGCAATCAAGACCGTCGCTCCACTGGCCGCCGCTCGGCCCACACCCGTATCAACTTCCACGCTGTGACCAGTTCCCGGACTTCCGCCCGCGCGGTACGCCCGCCAGGTGCGCCCGCACTTTCAACTTGTAAAAAGGAGAAAACGATGCGAGTTCGTCGGAAAGTCTCCATGGCTGTCATGTACCGCAGTAACCCGCAGGGCAGCAGTCAACCAAAAGTGCACCGCGTGACTGAGAGGGTGAGAGGTTCACATTAGAAGGGCAGCGGACGCGCCGCTCGGGACGAGCCAGGCAG
>JBEKTF010000356.1:0-3619 GCA_049516355.1 Bryobacteraceae bacterium | reverse complement strand
GCATAAACTGCTCTACCGGTTAGCCGATCTTCCCGAACCCGGCGCAACAGAGACAAGTACTGCGGTGGCTCGCCGCCGGCAAATACAATATCCGCGTCCATTAGTTCGCGCAATCCGATGTTCCGGGGCTTTTGTTCTATCCGGCACCTTTCAACCGCAAGCGCACGGCTGATCTGAGCGGCAATAGCCTCTTCAAGGCCGATTAGAAAAACATTCGTCATGCGAGTAATCCTGCCTCTTTCCGAAAGAATTTCACAATATCAATGTTTGGATTTCAGGACAGCTGGGAAAAGTGCCAGCTTGATTCCGCGCATTTTGGCGCCCGCAAATGTTGTTTCGTTTCTATCACTTTTCATGCGCACCAGGAGCCCGCGCAGCTATTCGCGTGCTCCCGGCGCCGGACGCAGGTTCTTGAACTCCTAATCCTGCTTCCGTTTTCGCCACTTCGATTCGCATCTTCAGAATGGAATCCGGATTCAGGCTCATTGAGTCGATGCCGTTCTCAACCAGAAAACGGGCGAATTCGGGATAGTCGCTGGGCGCCTGCCCGCAAATCCCGATCTTCCGGCCTCGCTCCTTCGCGGTCCGAATAGCGCTCGCGATCATTCGCTTCACGGCGTCGTTTCGCTCGTCGAAAAGGCGGGCCACGAGGGCCGAATCGCGGTCCAGACCGAGGGTCAGCTGCGTCAGGTCGTTGGAGCCGATAGAAAAACCGTCAAAAACTTCGCTGAACTGGTCGGCGAGCACCACGTTGCTCGGTATCTCGCACATGACGTAAACCTCCAGCCCGTTTTGGCCTCGCTCCAGGCCATGTTTCGCCATCTCCGCGAGCACCGCCTTGCCTTCGTTCGGTGTGCGGCAGAACGGGATCATGAGGATGACGTTGGTGAGTCCCATTTCATCGCGAACCGTCTTCATGGCCTGGCATTCGAGCGCAAAACCGTCGCGGTATTTTTCGTCGTAATACCTCGAAGCGCCTCGCCAGCCAATCATCGGGTTCTCTTCTTTCGGCTCGAATTCCGCGCCGCCCAGCAGATTCGCATATTCATTCGTCTTGAAATCGGACAACCTCACTACCACCGGTTTGGGATAAAAAGCAGCCGCGATAGTGGCCGTTCCCTGGGCGAGCTTTTCGACAAAGAACCGGCTTTTGTCCTCATAAAGCGCCGTGAGAACGGCCAGCTTTGCTTTCGCCTCCGCGTCCTTCAACGTGTCGAAGTGGATGAGCGCCAGCGGATGGGCCTGAATATGGTTGGCGATGATGAACTCGAGGCGGGCTAGTCCGACACCATCATTGGGAAGGCTCGCGAGACTGAAGGCGTCTTCCGGATTGCCGACGTTCATCAGAATCTGCGTGCGGGTTCGAGGCAGCTCATCGAGAGTCACCTCTTTGATCTCGAAGGGAAGAATGCCGTCGTAAACGCGGCCTTCTTCGCCCTCCGCGCAGCAGACTGTCACATCCATGCCGGTCCGCACGGCGGCAGTGCCCTTCACGGTGCCAACGATGGCGGGAATCCCGAGCTCGCGCGCGATGATAGCCGCGTGGCAGGTCCTGCCGCCCTGGTTCGTCACGACGGCGGACGCTTTTTTCATGATCGGCTCCCAATCGGGGTCGGTCTTGTCGGTGACCAGCACTTCTCCGCTTTGGAATTCGTTCATTCGGTGCGCGTCGAGAATGACCCGCGCTTTGCCCGATCCAATCGCCTCGCCGACGCTTCTTCCAGTGACGAGCACGGGTCCGGTCCGGGTCAGGTTCCAAGTCCGCAAGACAGCCTTCTGCTTCCGAGACTGGACGGTTTCCGGGCGGGCCTGCACGATGAACAGCTCGTTCGTCAGCCCGTCCTTTGCCCACTCCATATCCATCGGCGTACTCACGCCGCGAACCTGCGTGTAGTGCTCCTCAATCACACAGGCCCATCGCGCCAGTTGCAGAATTTCGTCGTCGGTGAGGGCGGGCTTGAGGCGTTCGCTGGGCGCGACGGGCACGTTCTTCGTGAGCTTCGAGCCCCCGGCGTCATAGATCAGTTTGAATTCCTTGCTCCCGATACGCTTGCTCAGGATGGGCCGGAATCCCTGCTTCAGCGTTGGCTTGAAGACCATATATTCATCCGGATTGACCGAACCCTGCACAACGTTCTCGCCCAGCCCAGATGGCGCGATCGGTGAAGAGCGAAGCAAAGCATTTGCGGCAGGCATCCAGCACGGCGCCCACGCCGTGAACGTTGAGGTACGTCTCCTGCTGACCGGCAAAACTGGCTTCCGGAAGATCTTCCGCGGTCGCGCTGGAGCGGATAGCAACATCAGTATTCTCTCCGAACCGCCCGCACAGCTTCCGGTAGGTCTCCGTGATCGCGTCTTTGAGTTCCGGCGGGAAAGGCGTTTCGAGAATCAAGGCGCGCGCCTGGCGCCCACAGTCCTGCAGCCGGTCAAGATTTTCGACTACGAGTCCGGCGAACAAAGCCCGCAGGCGCGGTTCCAGATTGCCCGACCGGATGAACTCTCGGTACGCATGCGCCGTGGTGGCGAAGCCGCCGGGAACAGGCACGCCTTTGGCGGCGAGGTGGCGGATCATCTCACCGAGCGAAGCATTCTTCCCGCCCACCAGGGGAATATCTTCGATTCCGGCTTCCTCGAACCAGAGGACAAGCTCCCCAGCTCTCTTGTTTCGTTCAACGATCGGCAGCGCACTGGTAGCCATTTCCGATTCCTTTCTGAATTTATGCCGCAATTCCGTGCCCGCGAAGTCGGAACGAGCCGATCATCCCGTGCTGCAAATTCACCGGTACGAGCACTTGCAGGAAGCCTGACCCTTGTTGTGTTCATTCCCGACCGGTCATGCGGCCGCTGCCCGGTGCGTGATTTGCTTTTCCTTCACCGCGGTCAGGCGCAGGACGCCTTTATCCAGAGTGGCCGACACCTTATCGACATCGATCGATGCCGGCAGATCAAACCGCCGGAAAAGCGTCTTCTTGCCGAACTCGCAGAAGTGGACGTTGCCTTCGGTCTTATCATGATTGTGCGTAGACGAGGCTTTTACGATCAGGGCATCGGGCAAAGCCGTCACGTGCACATCGCCAGGATCGAATCCCGGTGTAGCCACCCGGACTTCGATTTTTCCGTCCGTTTCTATGAGCTCCGATTCTGCTATCTGGATAAGATCCCGTTCCGCATTGAGCCAGTCGTCCATCGGCCTCGGTGTTGGAAGATGTCAAACGCGCGCTGTTGGATGCGCTCCTTACAGCTATCAAAATTTCTTATATCAAGCCCGGGGCGATCACGCTATCAGTCGGTTGCCCAGGCAAACGGCATTGCTGCTAAATAGTCCGGCCGAACGCTCTCGACTGCCCGGATGTGCCTCTAGTGCAAGGCTTTACGGAGTGCATGTCACGAAATAAATGGCGCGCGTCGACTTACGTGCGCATAGGTCCTTTATCGGACTCTCATCGTTTACCTGGCTCACCTTCGAACGAACGGGCGTCAAGGAACGATATCCCATTAGGCTTTGAATCGAGAGTGCGCCGGCACCGGGGTGTTCGGGCGCGGCGCGATGTTGATCGCCGGAGCATTCCGAGTTCCCGCTCCGGTCAACGGGTTGCGCTCGTACTGGGAACGAACATGC
>JBEKTF010000355.1:0-3281 GCA_049516355.1 Bryobacteraceae bacterium | reverse complement strand
TCCCGGATTCGGCTATCGGGGACCCCGCCGCGTTTCAAATCGCGGCAAGTCAAATGCCCCTTCAACTCTCAGTAAAAAAGGAACTTGTCAGCGGCGAATCCATCGTTAGCCGGACAGTTATGCGCCGCAGCATTCCCCGAAACATCAGCGCATGAACGGGGCGTAGAAGATACCAGTACAGCATTCCGGCCAGCCCTCTCGGTTCGAACTGCGCGAGCTGCCGGATCACGGTGGAAGAACCATCGGGTTCGGCGCAGAACTCCAGCCAGGCGCGCCCTGGTAGCTTCATCTCCGCAAACAGCCGAAGCCGCCTGCCGGGTTCATAAAACTCTACACGCCAGAAATCCAAAGTGCTTCCCGGGAACGGAGTCTCCGGGTCTGGCCGGCCTCGCCTCATGCCTACGCCGCCAATCATCAGATCGATCAGACCGCGAATCTTCCACAACACGTTGCCGAAATACCAACCGGTTCGGCCTCCAATCCGGCGAATCGGGGCGAAAGCCTGCATGGGGCTGAGCGGCACTCGCACAGTCTGTTCATTAACCAGAAGATTGTGGGCCGGTTCGCGTTGCGCGGCGAAGTTCTCGCCTTGCGCCCGGGCGTCGCACCAGCGGGTTTCCGCTACATCGCAATCTTCGTTCGTCAAGGCTCGCTCAATCGCTCGCGTGATACCCATGGGTTTGATGTCGAAGGCCTCCAGAGCCGCGGGGCTCCGCACCACGCTCGGATTCCTGACGCTTTCGATAAGACAGCGTCCGATGGCTGCATAGACCGGGGTGATCAAGGTCAACCAACGGCTCGACAACGACAAGCTGAGGAAAGGCACGCGCAGTATCCAGCGGCGCAAATTCCGCTGCCGGGCATATTCGTACATGATTCCGGCGTAGGAAGTAACATCTGCTCCACCGATCTCGAACGTGAGGTTACTGGTCGTCGGCAATCGAGCCGCAGCCACCAGGTACTCGATCACGTCCTCAATTGCGATGGGTTGTGCGGCGGTATTCACCCAGCCGATGGATGCTTGAAGCTCGACCACCGGTACGCCACTGGAGCGCAGGATATTCCCGGTCTCGGCTCGGCTGCGCATGTGAGGCGAAAGACCGGCGCCATGCGCCAGCCCACCTAGATAAATAATTCGCCGCACTCCTGCTTCGCGCGCCGCCAACGCGAAGTTGGAAGCCGCATTACGCTCTTCGGCCTCGAACTCTTCGCCGCTATTCATGGAATGTACCAAGTAGAAGGCGGTGTCGATACCCGAGAACGCGTTACCCAGAGACGCCGGCTGCAGCAGGTCGCCCCGCACCAGTTCGGTGCCGGTAGCGGCGCTCCAG
The DNA here is from genome assembly GCA_049516355.1 of Bryobacteraceae bacterium. Taxonomy (GTDB): domain Bacteria; phylum Acidobacteriota; class Terriglobia; order Bryobacterales; family Bryobacteraceae; genus BOG-234. Next base: position 1,950 of record JBEKTF010000355.1, on the reverse strand, counting down.
GCAAGCGCCTCCGGGTTGCGGCACAGGCATCTGACCGGCTCGCCATCCCTTTGGAGGCGCCTTAACAGGCGGCCTCCTATGTATCCAGTTGCGCCAGTCAGCAGATGCATGACATCGACCTTATTTCGGCAGGATGACTTCGTCGATCACGTGGATCACGCCGTTCGATGCCGCAATATCGGTCTTTGTTACGTGCGCACCTTCCACCATCACACCGCCATTCATGGTCTTGATTACGATGTTTTGTCCCTGGACAGTCCTGACCGAATGAAGTTTCACCACGTCCTGCGCCATCACTCTGCCCGGCACAACGTGATACGTGAGAATGCTCTGCAACCGGGCCTTGTTCTCCGGTTTGAGCAGGGTTTCGAGCGTGCCGGGCGGCAGCTTGGCGAAGGCTTCGTCGGTGGGCGCGAACACCGTAAACGGGCCGGGACCTTTCAGCGTATCCACCAACCCGGCGGCTTTCACCGCAGCGACGAGCGTGTTGAAATTGCCGGCAACCGCCGTCTCGACGATGTCGGCCCCGAAAGCCGCAGATGTCGCAGCCGTCATCGCGAGGGCGCCTGCCAGTAAAGTGGGCAAATAATGTGTCATTTCGTTTCTCCTTTTTGAGCTGTCCCGATAATTTAGAGAGAGTTACGCCCGGGCACCGGCAACATTGGCGTGCCAGCGGCGCTGGATCGATTTCCATGTCAGGGCCTGATACAGCCCCGCCAGGCCCACCAGGCTGTACACCACCGTGCTGAGCGCGGAGGTTTCGCCAAATTTCATTCCGAACAAGAGAGCCACGAGGTCCAGATGGAAGGCTCCAGCCAGCCCCCAGTTCAGAGCGCCAATGATGACCAGCGCGGCAGCGACTACGTCAAGATTCTTCATATTGAGAACTTCCCTTTCTTTCTCGATTGGCCGGCTCTGCCGGCCACAGTTTGATCTTAAGTAAAATCTGTTTTACTTTAAAGAATTATCGCGATCTGCCTTTCCTGAGCGGAAAAACCCTGATGGAAACAGGCACTGAGAGGAAAACAATCTTCACCATGGCATCTGACACCATCACCACAGGACTCAGGAACTACGCGATTGGGAGCAAACTACGGCGCCTGCGCCTTCGCAAGAGCATGGGCCTCGTGGAGCTGGGCAAACACACCGGCCTTTCCCCCGCGCTGCTGTCGAAACTGGAGCGGGGTCTGATGCAACCCACATTGCCCACGCTGCTGCGCATCGCCATGGTGTTCAGTGTCGGACTGGAGTATTTCTTCAATGCCGAACCCAAGCCGGTACTGGCGATTGTCCGCAAAAAAGACCGTTTGCGCTTTCCCGATTCGCCGGACGCCCGCAAGGTCGCGTATTACTTTGAGAGTCTCGATTTCCCGGTGCCCAACCGCGCGCTGAATTCCTACCTGGCCGAGTTCGAACCGATCGGGGAAGAGAATAGCCGGCTTCACGAACACCCAGGCATCGAATTGCTGTACGTTCTGTCCGGCAGGCTGGAACTGCGCACCGGAGAGGACAGACACGAGCTATCGGAAGGAGATTCTATCTATTTCGACTCGTCCTTGTCACATGGATATCGGAGAGTCGGCGCCAAGCGAACGATGGCGCTCGTAGTGACGCTGGGCCCGCGCGAGTGAATTGGCTATCCGAATTTGCCTGCGCAAGGGACCTGCTGATGGCCCGTCATCCTCATGAAAAACGGATTGCGCTTGTAAGACGCGCTACTCGGAAGCTATCCGACCCTTCGATCCTGCCAGAATCAGCTTCAAGAGTAACTGAGGGTGGCCGACAGCCATTACATTCTCCAGAGCCAGATCAGTTCGAGCTACGAAGAGCTCGCCCGATGGCTATGAGATCGCGTATGAATCGGAGCATGAACCTGACGTTGTATCACAGGCCAAGTTCCTGATTCTGTGGGGTGACGGAGTTTTGGCGACGGACGAGGGTGCGGGACCA
>JBEKTF010000354.1:0-4044 GCA_049516355.1 Bryobacteraceae bacterium | reverse complement strand
GATTCTACCTAGCGGCTCCAAGGGAACAGGTAAGGTCAACTATGCCATTGCGTCCACTGCCGGGAGCGCGCGCGTCGGGACCATCTCCGCTGGCGGCCAGCAGTACAACATCAACCAGGCCAGCTTTGTTTGCACATATTCTATCGGTCCGACATTTTCCTCGCCTGCCGACACAGGTGGAAGCGTGAGCGTATCGGTGAGCGCGCCAGCCAGCTGTGCCTGGAGCGCAGTCAGCAACGCGCCATGGTTGACCGTCAAATCCGGCGCTGCCGGTTCGGGCGGCGGCGTCGTCGTTTTGAACGTCGCCTCTAACACTGGCGGATCCCGTTCGGGAACTGCGACCATCGCTGGCCTAACATTCACAATTACGCAGGGGGCCGGAGCGTGTGGTGCCCTTGATGTAACGTCACAGGTAACCGTGTCTCTCGGCGGCTACACTTGGCTCACTATCGATCAATACGAACAAAACTTGGTTCTCAGGAACACCTCTGGGTCGATTATAAACCCATCAATTATCCCCGGCCCTGTCTATCTTGTCCTGCTTGGCGTGCCCACCCATCACCCATTAATCGATAATGACAATACTAGCCTCGCGACTGGGGCACCCCTGGCGCTGACAACCTGTTTCTCTACGCAAGGTGACTATCTCGTAACCGTGTCGCTGGGAGATTTGGCGTGGGGCCAAACGGTCAGCGAGGAATTCCTCTGGCTAACGGGACCCTTAGCTGGTGGGCCTGCCGGCTATACGTATAAAGTGCTGAGCGGAACCCCCTCACAGTAGAAGGAAAACAGAACCGATGCCAAACATAGTTAGAACTGCTATCTGTGCCTGCCTGTTCGCCGCACTTTCCCAGACCGCTCGCGGCGGAGAGATTTACAACGTCGCGGTCGACACGTCTGCGCTTGTTGGCCACCCCGCTGGCCCGTTCTACGTAGAGTTAGCATTCACCGACGGGAGCGGGATCGGCGACGCTAACAACACGGTGACGCTTAGCGACTTCGACTTTGGTGGTGGAAGCGCGCTGGGAAGTCCTCTGGTCTTTGGCGGAGCTACTGGCTCGCTCGAGACCGGGGTGAGCATTACGGACAGTTCCTTCCTGAGTATTTTTGACGAGCAATTCGCGCCAGGGCTCCAGTTGAACTTTTCCTTGGACCTGACCTCGAACGACGATGCCGATGGGATTCCAGATCGGTTGACACTTTACCTGCTCGACGACTCTGGCACCGCCATCCCCACGCTCGCGCCAGGAGGAGCGAATTATTTTCTCGGAGTCGACTTGGGCTCAGCCGGTGCGGTTTTCGACGTGTGGGGAAGCGATCCGACTCAAGCCCCATATGTAGGAGATCCAGTCTCGATCGCTGCTCCGAAGGTAACTTCGGCGAGTTCGACTCCGGAGCCACCAGCGATATATCTTCTTGGTGGCGCCCTCTTGGCAACGGCCGCCGTCACGAAGAGTCGCCTACTGGCTCGTTGATGGCACTTCCAAGGTATTTTTACTTCGGCTGGTTCGGGAAGGGGGAGTTCGGGCCGAAATCGTTGTCCCCCGTCCCATTTGAGAATCGATCCGCAACTCGCCACCCAGCCGGCGAACGCGTTCTTCCATGCCCAGCAGTCCCAGGCCGCGAACGAACCTCTTGTCGAAACCGCTCCCGTCATCTTGCACGGAAAAGACGGCCCGGCCGCCTTCGTTTCTAACAACAACCCGCAGATTGCGTGCGTTCGCGTGCTGCTGCGTAAACCAGCAGATCATTCCGCGAAACAGGGAAAGTGTCACTCCGGGCCGGTGTCCCGCTTGGATGCTGCCGGGTATGGTACTACGAGACACGACCGAAGAGAAGCGTTGAGCGCGGCGTCATTCGTCCGAGGGCGGTGCCAGAGGGTGGTATCGCGTGTCCGGCGGGACTTCCGCCCGGAATCGGGTAGTTCACGTCATACGGCCAGAGAACCTCGCACGTCACGGGGATAGGAGCTAGAGGCGCTCAAAACTGCCCTCCCCTCCCGTTGCCGGAGCGGGTCCCCGGGGACGAGCGCCCCGGCAAAAGAACAAAAACAAATCAAAAAAACCAAACCGAGGTGCGGGCAGATTCTCGTTAACCGAAATGACGATTCCCCGGAGTGTCGCCGGATCGCGCAATTGCGAGGGGCACTTCACGCATCCAGAATTTCTTGCCCTTAATTTCCAAGCACTTACCGATGGGCGGGGGCGTGCAGTCGCTGTCAGCGGGGCATGATATGCCGCTTTTTCCGACAAATGAGATTGGACCTTCTGACCCAAAGCCTCAGCAGACGACACTGAAAGGGATCCGATTCGAGCATGCTGCGCGTAGAGCTGGCGCGGCCCTCGATCCATCCGGCGATCAGGATGCCTTCGCGGCGTGGCTGGACGAGCTTCGGCGGAAGGACAGAGACCCGAGGGACGCAGATGACGCAATCGGTACGGAAGGTTTCAGCGATGGGACCAAGGTTTGGTACCGATTCGGGCGAATTCCGAATGCGTGCAAGGCGTCAGGGAACCGTTGCATTCAACTCCAGATCGAAGCCGAAAAGCGAGGTGCAACCGAAGATCAGAGTCACGAGGCGGACTCAGACACAGCCCGCAATTCCCCCTGTGCGGCTGGCCATCGGCCATGATCATTCAAAAACAAGTTTCTGCACCCAGTCTGGTAATGATGATGCTGCTGCTCGTCGGCGTTGCTGCCGCACAAAGCGGAGAGAAGGCGCACTGCTTCTTTTACCGGGAAGGAGCTTTTGCCGGTAGCGCCCTGCACGCCAGCATCAGAATCGATGGTGACCAACCCAAGCACAAATTACCATCCGGGCGATATTGGGCAACCGAGCTTGAGCCGGGAGAACACCGCATGTATTCGGATCTCGAACGGTATTCCAGAAACTATCGACTGGAAGCCGGGAAGACCTACTACTTTCGGGTGGAATTTCGGCTAAATCCGCCGACCACGTTTGGCAAGATGAGATTCCAGATTGTTCCCGTGGAAGCCGATATCGCAAATGCTGAGATGACGGCCCTCAAACCGGACAAGCCATAATCCAAGCTTCATTATCGAATCGAAGAGACGCGCGCAGCGATGATTGGGGTTAACTGCACGCAGAGATCCGCTCGGCGTTCCCGCCGTGAAGCGCGATGGGGAATAGAGATAGGAAGCTCCAAAAACACTGCCGTCCCTCGGGTGACGGAAAACAATCAAACGCAACGTTCAAGGATCGGGCGTTCTTTCCTAAGAAGTTCATTGAGCCATTTCCGGCTAGCTTCACGGCGCGGTGTCGAGCTACCAATACGATGGCAACGGGTTGCGGGTGAGCAGGGTGACCGGCGGGCAAACGACGATCTACGTGTACGACGCGTGGGGCAACGCGGCGGCGGAGTATACGACAGGGACGGTGACAAGCCCGTGCGGGACGCCGACGTGTTACTTGACGCAGGACCATCTGGGGTCGACGCGGATGCTGACGGACAACGTGGGGTCGAGCAGCGTGGTGCGCTACGATTACCAGCCGTTCGGGCAGGAGATCCTGGCGGGTTACGATGGGCGACTAACGTCCATGGGCTATCTGGGGGCGCCCGACGATACGAACCCGAAGTTCACCGGCCAGGACCGGGATGTGGAGACCGGCCTCGACTGGTTCCAGGTGCGGTACATGAGCGGGGCAGCGGGTAGGTTCCAGAGCTCGGACCCGGGGAACGCGGGAGCTGATACATCCGACCCGCAGATGTGGAATGGATTTGCTTATGTGGGGAATAATCCGCTGAGCTTTACTGACCCGTCAGGGCAGAGCTGGTGGAGCGATCTGCTCGGCATCGGGCTGGAAATCGCAGGATTCTTTTTGACAGGAGACCCGGTTCTCGGAACCGAGATTCAGGCGATAGGAATAGGCTTGGAAGCTGCCGGCAGCGCGGTGACGTTGGGTGGTAGGATAGCCGACAGCATTGGTGGCGGAAATTCCGAAGGCCCCGCCGGATTGCCTGGCACACAGGACCCCTTCGGATTTCCTAGGGGAAATGGGTTTACTGATTGCAACGCTAATGT
>JBEKTF010000353.1:0-2526 GCA_049516355.1 Bryobacteraceae bacterium | reverse complement strand
AATCAGCCGAATATCGAATCCTTCGTATCGGGCACCGTGGCAATCCCGATCGGCAATGAGCTTTGGGTAGGGTCCTTCCGGGGCGACCGCATCGCCATATTTCCGGCTTCCAAATAGCTTTATCTCGATTCAATTATCCGTTGCGGCTCCATTATCCGTTGCAGCTCCATTATCCGTTGCACCTCCGATGGCGGGCACCGGGAACGCAAGTTTCAGAACAGTGCGTTTTTTCGCCCTGGGGGCAGATGGCGTGGCCAGTACGCGGGCGCCTCGCCAACGCGCCAGTTGACTGCCAAGGACCCCACCGCCCCCCGGCCCCGCCGTGGATCGCGGAGATGTGCCGCCCGGCTTTCGATTGATGAAGTTTTCCAGCGGCCACGGGTCGTCCGGCGGCGGATTCGTGGACGCGAACGCCGTATCACGGGGGCGTCCGCAACGCATGAATCCAGACCATTCTCCGAGTGCGCGTTTAGAGCATTTTCGCAATTACCGTGGCGCGAACTACAAACACCAAACACGTGGGGCGGGATGTCATCCCGCGGCGGATTGTCAATCCGCTTCGCCCGTGCGCAGCACCATCCAGGAGGCCGATTCACAATCGGCCGCAGATTGCCAATCTGCCCCACATCTGTCCCTCTACAGAGTTTGCGAAAATGCTCTAATCTGCAGCAAGTGGTTTATTAAGTGGAACGACCGAACGATATCCACATTAACTGTTCATCTGGAAACACGCTGGTCACAGTCGCCTGTCCTCAACTCGCTGCGAGATTCTCTCAGTTGATTACATTCGAGTTGTAATGCGAGAACACCACCTGATAGCTGGCATCGCCGACGGTGTAGTTCCAGGTTCCAATTGCCGGTCCGAACTCATCTTGATGGCGATTTAGAGCCGTAATGAGTTTAGGCGGTAAGGGCTCCGTTGGCTGCCTCAGCAGAAGCCTGCCACCAGCAGGCCATACACCGGTAGCGATGCTCCGCCAAGGTTCGCCCCGTGAAATAAAGAAGCGCGGCTTCAACCGTGAGCGTGACGCACCTCAACAAGCCCCCCGCACGGCGAAAAATCACTACATTCGATCTATGATCGCGTTCAGTGTAGGGCTGGGCCGCATCGCTGCGACACACTTATCGTCGTCCGGGAAATAGTACCCCCCGATGTCCACTGGTTTGCCCTGCGCCGCCAACAACTCCTGCGTGATCTTGCCTTCGGCCGCCGCCAGCGCGGCGGCTACCGGAGTGAAGCGTTGCTTTAAATCCCCGTCCTCGTTCTGGGCGGCGAGTGCCTTTGCCCACGCCAACGCGAGATAGTACGTCGAACCGCGGTTGTCGATCTCGTTCACCTTCTGCGAGGGGTAGCGGGCGTCTTCGAGGTACTGGCCGATGGCCTCGTCCAGCGTTTTCGAAAGGAGGGCCGCCCGCTGGTTGCCCGTCTTCGTCGCGATCAACTCCAGCGAGGGCACCAGCGCACAGTATTCACCGAGCGAGTCCCAGCGCAGATGACCTTCTTTCACCAACTGCTGCACGTGCTTGGGGGCCGAACCGCCGGCGCCGGTCTCCAACATTGCGCCTCCCTGGAGCAGCGGCACGATCGAGAGCATACGGGCGCTTGTCCCCAACTCGAGAATCGGGAACAGGTCGGTGAGATAGTCACGAAGCACGTTACCCGTGACGGAGATGGTGTCCTCGCCGCGGCGAATTCGCTCGAGCGAGAATTTCATCGCGTCCACGGGCTTCATGATCTTGATTTCCAGGCCGGAGAGGTCGTGGTCGGCCAGGTAGGTTTTCACCTTTTGAATGATTTGCGCATCGTGGCCGCGATCCGGGTCGAGCCAGAACACCGCGGGTGTGCCGGTTGCCCGCGCCCGTGTCACGCCCAGCTTCACCCAGTCGCGGACGGGCTCGTCTTTCGTCTGGCAGGCGCGGAAGATATCGCCACGCTCGACGCTCTGTTCGAGCAGGGTACGGCCACCGTCCTCGGCGTTCTCTGCAATGCGAATCGTTCCGTTGCCGGGTGCGACAAACGTCTTGTCGTGCGAACCGTACTCTTCGGCCTTCTGAGCCATGAGCCCAACGTTGGACACGCTACCCATGGTCGCCGGATCGAACTGTCCGTTCTGCTTGCAATCGTCGATCACGGCCTGATAGATGGTGGCGTAGCAGCGGTCCGGGATCACGGCAACAGTGTCCTGCAGCCCATCCTCTTTGTTCCACATTTTGCCGCCATCACGGATCACCACTGGCATCGATGCGTCGACGATCACGTCACTGGGAACATGCAGGTTGGTCTTGCCCGCGCGCGAATCCACCATCGCCAAACCGGGACGCTCTTCGTAACAAGCTGCGATATCGGCTTCGATCTCAGCCTTTTTCCCGGCTGGAAGCTGGTCGAGTTTGCTGAGCACGTCGGCCAGTCCGTTGTTTACGTTGGCGCCGATCTCTGCGAGGACGCCGGCATGTTTCTGCAGGGCATCAGCGAAATACTCTGCTACACAGTGCCCGAACATGATTGGGTCGGAGACCTTCATCATC
>JBEKTF010000352.1:0-2530 GCA_049516355.1 Bryobacteraceae bacterium | reverse complement strand
ACCGAGCGGTGCACACTTGGTTAACGGCTTCTGGAGCGCTTGCGTGGTCCACAGGTTCAAAGACAATTCAACGTCGTAAACGACCTCGCCGAAGACCCGGCAAAAACGAGGGCCGATTGCGCGCCTGGTTAACTGTGCGCGAACTCCCACAAACCGCCGCTCCTGTTTGCTCCTCCCGCCGATCAAGCTCTTGCATGTAGAACTGGGCTTGCACCAGCAACGTCGGACCTCCGCCCCAAGAGGGGTTCTCGTTTCCCCGGTCAAAGCACTGCTTCGCTTCAACCCTCAGGTCGTCAGGCGTGGCTTTTTCGAATTCCTCAAACGTCATCTCTTTCCGCCTTCCTTTAAAAGCAGTAGTATAAATCCGCCGCAGCGAATTCAGCGCGAACGGACCGCCCGGGCGGATTCATGCGCATGTAGATCGTGTGCCAGCGGCCGAAGCGCTTCGGAAGCCCACGCCACTTGCAGCCCTGTTCCGCCACATACAGAATTGCGTTCAGCACTTGCAGGTTGGTCAGACTTACGTTTCCGCGCTGCGCCGGGAGATGATGGCGGAGCGAGGATCGGCAGTGGATCACTCCACGATCACGCGCTGGGTTCTGCATTACGCGCCTATTCTGAATCAGCGCATTCGACGAGAGATGCGCCGTCCCAATCGATCCTGGCGGGTGGATGAAACTTACGTGCGCGTGGCCGCTTTCAGCCTCTTTTCAGTTTCCAACTCCACAATAAAGACGAGAGATTTGATGGAACGATTTGCCCTTTCCAGGAGCTCTTCACCTGGGCAGCTTTTTCGCAGCTGACTCGGCTTTCGCTTCTTGACGTTTCTCTGGGGGAGTGAACCGGAGTTTGACTAGTCTGACCGGGTGACGCATGGCTGGCGATTGCTCCCCTCCTGCCACTTTGTTCATGCTTTAAACGTGGCCCTCCTGACCTGCGTTTGGGGGTTGTCCTGTTCATGCGGTGTGCTCAGAAAGGTAATTCCTCTGAATTTGATTAACGTGCGACTCAATTCCGCAGGTAGCAGGAAGCCTGTAATCCCGAACGGCATGCGCGTTCACCTGGTGAATCCAAGCGACATAGCTTTTGGAACCGCTGTGATAACGCCGCGCTGGCTATATGTTCTCGCCGCAGCAACGCCGGACGCGTTTGGCGACCCCATAATCTGCGATGAAACGCTGGAAGAGCTGGACCCTGAGTGCATCAGCGCGGGCGATGTGGTCGGCATCGGCATTCATACAGGGAACGCGCTGCGCGGCTATGAAGTGGGTAAGATCGCGCGGGAGCGTGGTGCCTGGGTAGTATACGGCGGTATCCACGCGACTCTATATCCGGATGAAGCCATCGAGTTGGGTGGCGGCCATGCCGTGGTCAAGGGCGACGGCGATGTGATCTGGGCGGAGGCGCTGCATGACTGCGTATCTGCTTCCCCGCGGGCGATCTACGAAGGTGGGCGCATTGAAGCGGACCAGTTCCTGCCGGCGCGCTGGGATTTGATGCCTCGCCACAGCTATATGTGGGCGTCGGTGCAGACCGTACGCGGCTGCGCGAAGCACTGCTCATTCTGCTCGGTGTGGCGCACGGATGGCCAAAAACCCCGACAGCGTGGTTCCGACAGTGTGATTCGCGAGATCGTCGAGTTGCGCCGCAAGGGATTCCGGTTCATTGCCCTGGCGGACGATAACTTCTATCCGGTTACGCTGACGGACGTCAAGCTGGCAAGGCAGCAGTGCAATGCGGACAAGGTCGCGCAACTGGAAGGGATTCGCGAGGAGCGCTTCACTCTGATGGAGCGACTGGCGGAGCTTCCCAGCGATATGATCTTCTTCACGCAGATCACGATGGAAGCAGCCGAAGACACTGAGTTTCTAGATGCCATGCGACGGGCGCGAATAAAGGGAGCGCTGGTCGGTGTTGAAGCAGTAACTGCCGAGGGGCTGAAAGCCGTTTTCAAAGACTTCAATCTTTCCGGGGAGAACCTGGCGCGCCGGTTGCAGACTTTCCGTGAGCATGGCGTGCACGTTCTGGGGTCGTTCATCTTCGGTCTTCCGACGGACCGCCCAGACACGTTCAGAGCGACCGCGGAAATGGCGAAAAGAGGCGACGTGACCTTCGCGCAGTTCGTGATGATGACGCCGTTCCCCGGAACGGTCGATTTTCAGAAATGGGAAAAAGCGAAGGCGGAGAATCCAGAGATGGTGGGTGAAATTCCGATCACCCGCTACTGGTTAATTCCTGCCCACAAACGGCCAAAAATGTTTACCCCTCATCCGACAATGGGGTCCGATGAAATCCGCGAGCGCACGCAGAGTGTGTGGGATGAATTCTACAGCCTCCCGGCAATCTGGCATCGGTCCCGTTGCGTGACTTCGATCAAGGGCCGGTTGGCCTTTGTATTGATTTCGCGTCTGTACCGGCAGATGTACGCAAAAACAGGCATTTCAACGGACAGCGCTCGAAAGAAAAAAGCGAACTGGTTGGCAAGATGCATTGCCAAGCCCTGCCGCCTGCTCTTCCAGGCAAGACCCAT
>JBEKTF010000351.1:0-2565 GCA_049516355.1 Bryobacteraceae bacterium | reverse complement strand
CAATCCCTCGAGCTCCGCTTTCTGACTCGCGCTCAGGGCAAGCGCGGGCGCCGGACTGGGCATGCCCCAGTATAGGGCGATCCCGGCTATATGTAAATAATTATATAAGACAGGACACTAGTCTACGTCTCCGGCGCGCCAGCCAAACTGTTCACCCGTCTGCTGGATCAGCCGAAAGCCAACGAGCTTTCCGGAACCGACGGTGCGGACCGGCCGTTCTTCTCAGCGGACGGACAATGGATCGGCTTCGTGGCTGGCGGCAAGCTGAAAAAGATCTCAGTGGAAGGTGGCGCGGTAGTCCCGCTGGCGGACATCACTGGCAATTTCGGCGGCGCTGCCTGGAGTGAGGACGGCAGCCTCTACGCGACCATCGTTGGCAAGGGCCTGGAGCGAATTCCCGCCGGCGGCGGCCAACCCGAGATGATCGTGGAGGCGCCTTCGGGAAAAGGCAGCTTCGTTGTGCCGCAGCTTCTGCCCGGAGGCAAGGCGTTACTGCTGATGTTTTTCACCTCGCTGGACGTGGATCAATACACCATCGAGGTTCTCACGCTCGCGGACCGTCACAGGAAGATCGTGGCCCGGGGCGGCCACAACCCCATGTATCTTCCTCCGCCGGACGGGGCGTCATCCGGCGCGGCTTCATCGGGCGGCCTGGGCCATCTGATCTACCTCAACAAGGCAACCCTGTTCGCCGTCCCGTTCGATCTGGCGAAGCTGGAGACGCGCGGGACGCCCAAACCAGTCCTTGACGACGTCGCCTACAACAGCGCGGTTAAGTCAGGTCAACTGGAGTTCTCCCCGGCACCCTCCGGACACGGCACTTTGGTCTACCGCAGAAACAGCGGCGGCGCGTCCGGAATGAGGACGCTGCAATGGGTCGATCCCACGGGGAAGAAAGAACCGCTGCGGGCCAAACCGGGCGTTTATCAGTCTTCGGCCCTTTCCCCGGATGGCAAGCGCGTGGCGCTGACGGTCACCGATGCCGGTCAGGACACCTGGGTCTATGACCCGCAGCGGGATGCCATGACGCGCCTGACTTTCGGCGGCTCGGTTTATTACTACCCGGTCTGGAGCCCGGATGGCCAATACGTCGTTTTCCTGAAGGCCAACAACGGCATCTTCCAGGCTCGCGCCGATGGCTCCGGCCAGCCGCAGCCGCTGACACAAAGCAATAGCGGGAACCAGATGCCGTATTCTTTTACGCCCGATGGCAAGCGGTTGGCTTACACCCAAGCCGGTCGGAGTGCTCAAATCTGGACGGTTCCGCTGGAGGATCAGGGAGGCCGGTTGAAGGCCGGTAAGCCGGAACAGTTTCTCACGAGCGCCTTCGCCGACCGAAATCCTGCGTTTTCGCCAGACGGGCGATGGCTGGCGTATGAATCGAACGAATCGGGAAGGAATGAAGTGTACGTCCGGGCGTTTCTACCTCCCTCGTCCGGGCAAGCCGGGAAGTGGCAGATTTCGAATAGCGGCGGTACGTTTCCGCGCTGGTCGCGGAACGGGCATGAACTGATGTACCAGGCGGGCGACCAGATTATGGCCGCGAGCTACACGGCGAAGGGCGACACATTCGTGGCCGAGAAGCCCCGTGTGTGGCTGGCGAACCTCGGCGCCGCAGATGGAGGCGGTATCCCGATGTGGGACCTGGCTCCGGACGGCAAGCGCGCAGTCGCGATCACGCCTATAGGATCCGCCGAAGCGTCGAAGCAGGATCACGAACTGGTGTTCCTCCAGAACTTCGTAGACGAACTGCAGCGCAAAGTGCCCGCGGGGAAATGACGCCACGCACCGGTACTGGCGGGAATCCCGGCTAAGAGCCTCATTGGAAACGTCATGGTCGGATTGTGGCTGTATGGTCGGCCTTCCTTCCCCAATCCGATCGTGGGCGGAATGCGCGTCGCGGAGCAATCCGTCGCCCTCTCTCAATGAATACTTGACGAGGATGACTGAACGGCCTTGGGTTGATCCACGTGAACACTCACAACCCGAGAAGTTGTGAGCGGGCGGTTGCCGTTCAGAAAAAACATCACCCTCCTGCCAGGCTCGATCAGGCCCAAGTCCAGCGCGCCTTCGCTATCGATGGACCCGTGCAGGTGCGCCGCAACGGGAGTGAGGCAGTACTCGGGATGGCCGGAAATGCGAATCGCACTCCCACCGAGGCATTCGATGCGGTAGTGGCGGCTTTTGGTCTCCACATCAATCAACGAGCCCGGACGCAGACTGGCCGGATTAACGCCTTCTGGAACTTCCGAAGCTGCAGTCATAAGGGCCTCTATTTAAAGAGATGCAATCTGCTCGCCTTAAGTTGCCGGTTCTTATCAGTAGATTAGAGCTGCCAAAGAGGGAGCTGCGGGTAATGCCCTTAATGCTAAAGCCTAATAGCGCAAATCCTGTGCCTTCAGGCGCAGCCCGCGGTGTCGACCGGACCGCGGGCGGGCGTCTTGGATAACGCATTATAAGAGGGCGCTTCTTTTGAGAGGGCATGCCGGGGATCCAGTGCGTGAAGCAACCGTGAACTCGAAGTCGGCGGCGAGTTCGAGCCTATTGGGAGGGGGTTCCCCCTCC
>JBEKTF010000350.1:0-3252 GCA_049516355.1 Bryobacteraceae bacterium | reverse complement strand
ACGCGAACCTGCGCCATGTTGTTCTCCCACACATCGCAGACAATCCAGACCTTCGAAAGATCGGAGATGGTGAACGGATTCGGCGCCGTGTAAGACTGCACGGCCGACTGGTTCGTAATTTGCTGGTCCGTGATGGTTCCCGCTACGGGAGCATAAACGTTGACGATACCCGTGGGATGGTCCGGGTCGACCCCCATCAGCCCGAGCTGTTCCTTAGTCGTCTCCAGAACGACTATGTTGTCGTCCTCGGCATTCTGGGCTATTTCCTGGGCGCTCTTCGGAATGGCTCCATGTTCAAGCAAAGTATTGGCGCGGTTAAGCTGGAGCTTCGTCAACCCCTCGTTCTTGACGGCCTGGCGGTAATTGGAAAACGCACCTGCGATGTCCGCGCTTCGCACTTTGAACAAAAGCTGGCCTTTGGTCACTTCGTCGCCCAGCCGCGCGTCGATTTCCACGATTCGCCCCGTGGCGAGAGACGGTACCGGCACCTGCCGCGAGACGTCGGCGCTCACGACCCCGGTTACGTTCAGCTCAGGCGCCGCAGTGTGCTCACTCGCGGTCGCCAGGGGAAAGCGCTCGGGATGATCTACTTTGAAATTATTGGCATCCAGATCGGGTTCGACCGCGGTAGGTACCGGGCCGATGCTGGCCTCAGCTTTGCTCTGAGCGGAGACCTTTTTCTCGCACCCCGCCGCGAGCAGGCTCACGCCCAGACACAAAACGGCTTCGAGAAAGAATTGACGACTCATTGAATCACCTCGCGGCCCGCGGCCATGTTCATTTGAGCGGCTGCGGCCAGGTAGGAACCAATCAGGTTCACGTAGGCTAACCGGGTATCCCGGTAAGCTTTCTCCGCATCCAGGTAATCGAGCAAAGACGCACCTCCGTTCTGGAAGGCAAACGCCATCTTGTCGCGAACGTCAGTCGCCAGCGGCAGGTTGTTTGCTTTGTAAGGTTTCAGAAGATTCACGTTTTGAATTACGGTGTAGTAAGCCGAATCGACGTCACTATAGACCTGCGCCTCGTTGGCATCCCGCAATCGCTCATTGCGGCCGATATCAATTTGAGTGCGCGCTTTCTCACCCTGATTGCGGTCGAAGATACGCAAAGGTATCGAGATGCTTGCGCCGAGCGTGTTGTTGTCATAGGGGTTGTTGAATGAGGGATTGTGGGTCACCCACATGCTGATCGTAGGATCCGTCGAGCCGTTCGAGACGGCGAGATTGTGGGTGATTTTTGCCAGTTCCACGCTCTGCACCGAGGCTTTCAAATCCGGCCGGGCGTCCAGCGCGATACGCCGAAGATCCTCGAGGGGCATCAACTCTTCGGAGAAATCGAATGGACCCGTCACGTCGAACCGCTCGATTGGCGTCCGGTCGTTCAAAAGTGTCAGAAGCTGGACCTTGGCCGTCCGCAGGTTCACGATTGCCGTTTCAAAATCGGATTCGAACTGAGCACGCTGCAAGACCAGACGATTCAGGTCCAGTTGCGCGAGGTCGCCGGCTTCGAAGCGCGTGCGATTCACTTCGAGTTCCCGATCCCAGTAGGCCAGGTTCTCCTGTGCGTTTTGAAGCACCGCTTTCGCTTGCAGTGTTTGTATGAAAGCACTGCGCAGGTTAAACACCAAGCCGCGCTCCTGGTCGAGATAAGTCGATTCCGCAACCGCAGTCGACTCTTTCGCCTGATCGCGCCGTAATTCGCGTTTGTTTTCGCGTTCGTGGAGATAACTAATAGCAGGTCCATACTGAGTGCCGGTGAAAGGCCGCCAGACGCCCTCATAACGAGAGAGCTGAGTCCCATCTGTCGAAAGCGTGAGATCCGGGTTGGGACGGAGGTACGCCGTGACCTCAGCAGCCCGCGACTCATCAATGTTGAGTTTGGCTGCTTTCAGTGTTGGATTCCGGGCCTCGAACCTGTCCTTGAGCTGCGTCCAGGTGAGCGGAGTTTGACCAGACAAATGCGGGGTCAGGATTGCGGCAAGCAGAAGCGCGCAGGCTGACGGCACGGGTGCAAGAGTTGATCTTCGCGCTGTCATGGTACTCATAAGGGCGAAAATCCGAATGTAGCCCGCATGGCGCCCGGCGGCGCGAGATCTTATTGCCAATAACCAGAGCCATTCGATTATCTTTATGGCTATCGAATGGCATCCGAATGCTATTTCCAGATCAAGCGGTTACAGATTAAACGACTTCCGGCCAGAATCGATATCTTTCGGCGAATGGGCTTGGCGCGGGATGCCGGTCCGCCGTAAGATCCAGTGCGTGGAGAGAATTATCGAACCCGGCAACTCTGTGCGAGGCGAAGCGCGGCACCCTGCAAACACAGGGAGATCGGCTGTTGGACGTATACGACTCATGCTGCTCCATGGGCGTGTCTTGTTCCGGACGAGCCTGGCGCGTCTTCTGGCGATGGAGCGAGACTTTGAACTCGTTGCCGAATGCGCAAACGCGTTGGAAGCGCTCGAAAGCCTACGGGACGCCAACCCGGACGTGGTTCTGCTCGATTTCGGTATCTGGCAGGACTTTATCGACGGCGATCGCCGAGGAGATCGATGCCGCTCCTTGCGCTCGGGCGTTAAGCCATGGCGTCTCAGGCGTTTTCCTCGGTTCGGATTCTCCCGCCCGCCTGATGCAGGCGATCCGACTGGTGGCGAGCGGCGAGGCTTGGGTGGATCGGAGAGTGATCCAACTCCTGGCCGACCGTTATCCGCAACACGAGGACCTTCGCCTGGATAGCCTGGAAGAACGCGAAAGGGCGGTCCTCAGAGGGGTCCTTGGTGGATCGACCAACCGGCAGATTGCCGGCCAGATCGGTACGTCCGAGGCGACAGTCAAGGCGACCCTGCAGCATTTGTTCGATAAGACCGGCGTGCGAACACGGAGCCAACTGGTGCGGATTATGCTGGACGGCTCGCATCATTGAATCTTCCGGTTAATCTTTTGATTATCCGGCCGATTTTGAATGGGAACGCGGTGTCATAATGCATCCCGATATTGTTCGAGGGCAACACGGACGAGCTGAGCGCGGCTGCGAACGTTCGTTTTGGCGAAAAGCTGTTGCAGCGCATTCTTGACCGTGCTCTCGGAGATGTCCATCCTCGCCGCTATCTCTTTATTTGCCAGACCCTGCACGAGAAGGCGAAGTATGTCCATCTCCCGGTCGTTCAGCGCCGCCCGTTCGCCGTTTTCGGCGGCGGATAGTTGCGACGCGGCCGTCAACTCCTCGGTAACCTCCGCGATAATTGCCGCAACT
>JBEKTF010000349.1:0-2609 GCA_049516355.1 Bryobacteraceae bacterium | reverse complement strand
AGGGCGAATCGGGCGCGGAACTTGGGCGTGCTGTATTCGCCGGAAAGAACGAAGAGATCGTGAAACGTGGCGACCTGGCGGCGAAACCGGCGCTTCGGGAGGCGCTGGTTGAGTCCGTGAAAAATGTCTGCGGAGCGGTTCCCCCATGAATCGGAGAGGAAGCGGCGGGTGACATTCGGGGGCTTGGGAAGACGGCGAGCGCGCCAATAGCGGTTGGAGCGATAGAACCAGTCCCAGGATGCTGAGGGATTGGCGGCGGAGAGGCCGTTCAGTATTTCGCGGGAGTAGACACCTACGCCGGAAAGCGCGGGACCCAGACTGTAGGTGGCGTCGAGTGCAATGGTGGGCAAGCGAAATACCAACGCTACCACTACTCCAGTTGGTATTCCTTGAGTTTACGGTAGAGCGTGGTGCGCCCGATGCCCAGCTTCTGGGCGGCGCTGGTGCGGTCTCCGTTAGTGTGTTCGAGGGCGCGGCGAATTTCCCGCCTCTCTACATCGCGTAAGGGAACGATGCTTTGCTGCGAAGGTGGAAGAGTGCCGCCGACGGCAGCAGCGGAAACGAACTCAACCCCGTTACCAGCGCGAGCTTGGTTCGCGACGTGGCTTGGAAGATCAGTGAAATGCAGCAGGGGCCCCGAACTAAAGGATTTCATCCTTTCGAGGCAATTCATCAATTCGCGGACATTGCCAAGCCAGTCGTAATTCATCATGGCCTCGGTCGCTTCGAATGAGAGTGTGAAACGGTCGGGGCCGCGTTCGAGGAAACGTTCGAGCAGCAGTGGGATGTCTTCCCTACGCTCGCGCAGCGGAGGCAGCGTGAGATGCACGACGTTGAGACGGTGAAAGAGGTCTGCGCGGAAGTGTCCGGCATCTACTTCCTTTTGAAGATTACGATTGGTCGCCGCTATGATGCGCACGTCGATTTTGATCCGCTGGAGGGACCCGAGAGGCCGCAGTTCCTGTTCCTGAAGGACGCGAAGCAGTTTGACCTGCAATTCCAGAGGCAATTCGCCGATTTCATCGAAGAACGCGGTGCCGCCATCGGCCAGTTCGATCAGCCCGCGTTTGGTTTCGTTCGCACCGGTGAAAGCGCCCCGCACGTGACCGAATAATTCGCTCTCCATCATCGTGCCGACGAGCGACCCGCAATCGATCGGGACAAAGTGCCCGCGGGGGGCTACGTTATAGATCGATCGGGCGGCGACTTCTTTTCCGGTGCCGCTTTCCCCCTCGATCAGGACGGGCGCGCGGCGCACGCCAAGCTTCTCGATCTGAGCCTTGATTTGCAGGATACGGGGCGAGCGGCCCACGAATCCGGTGGGCAGTTGTTCCCCGGTAGCTTTCATCTCACGTAGTTGGTGCCGAAACGGCGGGAAATTCTCAGGGGTCGAGACGGACCACAAACGCCTGGGGTTCATGCTGCTCTTCGCGGATGCGCTTCGCCAGTTGCTCCGCAGCCTCCGGGGAGTTCTCGCGTCCGGCAAGCACGCGCCAGAGGCCAGGATCGCCGGCGCGCAGAACCGATTTCGCGGCGCCGTAGGCTGCGATCATGTTCTGCTCGGCGCGGTCGGCATTGGCTTTCACGCTGAACGCGCCCACCTGTACTGCGAAGAGCGCAGGCTCGGGATTGGCGGGCGTGGCGAGCACGGTGACTTCAACCTGGCCGACGCCGGGACCGATGAGATCGATCGCTTTCGCGGCGGCGTGGGAGAGGTCGATGATGCGGCCCTGGACGAAAGGTCCGCGGTCGATAATACGCACGTCCACCGCTTTGTCGTTGGCCAGATTGCGGACGCGCACCTGGGTCTGGAAGGGCAAAGTGCGATGCGCGGCGACGAGAGTCTCCATGTCGTAGATCTCGCCATCGGCCGCGGGACGCCCATGATAGGGACGGCCGTACCAACTCGCCCTGCCGCGTTCGGCGGTGCCGATGGGGGGTGCGGCGGCCGAGGGGGTTGGCGCGCGCGGGATTCGAGCGATGTTCGTTTTCTTTTTGCCGCAGCCCGCGATGAGGATGGCGATGATGATAACCAGGAGGCTCAGGATAGCGCTGGCGCGGTTCATCGATTTATTCGAGCGCCGGCTTCATTCCGGCGCGCGCGTGCGCCGCATAAATTCGCCGAACCCGCTCACAAGATTCGCGATGCGCGCGTCGAGCTCCTTAATCGCCCGGTCGTGCTCTTTCATCTGCTCGTCATGCTCCTTCATCGCCCGGTCGTGAGATTCAAGCCACTCGCCGTGTTCTTTCAGAACACGCCCCTGCCGGGCTTCCAGTTGGGTCGTCACCGTGACCGCGTCGCGCAGCTCGCGCACGAGCGTGTCATCGCTGCCCAATGCCTTCTCGATCTTGTCCATCCGCTGATCGAGTGTCATTTCAATCCTTTACGGCCTCAATCATCAGAATCTCACGCGCTATGAAACCCTGGTTCTCGCGAGGCGGAGGGCGTTTCGCATCAGCTTCAGCCCGGTATCGCCAGCGGCCGTAAGGATCGATTCGGGGTGGAACTGCACGGCCTCGATCGGCAGCTCGCGGTGGCGCACGCCCATGATGATGCCGTCGTCCGATTCCGCGGTGACTTCGAGCGATGCAGGCATTCGTTCAGGAAT
>JBEKTF010000348.1:0-2628 GCA_049516355.1 Bryobacteraceae bacterium | reverse complement strand
TTGTAGGCTTCCAGATCGCGGGCCTTGAGGTGATCCTTCTCGCGGCGCAGTTCCTCCGGGAACCAGGGATTGTCGTTCCAGTTCACCTTTTGCACCATCGAATCCGCCTGCGGCCAGACGACGAAACGCTGGTAGGCCTCGTCCTCCTCCAGGTCGGGATTGAACGTCGCCCAGATTTCCGATCCCGGTTTTCGGATGGTGGGGATCAGAACGTCATAGGATTGCTTGGAAACATTCTGCCCTTCTTCGACCCAGACAATATCGGCGCCCTCGAAGCTCTTGATCTTCGAGATATTGTGCCGCAGTCCCGCGAAAACGAACACGGTTCCGTTGGCGCCGATAATCGTCTTTTTCTGAACCGTGTAGAAATCGGAAAGACCCAGCTCGACTACCTGGTCTGCCAGCAGCCGGTGCGAACTTTCGAGAAGCGAATTCTGAAACTCCCGCGTGCAGAGAATCCGCAGGGGTTCCTCAGCGCCACGAAGAAGCAGCGCGCGCGCCGCGCTCCACGATTTCGCCGATCCTCGTCCGCCGTAAATGATTTTGTAGCGCGACCGGGCGAGCAGAAAGCCCAGTTTAAAGGGTAGAGCTCCGGCCTCCGTGTCCGGCTGGTCATCTTCGACAGGAGCAAAAGCCGGAGCCCTGCTTCCGCTCCTCGGGTTCCTCATGGCGCCTCGTCCCGCACCGGGCTTTTGTCTTCCTCCAGGAAGTCATCCTTTACCAGATCATCCTTCTTATATCCCTCCGGTGGATACCACCAGCGGTGCCGGCCATCCGGCCCCGCCACCGAAGAGCCCGCCGCTCTCCCATCGACGGCATGAACGAGTATGATTCGCCTGATCCTGCTCTGCCCGCCGGCGTGCCGCAGCCGGGACTTGATTTTTTGCAGTCTCTGATGGAGACCGCTGCCGATCCCCTGCGATCTCACTCGCTTTTCACCCGTTTCTGCGCCGGCCGGCTCCATCCCCGACAGGCGCGACTCCAGATTCGCAATCACATTGGCTCTCACCAGCCCGGCACGGTACATGGTGGCCTCCAGCCGCGTCTCTTCCGGGACTGCGGGATCGATCGAGAGATTCTTTATGA
This sequence comes from Bryobacteraceae bacterium, assembly GCA_049516355.1. Classification (GTDB taxonomy): domain Bacteria; phylum Acidobacteriota; class Terriglobia; order Bryobacterales; family Bryobacteraceae; genus BOG-234. The sequence continues at coordinate 1,542 of JBEKTF010000348.1, read as the reverse complement.
GCAATACCGCGTCTCCCTCTCGCTGCTGCGCAAGCCTCATTGCCGGTCCGAAAACGGCACAGGCCGCTGCGGCGTATTTCACGATGAACGCCGGGTCCTCCAGCCACCGGCGCAAGGTTGCCGCTTTGATGCCTATTGCGCGGCCGGCTTCGGCGACACTGCGATGTGCGAGCAGCGCTGCAATCGCCTGTTCGGCGCGGCGGGGAAGTTTCGCACCATGTCCGGTTGTCCGCGCCTTCCCGTCACCACCTGCCGACGGACATCGGGCCTGGGCCGCTTTGACTAGGGCTTCGGCATCCGCCACAGCGGCGGCGTACTCCGCCAGTTCGATTGCTTCTCCCGCCATCAGGATGATTTGGCGGGCCGCTTTCAGGCGGGCGGATGGCTTCTTGCCGCGATACATCATCTGGAGGAGTGACTGAACGATGATGGTCGGTCCCTGCGCCAGACAAGCCATGCACTGCCTGTGTTCGGCACGTATTGCGGCCAGGTATGCGGCCATGAACACCGGGTTCTTCATCCACCCGGACAGCTTTTTAGTCGTGACGCCGATTTCCCGGGCGACGTCTTCGACACTGCCAGGCCGGAGCAACGCTTCGATCGCCTCTTGCTGCTTTGGTCCGAGCTTTGTTCCGCCACTGCTTGCCATATGTCTCCTCCGACAGAACGCCACTGCCAACTACAGAATGGCGCTCCTCGCCAGGCGAGGAGCAACGCGAGGAGAAGCGAGAAAAGGCGAGGAGGAGGCGAGAAAAGGCGAGAAAAATGAGGATACGCGAAAAAAAGCAGGGGATATCTGAGGGAAAATCAGGAACCTGGCGGAACGATGCCCTTTTCCCTGAGAAGGGCCACGAACTCCACCGGGCGCATGCTTAAGATTCGGCGGAAGTTCCGATCATCTTCGGGCGTTGCCTTGTCACTGCTCCGTTGCCAGTACTGAAACTGCCGTGGCTTAGCGTGTCCCACGGCGAGCGAGATGTGCTTCTTCATCACCCTCAAACCGGCGTCTGATCCCAAATTGCACTGGAGGATGAAATCGTCCACCATCTTCAACCGGTCCGTTTTGTGGACTGTGGTCGCTACGCCCAGGGGCAAGCGACTCTTCGAATCGTTTGGTTTTTTCTCCAGGAAGTCGGCTTCCCGCGTCCGGCTTTCGAGTTGTCGGCAAAGGTCTATCGAAGGCTCACAGACGCGCGGGATAGTGTCGGCATAATGGTGTGACATTTCAATTCCCTCAGCATTCTGCTCGATGCCGGTCAGTTTAAACGTGAAATAACCTTGCGCGAGTCTTAAAGCTTCGAGCCACGCATGCAGACTGGAATCACCTGCGTTCGGAAGCGCCGAAGCGCCGCGTATTGCAAGAATCTCAAACTGACGGCGTATGGTTCGGCTTGCGCCGCTAAGTTTCCATTCGCCACGCCCGCTGCCCAGTATGTACGTGTACTGAGCCTCCAAGGCCGCCGCGGTAGTCAGAAGCGCGCCAAACTCCTCTGCGAGGTCGTTCCAGAAACCGGGATCTACCATCCCTGCCCTTCTGCATGT
>JBEKTF010000347.1:0-2665 GCA_049516355.1 Bryobacteraceae bacterium | reverse complement strand
GTTTCTTTCGAGAAGGCCTTCAATTCAACCTTTTCTTTGCAGGCTGCGGGGTGGTTCTGCGGCAGCGCGACGATGAGTTTTTCCCGGAAGACGACCATTGATGCAAGTTCAGGGACTTGGATACTTGAATGGAATAAACCAATATCAAGAATCCGCTGCCGAATAGACTCGACCTGTTCGGCAGGTTCCAGTTCACGAACGTCGATGACAGCCGTGGGGACTTCCCGACGAAGCCAGAGCGTCATGACCGGCAGTATGCTCACAACCGCGGCACTGCTAAGACCCAGAGAGAGAATGCCGGCTTCCCCGCGCCCGATCGCTCTCGCGTCCACGGCAGCCCGCTCCAACTGTTCAATCGCCATGCTGGCCCATTTTCGAAACACCTCGCCAGCGGGTGTCCGAACCACGCTCCTGCTTGTGCGTTTCAGGAGTTTGACGCCGACCTCCCGCTCCAACTGGCTGATCTGCTCGCTTAGAGTGGATTGGGCGACATGGAGGCGATCAGCCGCATGCCTAAAGTGCAGATCTTCAGCAACCGCCAGAAAACATCGCAGCTGGTTTAACTCCACTTGGTTCACACTTTATTTGCTGTATCGCGCCCGCGCCTAGAGCCCCCGCCTAGACTAGCCCGACCCACTAAATCCCGTCGCGAAATGCACAAGGCGAAAAACTTTGCCTTGCTCCCCCAATTTCATAAGTCCACCCAATATATGCCAATTGAGCAGCCAATGGAATCCCAACACTCGCCCTATAAACTGAGGATGGCCCAAAAAAGGCAAAACCCGCGCCTAGGTCTGAACCCAAGCGCGGGAAGGTCATGGCACCAAATATCAGCGCGCCGTCCAGTCCTTCGGTGGGCTAGCAGCCTGTGGTAAAAGTACTCCAAACATGTGACCCTGAAGAATGTTTTGGACGTCATAGAAGTATGGCGATGGGGAAGCGCAAGGCGAAGCAGCGAGAGCTGTGGGTGAGCACCAACGAGATCCCGAAGGCAGCCAGTCATCCGTTCTATGCGAAGGCCAACGAGGTTCTGGAACGGCACAAACTGGACCGGCGGCTGGAGTATCTTTGCCGACGGTTCTACAAGCCGGTGTTCGGACGGCCCAGCATGGCTCCAGGGGTGTATTTCCGGATGCTGCTGGTCGGTTTTTTCGAAGGGATCGATTCGGAACGGGGGATCGCATGGCGCGTGGCAGACTCGTTGTCGCTCAGAGAGTTTGCCGGCTACAGCGTGACGGAACAGACACCGGATCATTCGACCATCTCGCGAACGCGGCGGCTGTTGCCGTTGGAAACCCATAAAGCGGTGTTCCGCTGGTTTGTGAAGATACTGGGAGAAGAAGGCCTGATTGAGGGACAAACCATTGCCATTGACGCAACCACGCTGGAAGCCAATGCGGCGATGCGATCAATCCGCCGGCGAGACGATGGCCGACGCTATGAAGAGTATCTGAAGGACTTGGCGCAAGCGGAGGGGCTGGAGAATCCGACGCGGGAACAACTGGCACGCAGGGACCGGAAGCGCAAGAAGAAAGGGTCGAATCGGGAATGGATGAGTCCGGCCGATCCGGATGCGCGGATCACCAAAATGAAAGATGGCCGGACGCATCTGGCGCACAAAGCGGAGCATGCCATCGATCTGTCGAGCGGGGCGATGGTGGCAGTGACACTGCAAGCGGCCGATCAGGGCGACACGACGACGATTCAGCAAACACTGAAAGAAGCGCACGCCAACGCAACGCTGGTCAATGAGCGGGGCGTCGAAGAGACCGTGGCCGACAAGGGATACCACAGCAACCAGGTCATGGTGGATCTGCATGCGGAAGGCATTCGGAGTTACATTCCGGAGCCGGAGCGCGGACCGCGCCAGTGGCAGGGCAAGGAAAAAGAGCAGCGGCAGGTATATGCCAACCGCCGCCGGACCAACGGGCGCCGAGGCAAGGATCTGCAGAAGCTGCGTTCGGAACTGACCGAGAGAAGCTTTGCCCATATGTACGAAACCGGCGGCATGCGACGAACCCACTTGCGGAAGCGCAGTAACATTCTGAAGCGGCTCCTGCTCCACGCGGTCGGCTTCAATCTGGCCCTGCTGCTGAGGGAGCACTACGGAATCGGCAAACCGAGAACCCTGCAGGGGATCTCGGATGCGATTTTGCTTCTCCAGATCGCTATAACGGTATTTGGCGCGTGCTGGATCGAATCAGTCGAACACAAAGAGTTCGCATCCAACCCGTTCTAACTTTTTTGGACTTTTCCAACTCCCATCCGGCGGATGAAGTTTTTCAGACTTCTACCACGGGCTGCTAGAAGACAAATTTCATCGCCGCTTGCAGAATGCGCGGATCGCCCCCGGCAAGACCATTGTTACCGCTGATATCGCTAATGATCGCGCCGAAGTTCGCGGTATTCGTAGCTGAGGTTGCAAAAGACGCCGAGAGCGGAGTGGCGTTCGGTGTGGCTAAGTTCGGATGGTTCAGAATGTTAAACGCTTCCATGCGGATCTGGAGCGTCATCTTCTCCCGAACCGCGAAGGTTCGCGAAACCGCCATGTTGACCTGCAATTCACCCGGCCCCTTCATGTTGTTGTATCCCAGATTGCCGTATGTCCCCGGAACGACAGTGGTAAACGCCGCCGGGTTCATCCACTGGGTCGCGCTCTGATTAG
>JBEKTF010000346.1:0-2777 GCA_049516355.1 Bryobacteraceae bacterium | reverse complement strand
GGCGGAAGCAGATAATCCTGATCCGGTTCGTAGGAACGGTAGCCCTTGCCCATAAACCATTATGGGTTCGTTCCGTTTCAGAGCGCCAGGAAAAATCTATTTCTCGGACAGGCTCCTAGCTAAATTTTCAACGTAGCCCAATACCCGAAACCGGGCCCGATTGACATTCATGCCAGGTTATGTTTCCTGGTGGCCACTCCCTTTTTTCCGGGAAACCGGAGCGCGCCCCGCGCCGTCCTGGTCATCTAGATGGACTGTGCCCAGTACGCAAGCGTAACGGATGAGTACGAGCTTTTGAAGCGGCTTTACGCCGGAGCCGTCAATCGTTTGTTCGCCGTTGGCTATCAAGTTACGGATTCCGAATACAGGAAGCTCAGAACCATCGCAGAGAACCTGCGAGTCGATTTGCAAATCGCGCGGCGGGAAATCGAAAACGGATCAGCGAACTGATTCATTGGCAGTTGCCGGGTAGCATGTTCGCCGCATCGAGCACCTTTCAGCCAATAGCCGACGATACCGCCAATCGTAGCGAAGGCCCAGTTTTTGCGCATTCGCAGCTCTGCCGGATGCGAATCTAACTCCGCGCGATGGTCGTGGGCTGTAGCCATAGCCGTCCGGGTGGGGTGAGGGCGCGGCCGTTACCCGTCCCGCGCAGGATCGCAGCGCATTCCTCTCCGCCCGCCGGATGGAATTGATCGCAGGGCGAGAAACGGACGCGCCGGAAACGGCAATCGCGGTGCTCGATCCAGCCGCGTGGGGCCTGGAACCCTGGTGCTTGGAACCTTGGGTCCAGGCATTGGCTCCGCTTCGGTTTTCGCGCGGCGACGCTCAGTTGCTGGCGCTGGGATCGAGAACCGGGGGGAGAAGATATCTCCCGGGCGTTTGGTGTCATTGATGAGCATCTGGCGGTTCTTCTCGTCGTAAACGGTCACGGACCAGAACTACGTGGCTGGCGGATTGGCCGGCACGTGCAGGCGGTAGTTGTCGCCGCCCGTGAGCCAGTTGCCGTCCTTGTCCTGATACCCAGTTCGTCGTCCAGGACATGGATGGCGTGGCGCCCAGTAGAAACCCGCTGGGTGAATTCACGCGGCTGGAAGCCCCCCGTCAACCATGCGACCTGTAAGTGCATAAGGCCAGTTGTTAGCGGACTTTGGCCCCTCGCTTGCAAGCCTGTGATCAGGGCAGTGAATGTGACATCGAAGTGCAGGCGCTGGTTGTTGGCGCTGGCGCTGGGTCCGGGCGGACTGCGAAAGAATGGTGCAGACCGCCGAAGCCTTGTTTTTATCGCAGGTGACTTTTTATGATTTCGACTACACCCGCGGAGAATCATCTTGATTCTGTCAAAGTGGATCCCGCACACCACCGGGTCTTGTTTGAAAACGATCAAGTGCGGGTTTTGCGGTGGCTCGTCGCTGTCGGCGACACGACTCTCAATCATTCTCACCCGAACAACTTGAACATTTGCCTGACCGACTATAACGGGAAAGTAACAGAGCCAAATGCCAAGATTTCCAGGGTCCAGGCTAAAGCGGGATCGGTGACTTGGCGGCAGGCTGGAAGCCATGCAGTGGAGAACCTCACCAACCAGCCGATGGAGGGCATTATAGTTGAACCCAAGCAGCCCGCTTCAACACGACCAGCGGGCTCGCCCGATCCTGTCGCCGTCGATCCGGAGCACCACAAAATCGAGTTTGAAAATGAGCAGATACGTGTGCTCCGGGAGCGCCGCGAGCCAGGAGATTTGCCCCTGCACGGACATCCGGATAGTGTACAAGTGCTCTTGACGGATTTGAACGTGACCGTAACGACCGCGGACGGCAAGACCCAGACCATTGCCGGAAAAGCCGGCGACGTGCGCTGGCGACCCGCGACGCAACACAAGGGCGTGGTTTTGGGCGAGAAGCCGGTCGAGCAAATCCTGGTTGAGATGAAGGGGTGGAGATGAAAGGAAGGCCCGGCGTCAAGGCGGTCGGCGGCTAACCTGCAGCCGGGATGACGAAATTCCGTAAGGCACTCGAAGGGAGGTTGGTATGTTTGCAAGGATTTTTCGCGTGGCTCTGAAGCCCGGTCAGGGCGATGGCTACGCCCGCGCGATAGAGCAGAAGGTTATTCCCATTCTTCAGAAGTTCAGCGGTTTCCGCGACGAGATCGCAATGGTCTCTGCGGATGGGAAAGAAGGGATCGGCATCAGCTTCTGGGAACGGCAGGAAGACGCAGAAGCTTACGACCGCGCAGCTTACGCGGATGTCCGCAAAGCACTCGAGCCGTTTATGGCCGGCACTCCGGAGCTTCACAAGTATCGGATAACGAACTCGACAGTTCACGCCGTTGCGGGCAAGGTGAAGTCCGGATAACGCCCTCTGAAGGGGCGTGCCAGTCCCTTTGTCCTCTTCGCAGCATGCGGGACAGGTGGACGATGGATTAACGATGCGTTGTGGTTGCTTAGAGACGGGCTGAGCGTGAGGGCATTCAGTGATATCTAGGAGAAAGTTATGTTGAACGAGAAAGGGTTTAGCAGGCACGGCTTGTTTGCCCTCGCAGCGTTACTTGTCTTTGGCTTCTTCGGCATCTCCACTGCCAATGCAGCGGACCCGAAGTGCTACAACCGGGCGAGCCTTCAAGGTAAGTATGCAGTTATCACCAACTATGGCGATAACGTAGCGAAGGCACTCGGGTGGAGGTATTACGACAGGAACGGCAATTTTGCGGGATCCTTCGTCATTAACGAGCCCACGCCGGGATCGACAACTGGAGAGAGAACGCTCGTCAGCGGCTCA
>JBEKTF010000345.1:2797-4185 GCA_049516355.1 Bryobacteraceae bacterium | reverse complement strand
CAGATGTACGCGACCAATGTGGTGAACCTTCTCAAATTGATGGTGAATAAAGAAGGCGCGTTGAAGATCGATCTGAACGATGAAGTGATTCGCGAGACGCTGGTAACACATGAGGGCAAAGTGGTGAATCCGAGAGTGAGTCAATTACTGGAACAGGGAGTGATAACCGCTTGAATTACGAATTTGGGTTCTATGTGTTCATGCTCGCGGCCTTCCTGGGCTTTGAGCTGATCCGGAAAGTTTCTCCTTTATTGCATACGCCTCTGATGTCGCTGACGAATGCGATTGCTTCGATCTCGGTGGTGGGCGCCATTCTGATCGCGGGCGAGAAAGACGCATCGACGCTGTCGCGCGTGCTGGGATTCGTCGCGGTGGTTTCGGCCACGACCAATCTGGTCAGCGGATATCTCATCACCGACCGCATGCTGAAGATGTTCAAGAAACGGGAACCGGCGAAGAAATGAACTTCGGCGTTTACCAGGCTCTTTACATCGTTTCCGCAGGCTGCTTCATACTCGCTCTGAAATGGATGTCGGCTCCGGCAACGTCGCGGCGCGGCGTGATCTCGGGCGAAGTGGGAATGCTGCTGGCGGTGGTGGCAACGCTGTTGCGCCACGAAGTGGTCGATTACACATGGATTGCGGCGGGCCTGATTATCGGTTCCGCGATCGGCGTTCCACTGGCCATGCTGATGCCGATGACGCATGTGCCGCAGCGGACCGCGATCTCACAAGCGTGCGGCGCGCTGGCTTCGGCATTGATCGGCACGGCGGAATATTACCGGCTGAAACCGCATGGTTTCACGATGGGCGCGCTATCGCTCGAAATGCTGCTGGGCTTTCTGACGACCACGGCGAGCCTGATGGCGTTCGGCAAACTGCACGAGGTGCTGCCGTCGCGGCCCATCACGTTCAAAGGCCAGAACGTGGTGAACCTGGGAATCCTCGGCATAGCGGCGGTGCTGGGCGGCGTTCTGGTGGTGCATCCGGAAGATAGTTTGCTTTTTCCGATCTTTGTGTTGCTGGCGCTGCTTTTCGGCGTGCTGATGATTATCCCGATCGGCGGGGCGGATATGCCGACGGTGATCGCGCTGCTGAATTCCTATGCCGGTTTATCGGCCTGCGCGATGGGATTTGCGCTGGATAACAAGCTGCTGATTATTGCGGGGGCGCTCGACGGGTCGTCGGGATTTATTCTGTCGATCATTATGTGCAGGGCGATGAACCGGTCGTTCACCAATGTGCTGTTCGGCGGATTCGGGCAGTTACAGACGAGCGCGGCCGGGCAGGAAGCGCGGCCGGTACGGTCAGCGACCGCGGAAGAAGCGGCCGGGATATTAAGCGATGCGCGGACCGTGGTGATTATTCCCGGATATGGGATGGCTGTGG
>JBEKTF010000345.1:0-2791 GCA_049516355.1 Bryobacteraceae bacterium | reverse complement strand
TTCTGGCCGAGGCGGATGTCCCTTACGACAAGCTGATTGAGATGGAAGACATCAACAGCGAAATGGCGTTGACCGATGTGACGCTGATTGTTGGTGCGAATGACATTGTCAACCCGGCGGCGCAGAACGATCCGAACAGCCCGATTGCGGGGATGCCGATTCTGGATGCTTACAAATCGCGTACAGTAATGGTAATCAAGCGCGGGATGAGTCCGGGATTTGCGGGAATCGATAACGAGCTTTATTACATGGACAAGACGCTGATGCTTTTCGGCGATGCCAAGACGTTCGTTGCGAGCCTGGTGAAAGAGATCGGCGCGAATCACGATTGAAAAAGTGGCTCCAGCGTTTTGATGACGCGCTGAATGCGCTCGACAAGCCTGTAGTCATTCTTATCCTGCTCCTGCCCGTTTTCGTGCAATGGACTGTACCGCTCGTTCGTTCGCGCTTCTGGCTGGACGAGACCGTAACCTGGTGGACCACAGACCAGGGCTTACGGGAGCTGATTACACGGTGCACGTTCTGGCCCGGTTCCATCCTCTATAACAGCTTCATCCTGGTTCTTCGTTCGCTCGGAATCCACAAAGAATGGTTGCTTCGGTTGCCTTCGCTCGTCGCGCTTCTGATCGCCGCGGCCCTGCTCTTCGATCTGGCGAGGAGATGGTTCTCGAAGCGAACGGCAATCGCGGCGGCGGTTTTCTTTTGCGTGCAGCCCTGGGTCGTGTTTGCCGCGGCCGATGCGCGCCCGTACGGATTGGGGCTGTTCATGGTGGTGCTTGCGACGTGGTTGATGCTGCGCTGGCTGGAAGCGGAACGCGCGGGCTACGCGTGCGCGTATGGCGCCGCGGCGGGATTGATTTTGCAGTTCCATATGCTGTTTGCCACGGTCCTGGTTTTTCACGGCATCTTTTTAATAGCCGTGGCGCCGCGGAATGGAAGAATAATGCGTCAGGGGTTGGTGGCGGTTGGCGTTCTGATGGCTGTGACGTTTCCGCTATTGCCTCAATACTGGTATGCATTCCGGGATCGGGGCGCCCATACGTTCACGGCTGTCCACGGCGTGCCGGATTTCGTCCGTCAATTCCTGCCAACCGCAGGGATGCTGGTGTCTGTACTGATTGCCGCGGTGTTGCCGCGGTGGGGCGGGGGAACACGGGAACGGATTGCCGGGAGATTCGTGCTGCTGGCTGTTTTGTGGGCTGCGATTCCAATGTGTCTGCTCTACGCAGCGGAAAAGCTGAGCGGCGCAAACGTGCTGGTGGGACGGTATGCATTGCCGTATGTGCCCGGTATCGCTCTCTGCTTCGGAGTGATTCTCGAATATCTTTCGCGGTGGCTGAGAACTGGCGTGGTGCTGCTCCTTTTTCTCGCTCCCTGGGCGTGGGACTGCTGGCGCGGCGAATTCGCGAGCCATACGTTTTCCGGAAACTGGGCGGCCGCGATCGAATTCGTCGACAAGGAGAACAGGACGGCGTCAGTGCCGGCGCTGATGCGCAGTGCCTTCCCGGAATCGGATCATTGGGATTGGCAGAGTGTCCGGATGAACGATAGTGCGTTGTATGCTCCGCTTTCCTTTTATCGGAGTTCGACTGACTGGCATCCTCTTCCCGCCAGCTTCACGGCGAAGGCGGTTGAGGCTATCGATAGTTTCGTGGAAACGCAACGGGCGAAACGGCAGGGCTTCTTTTTCGCGACCCTTGACGATCAAGTGCCGGCGGCGGTATATGTGGCTTACCTCCGGAAGAAGCTGGGCACGGGTGCGCAGTTCCGGGAGGCCGGTGATTTCGAAGGCATTCGGGTGTACCGGATGCAATGGTGAACCCTGTCCGACCGGCATGTCGCGAAGCTCCGTTGATACGCCTTGTGATCACAGTAAACTTATGCAATGGTGCCAATACTGATCCTTCTGCTCGCTTTCGCTTTCGGGCAGGCGCTCCCTGGTCAGACGACCGAGTACGACCTTGTTATTACCGGCGGGAAAATTGTCGATGGTTCGGGCGGATCGTGGTACTACGGCGACGTTGCGATTCAAGGCGACAGCATAGTCGCGATGGGCGCGCTCAAACCCGCCGCGGGAGTGCGCCGCCTGGATGCGCACGGCATGGTAGTCGCCCCTGGATTTATCGACCCCCATACCCATGCTCGTCGCGGTATCTTTGACGATCCCTTTGCGCTCAACTACATTCGCCAGGGCGTAACAACGCTGATGGAAGGCCCGGACGGCAGCTCGCCCCTGCCGATCAAGGATTTCCTGGATAAGATCGCGGCCTTGCACACTGCTCCCAATTTCGGTACATACGCCGGTCAGGGGAGTATCCGCGAGAGCGTGATGGGATTGGCGGATCGTAACGCGACGCCCGAAGAGATCGAAAAGATGCGCCAGATTACTCGTCAGGCAATGCTGGAGGGTGCATTCGGCCTGTCAACCGGACTGTTCTATGTGCCTGGCCACTACACACCGACAGAGGAAGTCGTGGAACTCGCCAAGGTGGTCGGCGCAATGGGCGGCATGCATACCTCGCACATGCGCGACGAAGGGGCGAAGGTGGTCGATAGCGTCAAGGAAACCATTCGCATCGGCGAAGAAGGCGGTCTTCCGACTGAGATAACCCATCATAAGATCATGGGCCGCGACAACTGGGGGCTTAGCAAGGATACGCTGCGGCTAGCCCGCATTTCTCACACTGGATTCCTGAGTCGAGAAAAGTGGGGCGGAAAGCCGACTTCCAGTCCGATTATTTGATCAGACGAAAAAACTGTGGTCGATTTGGGCTATGCGTGGCGGTCGCAG
>JBEKTF010000344.1:0-2906 GCA_049516355.1 Bryobacteraceae bacterium | reverse complement strand
CGCTTCGGACGAATGCGCCTGCAGCCAGTCGCCTTCGCATTCTCCTTCACGCCTCCCTCCGCCGGACCGCTTCCGCGCGTCTTGCATCTTATAGATTTTGCATGGCTTTTGCGTCGTTACGACTAATCCTTTAGCGGAGCTTTTCGACCCGCTAAAGGAAGCTGTGGTTGCCAGCCGTACCGGCAAATTAAAAACCACGGTGTATCGGCCCGCGCGGGCCGGTAAACAAAATGACTACAGTAATCAGTTTCAGAATCTCCAAATGCTACCGGCTTGAAGTCCCCATCCTGCCCGACGGGAACGAATGCGCACATGCCGCCGCACAAACCGTAGCCGGCATGATCGACCACGCGTTCGGACCATGGTCTGAAGAAACAGGTATTCAGTTTCAGAATCCCAAAGTTTTTCCTGCCAGGCGGGAGCGATGAGCGCGCCGCGTGGGAGGCCGTTCGCGCCGGGCAATACGCTGGGACGGGGGCGGCCCAAAGGAAGCAGCAATAAGGTGAAATCGCCGGAACAGGAACTGCTCGACGAGTACAAGTTGCCGCTGACGCGCAAATGCATTTCCCTCGCCGGGCAGGGAGATCGAAGCGCCATGCGGATCTGCATGGATCGCATCTTCCCGCCACGCCGGGACGCTTGTATCCGCATGAGTCTGCCACCGATCAAGACCGCTCGGGATGTGGACAAGGCGGCGGAGAGAGTCACGCAAGCCATAGGCCGCGGCAAGATCGCTCCCGCCGAAGGGGCGATCATGATGGAGATTCTGAAGACCCGTTCCGAGATCATCGAGAGCGTCCATACCGTAAGCCGCATCGAGAAACTGGAAAAGAACATGGCTGCCGACATGCAACCGCGGCGGGAGGATATTGGAAAATGACCAAAGGAAATCTCTGTCGGAGGTTGGAACGACTTGAGGCCCGCGCCTGGGCGACCAGAGTGTCCAATCAGGTGAAAGTGGTATTCGTTAATGGGGACACACCGGGAGGACTGAGATCTGTGAGGGGGACAGACGGCCGGCACGTCTGGTGGAATCCGCCCGAGGGATGTAAGGTCGGCGAACTTCTTGAGGGCAGTGACGATGCCGAAGGCCGCTCGATGCGTGGCGGAGTCCCCGACGAGATAAGAGTTGTATTCATTGACGCCAAAGAGGGAGGACCGGCGGACCCGACAACTGTGATGGGACCGAACCGCCAACTCGTCTGGCTGGAGCCGCCGGAGGGATATAAGGAGGGCCAACCTATTGAGGACAGCGCGGAAGATCCGGAAACAACAGAATGAAGCAAAACATCTACAAAAGGCTGGAAGAACTGGAGAGGATCCACGCCGCCTTGCAGGCATCAGCGGCCCGCGCCGCTGCGCAGTCTGGCGTTGAGGAGTTTCTGGAGATGATGCGCAAGTACTCCAGCGAGCCGCTCCCCGGAGAATCCCGGGGGAACGCTCTCGCCCGCGCCCTGGGAATCAGCAGCCAGGAACTGATAGATCTTCTGCGGAAGCGTTCGTACGAAGCCGGTCCATGATTTTCTGAAACAAGCGCGGCTGCTCGCGCCAGTCAATCCGGCTGACGAGGCGGAGACTGTCGCCCGCGTCTCAGGAATCAGCGCTCGGCAAGTCAAGGATCTTTTGTGGGAGCGTGCGCAGGCAATCGGTTCCTGAGCTTCTCAAACATCCGCCGTTATGTTGGTTTCCGGACGTCCTGGTGGACATCATGCGCGCCTGCGCTTTTCGGCAGAGCGGAGCCAGGGGAACTGGGTGTCGAGCGCGGCGAGGGCTTCGGCTGTGGTTTCCAAGGGTGCCGCACAGGGCGGGACTGCTGCGGGTGGCATCACCAGGAGGGCACGGCGGGCACGCAGATTGCGCCCGTAGGCCCGGCCGCCACGAGCGCCGAGGCTGCGGCATTGCAAGAGGGATTTGTTGAACAGGATGTGTGAGGGGTCGGCCATGAGTTGTCTTCCGACACCACATTCGCTCCGGGGGCAGAGACAAGCAAGCATAAAGTGCTTGTGAATCAATTACTTACGATAAAAAGTTCGTTCCTCTGAGCCGTTTATGAGGTACAGTCACATGACCTGACGAAAGGCGGTCCCGGAGGAAGATGCAGAAGAAAAGGTTGGCAAACAACGCCCGGTTCCGTCCGGGCACATCGGGCGCCTGCGAAGCGCAACTGTGGACCTTTGTGGGTCCGTCGCGAATTCTCAATAACAACAACGCTCCCGACGTACATTGGGTCGCTGCAGAATCACTGGATGCTGCTCTGCGCTACATGCGACAGCGCAACGACGATTTCATGATCACGGAGGCGCGGTTTCTGGGCATGATCCCTCTGCTCTCAGGCTCACCGCTGGATTGATAGCGGCTTCGCAGATCCATCCCGAACGGCGAGAGTGAGATCGCGACGCTGATCGCGTACCAGGCAGCCTTTCGGCGCACGGATGGATCCACAGAGGAAAACCGAAAGCCGGAGACGCTGAACCCTCCGCCAATCGAGGGGCGCGGTTAACCAACAGTGTGCGAGCGCGAATTGACCGGCCAATCGTTCGTCATTTTAGTGGGTAATGACGAGTAACTTCAGGGGATCAGCAAAGAAGATTATGGATGCTATCGCTCGACAATGCAAGGGTCAAGATTCAAGAACTCAGTAAGTCAGAAAGCAACTGGAAAAAGAATAACTTATGGACCCGCTACAGCCACGGGAGGCTGGCTTCAATCTAGTTTGCGCAGTCCCATTTACTGTTCAAAGCACAGCTCGCGTAGCGTCGCAGTGGGCCGTGCATTGGCCGGTTAAGCGCGAATCCTGCCTGGGGGTGCGCCGGGATAAACCGGCATGTTGCAGAGGATGAAAGAGCCTTACAAGAAAGGAGAAAGCGAACTCCATCTTGACCCTGAGTCTTGCGATTGACGCCGCG
>JBEKTF010000343.1:0-2911 GCA_049516355.1 Bryobacteraceae bacterium | reverse complement strand
AATCCCTCGAGCTCCGCTTTCTGACTCGCGCTCAGGGCAAGCGCGGGCGCCGGACTGGGCATGCCCCAGTATAGGGCGATCCCGGCTATATGTAAATAATTATATAAGACAGGACACTAGCTAGGCTGCCTGGATTAAAGGCCGCCTGACACAGTTCCGTGAGCGCAAGATATGTCTTGCCGAAGCGCCGGCCCGCAACGAGGACGCGGAACCGGGCGTCGGAGCGAAAGACGGTCCATTGAGGAAGGTTGAGCCGGATCATGACTTGCCTCCGTTCTCAAGTGCCACCACAAAGGGCGGCGGTTCGGCTGTCGCGTATTCCGGAACTGCCCGTTCGCGCCAGCGAGCGCGAGTCTTCATCCAGAAGATCGCGGCTGCAGTACTTCCGCTGATCGCCTGATTATAGAGGGCATTCGCGACGTTGTAGTTCGCGTCTGTCTCGCCTCGGTCGAGTTCCTCGCGGAAATGTGCGCTAAGTGTTTTGGGGGATCGGATCCCGAGCTTCATTGCGATCTGGTCCTGCCGGATCCCCATCGCCGCCATGGATTTCACCATGCGGCGCTGATCTTCGGTGGGTTTCAGTCGTGGGCGCGGCATCTCAGGCCACCACCCTTTCCGGTATGCGCTCTGCGGCAACCTGATCGAAAGAGCGATGGTCACCTTCAAGCACTGCCGACTTACCTGTGAGCTGCTGCCAGCGTTTAACGATGACATCCACATACCGCTGATCGATGTCCAGCCCGCAGCAGACGCGGTCGGTCAGTTCGGCGGCAATCAGCGTTGTTCCCGAACCCAGAAAGGGGTCGTAAATGACGCCGCCACGTTCGGTGTGGTTCAGAATGGGCCGACGCATCAACTCGACGGGTTTTTGAGTGCCGTGACCGGTGGCGGCTTCATCGCTCGACCCACCGACAGGATTCAGGTTGGCGACCTGCCACAGGGTGGACTGGGTACGGTCGCCGTTCCAGTTCGAGGGTTTGCCCTCTCGCACGGCGTACCAGCAGGGTTCGTGTTTCCAGTGGTAATCTCCCCGGCTCAGGGCGAAGTGCTGCTTGGCCCAGATGATCTGGGAGCGGATCTGGAAGCCGGCGGCCTCCAGACCGCGCGCCACCTCACCTGCATGCAGGCCGGCATGCCAGACGTAAGCGACGTCACCTGGAAACAATCGATATGCCGCTGTCCAGTCGACTTGATCATCATTGGCGACGGTCCCTGATTGACGCGTATGGCCCAACCCGGCCCGTTCCCGCCACTGTGGGTCATACTCTACACCGTATGGCGGGTCAGTGATCATCAGTGCGGGCTTGACCGAGCCGAACAGTGCAGCGATTGCGTCGGGCGAAGTCGCATCGCCGCACAAGACGCGATGAGATCCGCACAGCCAGAGATCACCCGTCCGGGTGACTGCCTCGGCGGGCAGTTCCGGAGCAATGTCATCTTCCCGTTTCTCCTGGTCGCCGAACAGCATCTCATCGATCTCCACTGCGTCGAAGCCAGTGAACACAAGATCGAAATCAATGGCCTTCAGGTCCTGAAGCTCCAGAGCAACCAGCTCAAAATCCCACTCTGCCCAGCTTGCTGATCTGTTGACCATCAGCCGGAAGGCTTTGACCTGCACATCGGACCACTCGTCGCAGAGAATGACAGGAACCTCCGTCATCCCGAGCCTGCGCGCCGCCTTCAGCCGCAGATGCCCATCGACCACTGCGCCATTGCTGCGCGCCAGGATCGGAATCTTAAAACCAAACTGTTGAATGGAAGCCACCATCTGATCGACCGCATGGTCGTTTTTACGCAGATTGCGGCTGTAAGGTACAAACTTGTTAACGGATAACACGTGAATTTCCACGCCGAACTCCAGGGGTAGAACAAAAGGTTTCCAAGCCGGGCAGCCGCTAAGCCGGCCGGGTCTTTTTGAATGCCGTTCACTCTTCGTAAAGGCGAGCAGAAACCAACGTGAAAGAACTGTGAGAAGAAGTGACGTGAGTCTGGCGCGATGAGCCGGACCCAGATCCCAGCAGCACTATATCACGCGGAACCTAAAAATTGGCCCGCTTGTGCCGGGAAAAGTGCTGTATCTTATTCAGCAGCAGCGCGTTATGAAATCTTCAACCTCTCGTGAATGTAAAAGGTCTCATCAGTTTTGCAGCGGGGGAGGGCCATGGGGCTGTCGATTCTGAGCGCCGCAAAAATGGTGAGACCGCGCGGTGAACTAAAGCGCGGGAAATCTATGTCAGGGCTGGGCGCACCGGAGTGTTGTGCGCAGTGCCATCGGTATGGCCGCCACCCACAGCGGCGGTCCGTTATGGGGTTTGAATGGCCGGGTGAAGATGAACCGGACTGGCGAAGACGGTGTCGGACCCAAGTTCAGACCCTGAGCCGGATTTCGTAACTCACGGCATTTCAGTCGTATCGGGTTTCTTGTTTCGAAGAACTACAACCAGCGATGCCCTCCGTTCTCGCTGATGTCCCTTTCCTGTACCTTTCGGTCCTTAACACGATCCTTGCGCGCTCTTTTTCGCTCCCTTCCCCCTCCCGAAGGAGCCCTTTACGCTGTCTGATCGACCGGCAGTTCGGTGTTCCCGATGGCCATCCAGCAGCGCACGTGCGGGCTGCGCGTTGGGTTCACGAGAGCCCTCCCGGGCGGATAAATACCGGATTCCTGCCTTTTCCCTTTTATAGAGGGTAAAAACTCATCGTCTCCGGAGAAACGCCTCGAACTTCCCCACATTCGCGGAGGCAAATCCTTCTCACTACGAGACTCTCCGCGCTTCTGGTTAACGAGAGCCGCATGTAGTGGCGGGAAATGGGCGAAACTGCGAGAAAGCGGTCTCTCTCCGGCATGCCAACATCACCCGCTGACTTGCCCAGACCGGCGCGCTGGCGCCTTTCAAGGTGAACGTCTCAGAGT
>JBEKTF010000342.1:0-3020 GCA_049516355.1 Bryobacteraceae bacterium | reverse complement strand
TCCCTGTTTCGTGACCAGAATGTTGGCGGGCTTCAGATCGCGGTGCGTGATGCTTTTGCGGTGGGCCGCGTCGAGGGCATCGAGGATCTGTCCCGCGTACTCGACTGCTTTCTCCACGAGCAGCGGGCCTTTGATCGGAGCGCCGTCTACCAGTTCCATGACGAGGTAGTTGGGGCCGACATCGTGTAGCGTGCAGATGTTGGGATGGTTCAGTTGCGCGACGAGGGTCGCTTCCTGTTTGAATCGCTCGGTGAATTCAGCCTTGGAAACTTTCAGGGCGACGTCGCGATTGAGCCGCGGGTCGTGGGCTTTGTACACTTCGCCCATCCCGCCTTTGCCGAGCAGCGAGACGACTTCATACGGGCCGAGTTTGGTTCCGGGTATCATTTCTTGAGTAGTGCCGTCCAGTTCTGCACCAGCGTCAGCGGCGGCGAGGCACCGCGCTCGGGCTCGGTGACAACCAGAAAGCGCTGCCCATCGGGCGAAACATCGTAGTGGATCGGGCCTCCAACACCCGCGATGGGGATTCCCAATGGACGAACCTGGCCCACTTCAATGCTCCCGGTCTTGAGAGTTACCTCCGCGGCCATCAGCTTTCCGTCCGGGCCCGCGTAGAAAATCTCTTTGCCGTCCCGGCGCCAGCGAGGGGTGCTTCCCCCGGCAGTCGATATCTGGCGCTTGCCTCCCGGGCCGGGGAACGGAATCACGTAGACTTCCCGTCGCTGCGATTCGTTGGAATCGTATGCTACCCAATGGCCGTCGGGCGAGAAAGCCCCGCTCCCTTCCCAGAAGGGCGTGTCCACCAGAGGGCTCGGTTTCAACGGGCTACCCGGCTTCTCCGGCATGAGCGGCAGTATCCACACGCCGTTTTGCATGCCGGGAGTGTCTTTGTTGAACAGCAGGAACCTGCCGTCCGGAGACCAACTGGTGGGGTCCAGCACTCCGGCACCTTCGTACAGCAACTCCTCCGTGCCTTTGCCGTCAGCCGCCCTCCGATAGAGTTGCCCTTTGGCGCTGAGTCTGTCCCACACGATCGAGTTGCCGTCCGGGGACCAGACCGGTCGCCGGTCATGTGCGGGATTGAAGGTAAACCGGGTCCGAAGACCGCGGGAGGTGTCGTAAATCCAGATGTCACCGTTACCCCCGGCGGCGGGGTCCCGGATGCTCACGGCGGCGCTCTTGCGGTCTGGCGAGAATTCGAGATTCACGAATTCTCCGGGCTCGCCTAACGTACCCAAAGCCTTGCCATCGCGGTCGAACCACATGAGCCTCTGGAGACCCAAAGACCCTCCGGTTTGGTAAGCCAGCAACCCGGAGACGGAAACGGTAAACACGCCCACGGGCGAACTGAAATAGATCGGCGAGACCTTTTCGGCCACGGGAACAGCTTCCCCTTGCACGGTCCGGCTCTTCTCATCAAATGGCTGGGCCATGAGCGTATTTTCGCGAAGGAATAATAAATGGCCTCTGGAGTAAACCGCATTGGAATCGACGTGAGTCACAGCAACGGTTTCGAGAGAATCAAGTGAGCCAGCCCGCAGAACGGAGCTTGCGCCGTCAAAGTCTTCAAACAGGAAGTGGCGTCCGTCCGGCAGGAACCAGGGGAAGCGCATGGACCGCGACGCGGTGGCCTCGAGAGAAGTAGCGGGGCTGGGGCTGCCTCCGCTGGCGGCCACCTTCAGGAGGGGGTTATAGTTGCCGGGCGCGAAGAGGATGATGCCCTCCGGGCTCCAGCTTCCGCCGGGGCCCGCGGCGTCGGCAATTGCCAGCGCGGGGCCACCGGAGATGTCGATCTTCTTGAGCTTGCCCCCGGCAAAGAACGCCACATAGCGGCTGTCGGGCGACCAGAACGGAAACCAGGCCCCGTCGGTCCCGGCGAGCATTTGCGCAGTGGTCGACGCGAGGGGCCGAATCCACAGCGGGTTCTTGTTGTCCGCGGTGCGAGCGCCGAACACGATCCATTTACCATCGGGCGAAAGCGCCGGAAGACCGTACTGACCGGTTGCGAAATCGAACGCCGTTGTTTCGGGTGGAAGGATCGTGCTGGAGATCGGCGGCGCCACTGGCGGCTTTTCGCGGAAATGCACAAGGCCAAGAGCAGCCAGTAACGCCGTTGGGACAGCAACCGCCGCGATCCACCCTGCGACGCCGAACCGCGATCGCGAGGGAGCGGTCGTTACAACTTCACCATCTTCCAGCAGTAGCCCCACATCGCCGATGTCCCGCAGCCTTCGCTTCGGGTCTTTCTCAAGGCATCGCTTCAGCAGTCTTTGGACTTTCGCTGGTACCTTCGTCAGATCCGGCTCCTCTTTGATCACCGCCGCCAGCGTTTCCGAAATCGTGTCGCCTTTGAACAGCCGCTGCCCCGTGACCATCTCATACAGAACAACGCCAAAGGCCCAGATATCCGCCCTCTTATCGACTGGCTTCCCGCAGGCCTGCTCCGGCGACATGTACGCCGCCGTCCCCAGAATCATGCCCGGGACCGTCATCATGGTCGGGGAATCCGGAGTCACCTCGGCGTACTCGGCCGACTTCGCTAAACCGAAGTCCAGCACCTTGACCGATCCA
This sequence comes from Bryobacteraceae bacterium, assembly GCA_049516355.1. Taxonomy (GTDB): domain Bacteria; phylum Acidobacteriota; class Terriglobia; order Bryobacterales; family Bryobacteraceae; genus BOG-234. The sequence continues at coordinate 449 of JBEKTF010000342.1, read as the reverse complement.
TCCGGCTTGATCTTGATGTTGGCGGGCTTCAGATCTCGATGCACGATGGCCTTTTCGTGTGCCGCTTCCAGAGCATCCGCGATCTGCTTCGCGTAGCCGAGAGCTTCTTCGAGAGGAATCGGACCCTGCTTAATCCGCTCGGCCAGCGTCGGCCCTTCGACCAGCTCCATCACGAGATAGTTCGGCCCAACGTGGTAGAGCGTGCAGATATTGGGGTGATTCAGAGCGCCGATGGCGCGGACTTCGCGCTCAAAGCGGTCTGTGAACTGTTGGGCCGAGACTTTGATCGCAACATCACGCCCGATTTGCGGGTCGTGCGCCTTCCATACTTCGCCCATGCCGCCTTTGCCAATCGCCGAGATGACCTCGTAGGGGCCGACGCGGTCTCCGGCAGAGAATGGCATGTGATGGGGTCAGCTAAGTTTACTCCAATTAAGATGCGGATAGCT
>JBEKTF010000341.1:0-3022 GCA_049516355.1 Bryobacteraceae bacterium | reverse complement strand
AACTTCCGACCCCGCTGTCTTCGCAACAGGGAGACTTTCGCCGGTCAGCATGGATTCGTCAATGTCGCTCGCGCCCTCACGCACCACGCCATCCACGGCAATGCGTTCGCCCGGGCGCACGACGACGACATCGCCCGTACGAACCTCCATCAGCGGAATCTCCTGTTCGCCGCCGTCCCGAATCACCCGCGCGGTTGAAGGCTGCAGATTCATCAGATGTCGAATCGCATCGGACGCTCTGCCGGTGGCGCGAGCCTCCAGCATCCGGCCCACCAGGATCAATACAACGATTACAGCCGCCGCTTCGAAATAGACGTCTTTTCCGCCCGTCGCAACGACCCACGTCGAATAAATGAACGCCGCGCCCGTGCCCAGTGCGATCAGCGTATTCATGTTCGCCGATCGATGTTTCGCCGCAGCCCAGGCATCCTGGAAAAATCCAAGGCCGGCATAAAACAACACCGGAAGCGTTAGAACAAACTGCACGATCGGCGCACGCTCGATCATTCCGAGAATGAACACCGGAATCGCGAAAGCGGCGCCGATGATCAGATGCTTGCGAAGCGCCCGCGCTTCCGCTGCCTCGGCCATTTCCTGCTGCTGTGGAACCTCGTAGCCAACCTCCTCCACCGCTGCCACCAGACTTGCAATATCTGTTTGAGCCGGGTTGAACGAGATCGAAGCAGTGCGCGTCGCGAAGTTAACGCTCGCCTTTTCCACACCCGGCGAATGGGCGAGCTGCGATTCCACGGTACGCGCGCACGCGGCGCACGTCATCCCGCCGATCGGCAGCTCAACTTCTTCGGCCGTCTTCATGTTCCCGCGTTCATTGCTTTACAACGTGAAATCCAATCTGTTCGACAGCGCCAATCAATTGATCGACGTTTGCCCGCGAATCGTCATACTCGACGGTCGCTTTCCCCGCGCCCAGATTCACGTGCGCCGATGCGACGCCCGGCACTTTGGAAAGTTTCGTCTCAATGCTGCGCACGCAGCCCTGGCACGTCATGCCTTTAACCTGAAATTCAACATTCGACTTAGCCATACTTCGATGATGCACCTTTCCGTCGCTAAGATGCGTTCCCCACCGCCTCGATTCGGCCCGTGAAGTAGTTTTTTCGGTAAATCGCGCTACCGGTTCCCGCGTGTACCTATCGGGCACGGGTGAGCTTTCAGCGATCGGGCTTCAACGTTCCCTTGCGCTTTGCAACCTCGCGAACGGTGGGATAGAACTGCGCAAACGTGGTATCGAGCGCGCCATGCTGTTCGTGGCAGGCATAGCAGTCCTGTGTAACCGGGATCATATTGGCCGCGGAAGCCGTAGGGCTGAAACTGAAGAACGCCCATTTGTTCGGAAATCGGCGTTCATCCTTCACGTGAACTTCGAGGTGCTGCACCTCGCCCTGAAAACGGCCCCGCTGATTGATCGAGCCTTTCTCTACTGACGCGCGCAGTTCGAGCACAAATACCGTCTTGTCCGGCCACTTGCCCGTTTGCAGGAAGGCCCGATAAGCCGCCGAATTCACGAACACGTTGTGGAATAAAGGGTTCGGATCCTCCCGCCCTGACGTTTCGGGAACATAGGCCGTTCCGTATCCGGAACTCAGCCAGATCCACTCACGATAGTTGACTGGCCGCAGCATCCGGTTCCCGGCGTTGTAGTTCACCTGGGCGAGCATCGGCGCGGCAAAAACTGACGCGAAACAAAGGAGCGCAAAGGGCGCTGCCCCGCGACGCCGTAAAGCACAGGAACACTTCATTGGCGTGGCCTCGCATTGGATATTGCCGCAACCCGTTTTGCGCGTGTTCCTCAAAAGCGCAAAGGGCGCTGTCCCGCGACACCACCAAATACAGGAACTTTCCACAGCGGTGGCGCGGACGCGACCCGTTTTGCGCGTGTTCCTCAAAAGATACGCCAGGACCATCCGCATTCGTTTATTCTTGCACTGTGAGCAGAGTTTTTTCGAGGCGCTTTGTCCTCGGTAATGCCGTCCTGGTCATTGCGGCCATTCCGAGCCTGCTCGCGCAGGCCGCCTCCCTCCGGGATGGATCGCCCGATCCCATTTTCTCCACCGTCCCGTTCGAACAGTGGCTCACCGCGAACAACCAGGCGCGAATCCGGTGGACTGTCCGCCTGTCCGAACCCGAGCTTTCCGCGCACCAGCGCCTTGCCGTGAATCTGGACGTGCAGGTGGACGGAGCGGAACTCGCCAGGCGGCGCGGAGAAGGCCAGTTCCTGGTATTCGTGCAATTGAGCGACGAAAAAAACCGGACGTGGCAAAACCATCAGGCCCTCGACCTCGAACAGATCCAGGCGGGGATCAAAGCCGATAACGCCGTGTTTACCCAGCCCTTCTTCGTGCTTCCCGGCGACTACCGGGTGTCGGTCGCGATATTCGACAGCGCAACCGGAGAACATAGCATCGCCAGGCGCAACCTCCATGTAACCCCGCTCCGGAACGATCCTTTGCCGGATATGTGGCGCGACCTTCCCGCGATTGAGTTTGTCGGCCCGGAGTCGTCGTCCTCCGACCGCTGGTTTCTGCCGTCGATCGCAGGGCGCCTGAAGCTGGCAGTGGAAACCCGCCATCCCGTGAACGTCGACCTCCTGGTGAATCTGACGCCCTCGGAGCGGTTTTCCGCCTCAACTCGCATTCAGAATCGCAATCTGGACGCGCTCATACCCGCAGCCAGGGTGTTGTCCCAGGTGGAGTGGCATAACGCAAAATTCAATCTTGAGTTACTCGACCTTGCCCGGCGCCGCGTCGCTTACCGGCAGGAGAACATGCAGGCTCTCGACTGGTCGAAGGCCGGCAGCGCTTTGGATAAAGTGAACCCCGGGATCATCGACGTCAGATCGCTCGCTAACCGAAGATACAGCGCGGATTTCTTTCTCAATCGAATCTCAAGGCGAATCACCGCTCCGAATGAGACCGTGCGAGTGCCACGCGTCGTGATCGTCCTCAGCAGCACGGTTTTCTTCGAACCGGGAGTGGAGATGCATCCCATCAGACTTGCAAGC
>JBEKTF010000340.1:0-3053 GCA_049516355.1 Bryobacteraceae bacterium | reverse complement strand
ACCCGCGGTACCGAGGAGCGCATTCCGAATATTCGGGCCAAGATTGAGATCGTCGAGGATCCCCTCCAGTGGCCTCTGCAGGATTGCACCCAGCAGCGAGAACATGCCGAGCAGGAAGGGATCGGAATCGCCCAGCGACAGTTTTGCAGCAACCGCGATCAATTCGCAGAAGCGGCCACGCATGAGCACCTGCGCCATCAGTACCGGCGGCCGATTCTGGCCCATACTGGACAGACTCGCCATCCAGGCCCACTTGCGAATCTCGTCCGAGCCCAGCAGGATAAGCCCCTGGCGAATGGATTCGATCCGGTCGGCCCAGTGGAACGCCGCTGAATTGAGATAGGTCAACAGTGAATGCGAGAACGAGATATCGTGCCGTATCATCTCCTCGATGGCGCGGAGATCCAGTTCCTGCTGCTGTATCTGGTTCACCAGACGCAGGGCTTTGATTTGGGAAGGGGGAACGCGTATCGCCCGCAGAATCGTGGGCCGGTCGAAGAAGTATCCCTGGAAGTAGTCGTAACCCATCTGCCGTGCTCTTCGAAACTCCGACTCGGTCTCGACTTTCTCGGCCACCATCCTGATGTTGAATTTCTGGTATTTGCGTACCATCTTCTCCTGGTCGGCGGGAGAAGTTTGCTGGAAATCGACCTTCAGAATGTCCACGAACGGGGCAAATGCCGCTGTCCATGCATCGTCCAGACAGTCATGGAGCGCCAGAGCGTAGCCTTGCTGGTGGAGTTTGTGGCAAGCAGAAAAAACCTCCTGATCCGGCGGGACCGTCTCGAGAATCTCGATGATGATCTTATCGGGAGGCAACAAAGTGGTCCAGTCCCCGAGCAGGAGCGTCCGATCGAATTTAACGAAGGCCGGCTTGCCTCCGAGCAGCCGGTCCAGGCCGACTCCCAGGACCGCGTTCACGATTACCTGGGAAGTGGCGGAGACGTCGTCCGTCGAATCGGAGAAATTGGCCTGGCTCGAACGAAAGAGAAGTTCGTATCCTGCTACGTTCCACCCACGGTCCAGGATGGGCTGGCGTCCAAGATAGACATCCACGGGGTATCGTATCGGCGATTCGAGCAAAGTATTCGAGTGTATTTGACACGAAGCGAAAACCAACGTCCAGTCAATGAGTTGCGCGAGAAGGAACGATATCCACAGATATCGACTGAGTACGCCCGCGGGACACACGGCCTCGTCGCTCTGAACCGGAAGCCAGGAACAGCGGCCCGTGAGCTTCGCGATAGGCACTGCTGGAGTCTGGCCCCCGCCCTGACTCGCAGGCGTTTCATCACTCCTGCTCGTTTCCTCCGGCCCTCCGATTCAAACTGGCGCTTTTTTTGTCTTCTTGCGAAAAGACCGCGAACAGGCCCGGTCAACCGCCCTCATCTCCTTCCTCCGCGCTCTCCGGTTCCACTGCCGCTCAGCAAATCCATCTTATCGTCACCTCGACCGCGGTTCCATTCGATATCATGAGCGCTCATGCGCCTGATGACGTTCCGCTACGCCGGGCAGGACCATGTCGGCGTTCTGACTCCCGAGGGCCTCGCGCCCGTTCTCGAGATCAATGCGAAGTACGATCGCCACATCCCCAACAGTCTGCTGGAAATCATCCGCAACGAAGTTCGGGATCTCCCTACAAAAGGAGTACGTCCGATCCCGTTGAGCGGCGTCGAGCCGCGGCTTCCTTACGATGTTCCGCCCAAAATCTGGTGCATTGGCCTTAACTACAAGACCCACGCCGACGATATCAGCGCCGTTCAACCCGAGGAGCCGGGCAGCTTCATGAAGCCGGCATCCTGCATGTTCCAGCCGGGCGGCGAGATCCTGCTTCCTCCACCCGAGGTTTCGAACGACGTCGACGCGGAGGGCGAACTGGGTATCATCATCGGGCGAAGTTGCCGCTTCGTGCCGCCGGACAAGGCTCGCGAGGTGATCTATGGATTCACCACAACGCTCGACCTGACGGCGCTTGATGTCCTCCGCAAGAATCCCCGCTATCTGACCAGAGCGAAGAGCATCGACACATTTTTTAGTTTCGGCCCCGTGATCGTGACCATCGATGAGGTCCCCGATATCGACGCGCTGGAAGTCGTGACGGAACACAACGGATCGATCTGTTCGCGCGACTTTGTTCGCAACATGAAAATGCGCCCACTCGACCTTGTCGCTTTTCACAGCGACTATTTCACGCTGCACCCCGGCGACATCATTTCGACCGGTTGCCCGAAAGGCGCGCGAATCAAAGCGGGTGATATTGTCAGATCCCGGATCGACGGTGTTGGCGAACTGAACGCAACGGTCGGGGCGGGTACACGCAGGCCATTCGGGTTCAGCTAACGGGACGTTTCTGCATTTTCTGAGCCAGCAACCGTTCCAGTGCCGCGCGTCTGTTGGACCTGTTATCGGCCCGCCAAACACACTAAAGCCAACCCGGGACAGGAATCCGGAGCGAATGCAGGTCGGCATGGCGGAAGCCCGAATGTCCTGAAGGACACCGATTCCGCTTGCGCGCAAGCCGGTATTTGGCCCCACGCCGTGCTTTCAGGCCACGCGCACAATTACCGGCGCTTCACACGCACCAAAGATTGCAGACAGACTCCGTTCGTCGTGTGCGGAAACAGCGGACACGCCGTTTCACGCCTGACAAAGAAAGGCACGCTTGCACTGCGGACTCCCCAGGCCCAGGCCGCCCTCTCCGATGGAACGGACAGCGTCACATTTGAGAATTACGACGATCAGGATTTCGGCTATCTGCGAATACTCGCCGACACTGAACAATTACGTATCGAGTACCATCCCGCTCCCGATGGAGAGGATGCGAAGGCACCGGTCGATTCGGTGGCGGCGGATCTGGCGACGCACAAGATTGTCCATTATCAATCGTCGAAATAGCGGCTCTCCGGATTTCACCGGTTGCCTGCATGGGGGTCTTGCGCCGAAACATCAGGGGCCGGCGGAAGAGCGTCGGCTGCAGGCGCCGCCGGGGCGGGGGCAAGCCACACCGCGATCGCGCTGGCCTCGCCCGCCGACAATTTCGCCGTAACACGCTT
>JBEKTF010000339.1:0-3155 GCA_049516355.1 Bryobacteraceae bacterium | reverse complement strand
TCTTCTTCGCGGGTGCTTCCTCCGGCGCGACGTGGGCGCTTTGTGGCGCTTCCGCTCCCCCAAGGTTCTGGATGGCTTTCCAGATCCGGGCGACCGCCTTCTTCCGGTCGGTGAACTTCTTGACCGGTGTTACGCCCGGAATGCTATTCCAGATTTCGACGAGACGGTCAGCGGGCCAGGCGACTGCGAGTTCCGCAAGCGCCTTCTCGCTGGCGAAAACCTCTATCCCTTCCGTTTTCGGGGCGGCCTTCGCAGAGGCGTGGAACACGATGTTATTTTCAGCGTCGATGGTAAATGCTTTCATATGTTCTCCTTACCGGGCGGTTGGGCCGCGCGGTCATCACAGTGATCGCTCTGGTTCGGAGAAACATCAAGTGGAATCTGCGAAGTGGTCTGAAGAAATTAGGGACCGGGCGGACGTAATCGCGGAAACGGCGGGGTTTGTCCCTTTTTTATGTACCCGACAAAACGAGCTCAGCCCGGCTTCTAGGTAAGTACCTGCTCTGCGTAATTACCTCGATTGATTTGCCCTAGGCTGTTTCTACTCGCACGATTCGCCCCCGTGGGACAAGGAGTAGCAGTCCGAAATGTCCCTCGAAACACATCATATGGAAATTTTCCTTGACGAGGCCCAATATGTTGGGGCAAGATTGCAAATACGACACAGCTATCCGCACAAGGCGGCGTTGTTGTCTGTGAGATTTGATCCTTGAAAAAGTTAGGGCCGCCCGAAAGGGCGGCCCATGGGGGCGTAGCTCAGTGTAGAGCACCGGATTCTGACTCCGGAGTGCGTCGATTCGACCCCGACCGCCCCCACCCAAGTTTTGTTTCTGGCCGAGATCCGTATCACCGGAAAACGGCCTTTTGTGGCGTCGGTCAGCCGATGGGTCGGCTCTTCCGTTGGTAGCGGCGAGAAAATGGGTTCGATTCCCAGCCGACGCCCTCATTCCCATCGACGCATTAGATGCGCGATTGGTGAATGGTATTTGACCTTCCCCGATAAGTCAACAATCCAATCAGTAAACCCGTACCGGTACCGACGCTTATGTCTGCCCGTGAACCACAACGAATAGCATCGTCGCTCTTCAGTACACTATGTATTGTGTGGGATTGAGTGGGGCAAGTCAAGAGGAATTTGGCTTGGATTTTGAATGACATAATATCTGAAGCAGTAGTGGGGCATAGTGGGGCAACAACAGGATCGTGGCTATCAAGGCAAAGCTGGACAAAAGACGGGTATCCCTAGAAACAGGGACGATTGAACGCTTCGGACCATTGGCGGGCGGCAAGATTCCTGTCTGGCTGTTCGTGATTGATCCAGGCCATCTCCATGTCTTTTCCCAGGAAGAGATAGGCAAGCGAGTGGACCTGAAGATATTCGCGAATGCTGATTTCCTTGGATTGAATACGAGACAGGAACGGAAGCGACTCGGAGCTTTACGTTTGCGTCTTATACGATCTGACATAGATCCGAAAAAGCGCCGCCTGGCAATCCCGGACGAAGCCTTTGATGCGTGCAGTGAATACCTTGATCGCAGTTGCGTATGGTTAGAACAATCGCCTCAACTAGACATTTTCACGGCGACCTACAAGCAAAAAGCGTTGGCACTTCCAGCCTCGGAAGTTTTCCCCGAATCCCTGCCCGAAGATGAAGATGAAGATGAAGAGAAAAAGTAAATCGATCACGCGTCTTTATTCGTAGTTGGCTGGCAGCACGTGGTGGTAAACACTCTTCCTGTCCCCCAGGTCGGGCGTTTTTGTCGGGTGCATACCTGGATATACTTGCTCACCGGGAGGCAGACAGAAATGACTCGCAGAATGTTGACGCTTTTGTTCACGTTTACGGCCGGAGCAATCGTTGGGCACGTGGCCATTCCTTCAATCGGTGCGCACTTCGCCCAGCCTGGCGTGGTTATGGCTCAAACACACAAACCCGTATTCATGACTCGGCTCTACACAGGCCCGGACAATCAAACGCATGCCGAAGAAGTAGAACTGAAGTTCAGCCACGGCAGCCCTGCCGAGGTCTGCAAGATGGCGCAGGTCACCGGCGCCGAGCTCCATCGGACGGCGGGTGGCAGTGTTGACGATTGGCATCGTGCACCACGCCGCCAGTACGTGATTACGCTGAGCGGCCGGGGAGAGATCGAAGTTGCGGGAGGAAAGAAAATCTCCGTCGGGCCGGGGACCATCAACCTTGTCGAAGACACAACTGGCAAGGGTCACATCACGAAAGCGATAGGCACGGAGGATCGGGTAACCCTCCAGCTCCCCCTTGCGGATCAGTCCGGTCGATAGGTCGGCGCTAACGCCGATTCAACATCTTTTCGGAAACACGAAACATTTGCGGCGTCGCGCCACGCATGCCGCGTGGTGGAGGAATGTTCTCGCCAGCGAACGTGTGGGCACCGGGAGCAGGGTCACTTTACCAGGAACGCGGCCAGGCTTGCTACGGCCTCGCGCTGGCCTGTATCAGGGCAGATGGCGAGTTCGAGTACCGATAGCCTCTCCAGATCAACAGCGTAATCTTCGACTTCGGTTGTGGAGCCCTCCGGGCTGAAATTCCATTGCTGCCGAACAATCTCCGACTCTCCGCCCTGAGCTGCTGACCAGCGGAGAACGAATTCCTGCGTCCGCTCCGTCGCCGGTTCTTTAAATCGGAGCTGGATGTGGCGCACTGAAACGGGCTCGTCGAAAATCAGCCGGATCTGCTGCTCGCCTGTCTGGCCGGCGCGCCAGCCCGGATCGCCATTGGTAAAAACTGATTCGATGGGAAAGCGAGGATCTTCCGAAGTCACTTCGACGGTCGCGATTTGGGCCAGATCCAGCCACGCTGCTGGCGATTCGGCAGTTGCCGTCGCCGGGTGCTTGTCCACTATCCTCTTCCGCATCAGACTCCATTGTCCACCCTGACTTACTCAGGCATATAGCGGATCGGAGACTCGAACGGCCACACACCTGCTGCTGGTATTTTTGAACCAGTAAAGAGATCCGCTAAATGAGGCCGTGCTTGTACCGAACAGCTAACACCGATTTCGGATGAATCAATGAAAACAACCGTGATTCTCGACAGTGAGTTCAACAGTACTCATCCCATGGAGGCTGTTTTGGACCGCCGCGGTTTTGTCGTTCTGCGCGCTGGTACCACCGAAGAA
>JBEKTF010000338.1:0-3213 GCA_049516355.1 Bryobacteraceae bacterium | reverse complement strand
TAGCGATCATGACGGAGATGATTCACGATGTCCGCATCATTCCGCTGGATGGCCGGCCGCACGCTCCCGCCGCGGTGAAGCAGTGGACGGGTGATTCGCGCGGCCATTGGGAAGGCGATACCCTGGTAATCGATACCACCAACTACAAGCCAAGAGCCTTCATGTCGGTGTCCAGCGATAAGCTGCACGTGACCGAGCGCATCTCCCGCAGTGGCCCGGAGACGCTGCAGTACGAAATCACGATCGACGACCCGACGGTCTGGACGAAGCCATGGAGCCTGATGATCCCGTTGCGGCACTCTCCGAATCAGGTTTTGGAGTATGCCTGCCACGAGGGCAACATAGGCCTTGCCGGTATCCTGGCGGGCGCCCGGGCCGACGAGGCTTCGGCGACTCAGAAATAGCTGCCGGCGACCGCGGCTACTTCCCCGCTATTGTGAAGGGCCGTAACTCCATCACCGCGGATCCGTCTTTACGAAGATCGGAGGCGCCGGAATTGACGCCTTTGGAGAAGTCGCGCTGGACTGCCTGACCGGAGCCCATCCGGGTCGAAGAAAAATCACCGCGCATCACGATTCGATGCCCGAGCGCGGTCAGTTCGCTCCAGGTTGCCTCTGGAATTCCGGGCCTCGAAGTTCACGTCGCAACCGGCAGGTCCTGAGCCGACGCCTCAAGCCTACTTCGAAAGGGGCACCCTTTTTTTATAATGCGTTTACACAGAAGCGGGATTTACTAGCGAAAAGAGGCCATACTGCCGAATGCGGCAATCCCACAGGCATCGCAATATCGCCAGCTCACCCCCTTGACCAGGCGCGCTGCACCCTTTCAAAGCGAAGTTTCTCAGCGTCTCATGGAGGCCGTGCGATCAAACAGCTGACTCCGCGCGTCAACAACCTGCGGCCGTAATCGTGGTGGGCGCATGAGCGGTTCCCCGGATTTCCATCTCGCTTTCGTCGAAAGCCACGCGCACGCCGCATTCTGTTGCAACTTTCGCGATCCGATGGGCCGTTATCGGTTACATGAGGTGGGGATTGGCCTTTCGTTTGCTGGGGTCATTACTGAGAAAGGTCTTTAGTGATGAAACCAGCTACCCTGATCTTTTGCGCGTTCATTTTGGGCGCGTGCTCTCCAAGCGATAACGAACGGGTGCGCGAAGAGGCGCACCAAACGGCGGAGCAGGCGAAACACGATTCCGAAGTGGCGCTTCATGAGGCTGAAGTGGGGGCACAGAAGGCCAGTAAAGAGATCAATCAGGGTCTCGAGAAGACGCGTGAAAAGGTTCGTAAAGCTCTCGACACGCCGGCGGATGGGAGCACCGGAGACGATAAGAATCGTCGTTGAGCGCCTGCGCTTAAAATGAAGACTTGTCTCCGCTGACTCAAGTTCCCCGTTATGACGCTTTGTTGCTTATGTCTTTTGGTGGACCCGAAAAGCGCCAAGACGTAATTCCCTTCCTTGAAAATGTGCTGCGCGGAAGAAATGTCCCGCGCGAACGAATGCTCGCGGTGGCGGAGCATTATTACCACTTTGGGGGACGCAGTCCGATCAACGATCAATGTCGTGAACTGATCGCCGTCCTGGAGAAGTCTGGCGTGGGACTTCCGATCTACTGGGGCAATCGCAATTGGCACCCGATGCTCGCCGATACGGTCGGGCGCATGCGAGATGACGGTATTCGGTCCGCGCTCGGGATCGCGACTTCGGCGTTCGGATCGTATTCGGGATGCCGGCAGTATCGCGAAGATATCGAGGCGGCTCGCACGGCGGTAAACGGAGCACCGGCGATCGAAAAGCTGCCGCCGTTCTGGAAGCATCTAGGAGCCTGTCCGAGAAATCATTTTATGAGTCATATGTTGTGTGCCTACAAGACTCCTACTACCAGTAATTGTGGTTATGACATGCCGATTTTGAATACTCGGACACGCTCCTAGCGATATCCGTCCTTATCGCGCCAAATCGGCGCCACTGGACGGCGGCGCGGATCGCAGGGAAAATTGTAAAGGCGGCTGAAACCTAAAATGAATCCGACGCATGTCCTCATTGCGAGGCATCTCCCGCCACGGCCAGTCACACTGGGCAATACGTTCGGGGTCAATGCTACTGGCCGGGACCACGGTACTTGGAAGGCAACGCCAGCGCCTGATCAACTTCATCGACTGTCAGAAGCGGAGTCGTCCTGACGCTGACCAGTCCCGTTAAGCCTACAGTCAAGGACAGTGCTGCGGCGGCAATGTTATCCGGCGCTTCCACAATCAACACGGTGTCGTCAGCGCCCAGAGCGAAGTAAAAGCTCTCCACTTTGCCTTTGATATTCTTCATTGCGGCCTGAAGGGCGGCCTTACGGCCGGAGGCCTTGTCTTTTGCCAGCCCCTTGAGTCCTTCCGGCGTGTAGTGTCCCTGGATCAAATACTTCGGCATCGGTTTGTCCTTTCAGATCGTAGCTTCTCAAAGCCTGTGAACAGCGGCTTGAATTCTACACGAGCAGCAGAAGGGAAAGCAACGAAAAGTATGTTGGGCCGAATTACCAAGTAATGGAGCTGGTGGAAGGCTCCACTCAAGGGGACTGCTGCATCCCCCCGCCTCCGGTCCTGTTCGATATGCAAGGGAACCCATTCAGGGATGGGGCAGACCCCGTAAGGGCTCCGATTGGCCCGACAACGAGCACGGGATGTTCGTCGACGGCTACAATGGCTTTACTGTCACCCGGAAAAATACCCTCGACGTCACTCCCGAGCCCGCCGCCGACAGCCTTGCGCTCGCGGGGTTGCTGGCCCTCGCGGCATCCTACGGAGTAAAACGCAAGTGCAATTCTTCCGAAGCCTCGCGTTAGCGGCCCTCACCGTCGCACTCGTTTACGGCGAGGATCCCGTCGCCGCACTCAGCCTCCGCATCGAACAAGGCACCGCACAACTCTCGTTCGACCGCACTTACGGCTATCTGCCCGCGCTGCTCGAAGCGCTGCACGTTCCAGTCGAGTCGCAGATGGCGGTGTTCTCGAAGACCAGCATCCAGTCGCTGCGGATTGAACCCTCAAATCCGCGCGTTCTCTACTTCAACGATTCCGTGGCGGTCGGCTGGGTGCGTGGCGGCTTCATCGAACTGGCCGCTCAGGGTCCCACGAAGGGCATCCAGTTTTATGTTTTACAGCAGCGGCCCGATGAGCGTCTGACTCATCGCGAGGATTGTCTGAATTGCCATAAATCCGGGACCACT
>JBEKTF010000337.1:0-3262 GCA_049516355.1 Bryobacteraceae bacterium | reverse complement strand
CCGAAGTGTCTTTCTACCTGACCTGCAACGACGCTTCATCTCCCCACCCGACCGGGCTGCTAACAAACAGACCAACCCACAACCCAAAATCGCGGTGGAACGGACCAGCAGTTTCTGGAGAGAGCCGGTAGTCGTTAAAGATTGCCAGCCAGATCGGGCTCCGCTGCTACCTATCCGCGATACTGGATAAGGCGATGGCATACCGGCTGGAGCGTGGGGAATCGGTGATTTCAGGGCTGAAGCGAGTGGTCCGCGAGGAAATCGAATCGGCGGGCGCACACCTGTCCGGGAAGAAAAAGGCGACCCGCGACGAATCCATTCATGACGCCCGCAAAAGTCTCAAGAAGGTTCGCGCCACACTGCGGCTCGTGCGCGGAGAAATGGGCGAGTCTTACCGGCGCGAGAATGCCCGCCTTCGCGATATCGCTGCGCGGCTTTCCGAATTCCGCGACGCCTTTGCCATCATCGGAACGTTCGACGATCTGAAGAAGAAGTTCAAGGACGAAGGGGCCGGGACCAAACTCCGTTCCGTGCGCGCCGGTCTGATCAAACGCCGGGATGAATCGGGCAGGGAGGAGGATGTGGGGGTGGTCCTGAATGCCGCCGCCGCAGCTCTCAACAAAGCATCGAAGCGAGTGAAAAGGTGGCCACTCAAGACGGACGGATATAAAGCCATCGCGCGTGGTCTGGAGGATACGTATCGCAACGGGCGCGAGGCTTTGGCACGTGCGCGGAAGGATCCGAGCGCGGAAAACTTTCATCAGCTGCGCAAGAGGGTCAAAGATCACTGGTATCACGTCCGTCTGCTGGAAGGTTTATGGGCCGAAGTTATGGGGGCATACGAAAAGAGCTTGAAAGATCTGGAGGACTGGCTCGGAAGCGACCACAACCTGACAGTCCTGCGGGACAGAATTGCCGCGGAGCCCGCGTTTTTCGGGAAGGAGACGGCGATCGAACTCACCTTCGATCTGATCGCGAGATATCAGAAAGATCTCCGCGCCAATGCCATTCCGCTTGCCGAGCGGATTTATGAGGAAAAGCCGCGCGATTTCACACGCCGCATAAAACACCTTTGGGATACATGGCAGGCGGAATCTGCTTCCGATGGCGCGAATTAAATTCGACCGCGACATTTGCGAAAATCCCGCTGAGGCGCTCAAACGCGAATGGCTTGAGACCAACGGTCTGGGCGGCTTCGCTTCATCGACCATTTCGGGCGCGAACATCCGGCGCTATAACGGTCTTCTCGTTGCCGCGACGCAGCCGCCCACCGTGCGGCACCTTCTCCTCTCGAAGCTGGAGGAGATCCTGATTGCTAATGGCGAGCGCTTTGAGTTGTCGACGAATTTATATTCCCGCACCGCGCATCCGGAAGGGTATCGATACCTTACGCAATTCCGCCTCGACCCGTTTCCGATCTTCACGTTCGAAGCGGGGGGCGTCACCATCGAGAAGCGCATATTCATGGTTCACGGCGAGAACACGGTGGTGGTCGAGTATCAGACGGGACATGCCGGCTGCCGCCTCGAACTTCATCCGCTGATTGCGTTTCGCGGATACCACGACTTGACCCAGGCCAACCGGGTATTAAATGGCACGCTCGAGGAAAGCGAAGGTCTGGTTTCGATCCGGCCTTACGTCCAGCTCCCTCGTCTTTCGTTTGCGCACAATGCGAAGTCGGTCGCCCGGGAAGGGTTCTGGTATTTCAATTTTGAATACCCGATCGAGCGGGAACGCGGACTTGATTCCCACGAAGATCTGTTTTGTCCGTTTGTACTTAAGTTCGATCTCGATCCGGAGAAGCCCGCGGTCGTCATAGCCTCAACGATCGCGCACCAGGCGGGGGAATCGGCGGCATTGAAAGCGGCTGAGATTGCCCGCCGGGTTCGCACGGATAAACCCACGGATAAACTCACGGACCATCCCGCAGACGATCCACTGATTGCGGCCGCGGACCAGTTCCTCGTCAGCCGCGCGCCATTCCAGACGGTGATTGCCGGATATCCCTGGTTTACCGATTGGGGACGCGACACGATGATCGCGATGCCCGGGTTAACGCTTGCCACTGGCAGGATGAGCACCGCCCGCGATGTGCTGCTCGCATTTGCCGGTAGTCTGGACCAGGGTATGCTGCCGAATCGCTTTACGGATTCCACGCCAGAATACAACACGGTGGATGCGACGCTCTGGTTCTTCGAGGCGATCCGAAAATATCTCGAATATTCGAATGACAGGGAATTCGTTCGCACGCAGCTCTACGAAAAGTTGAAAGACATCGTTGGCTGGCATCTGCGCGGCACGCGTTACGGAATTCACGCGGACACCGATGGGTTGCTCGCGGCCGGGGACCCTTCGACGTCGCTGACATGGATGGACGCCCGCGTCGGCGGACGCGCCATCACTCCGAGAAATGGCAAGCCGGTGGAAATTCAGGCTCTGTGGTACAACGCCTTGCGGTTTATCGGTGACCTGGCCAAAGACTTCAGCGACGGGCAGGCGCGCGCGTTTCACGAAGATCTTGCGGCGCGGGTGGCGCAGAACTTCGATCAATCCTTCTGGAACGAGCACGCCGGCTTCTACGCCGATGTTGTGGACAATGGCGTTCAGGATCTCTCGTTGCGCCCGAACCAGGTGATTGCATTGTCATTGGGGTATTGCGCGGTCCCGGACGATCATGCGCAAAAAATTATGGATGCGGTGGAGCGCCATCTGCTCACGCCATTCGGCCTGCGCACGCTCTCGCCGTTCGATCCGCGCTACTCCGGCCGCTATGAAGGATCGGTCGCGCAGCGGGACTCCGCGTACCACCAGGGGACTGTCTGGCCCTGGTTGCTGGGCCCGTTTGCCACCGCCGATATCCGATTCCACGGCGATACAGGGCGGCAGCGGGCGAAAAGCATATTCGAACCCATTCGCGCCTTCCTGCTTGCGCGCGGCACGGGCCAGGTGCCGGAAATATTCGATGGCGACGGTCCGCACGAGCCGCGAGGTTGCTTTGCCCAGGCATGGAGCGTTGCGGAGGTTCTGCGCGTTTGCAGCGAGTTAACGAGACGCGGGGTTTAAGTTCCTCAGTCGTCCGTTTTCTAAATTCGCCAACGAATTCAAATCCCCTGTCGAGCTGCGCTCGACCGTACAGGCTCAAGCCCAATGCCACTCGTTTTTCGATTTGTGGGGCGGACCCCCGGGTCTGCGCGGGGCCCCCGGACCCGCTCTTGCCTGTGAAATCAACCTTTTCGAACCAAGAGCAGGCCGACGGGGGCGT
>JBEKTF010000336.1:0-3338 GCA_049516355.1 Bryobacteraceae bacterium | reverse complement strand
TACCTGACCAAGCCTTTGGATGTGCGCCAGCTGATCGAACTGCTCGAAGCCACCCTGCGGCCGGAGCGACCGGTGACCGCGCCGGCCGTTGCCGTGCCCGCACATTGCCCCACGCATGAGCAGCCGGCTGCGGTTTGGCGCTGGACCCCGGAGACCGTGACGCTGAGCAATCTGCCGGATGAACTCATTGAGCAAATGCGAAGTGCCGTCCAGGATGGGCAAAAAGACCGCCTGGATGAACTGATCGCGACTGCTGCGCATCGGGACTCCCAGTGCGCCGCCGCTTTGAAGGACTTGGCCGATAATTACGAATACGACGCATTAACCAACCTGCTGACGGGGGTCCGCGCATGCTGACGGGAGTCCGCGTATGATAGATGAACTCCGCCGTCTTGCCGAAGGCGTCGCCGGCGCGTCAACGGCTTCTCCTTCGAATCCCGCGGGCGGCTCGCAACCAGGAAGCAATATCATGGTGGTCGACGATCAGCCGGCCAACTTGAAGCTCCTCGAAGATTTGCTGACGAGCCTGGGCCATTCGATCCGGTCGTTCCCGCGCGGACGCCTGGCGCTGGACGCAGCGGCGCGCCACCCCCCGGAGTTGATTCTGCTCGACATCAACATGCCCGAGATGAATGGCTTTGAGGTGTGCGATCGGCTCAAGGCCGATGAGCACCTTGCCGCCATTCCGGTCCTCTTCCTGAGCGCACTCCACGAAGAGCGGGATAAAGTCCAGGCCTTCCGTTCCGGCGCCGTGGACTATGTCACGAAGCCTTTCAACCTGGAAGAAGTGCGGGCGCGGGTGGAGACCCATCTGGCGCTCTATCGGGCGCGGCAGATCGAGCGCGACATTCTGGAAAAAACCCTGCATGGCGCCGTGGAAGCGCTTTCGGATTTCGTTCACCTTGCGTCGCCCGTGCTGGCAGAGCGATCCGTTGCGCTGCGAAGCACGGTGGTTCATATGGCTGCGGGAATGCACTTGGCGGATCAGTGGCAGTACGAGCTCGCGGCAATGCTGTGCCTGATCGGTTGCATTACTCTGCCCGCGGAGGCCTTTGAAAACGCGTATGTGGGCGATAAAGCCTCCGCCGAAGAGATGCAAATGTACCAGGCGCATCCGGAAATTGGTTTCCAGCTGCTCTCGCGGATTCCACGCCTGGAAAGGGTGGCCGGGATGATCCGGCTGCAGCAGGTTGAGGCCGCCGGCGCGGTCGGAGATGAGACCGTCGCGCGGGGCGCGAGCATGCTCAGGGCCGCGCAGGAGCTGGATCGCAGATCAATGCGGGGAGTTCCTTTTCAAACCGCTTGCGATCAGCTCAGGGCGGCTCCCGGAAAATACCCCGCCGCGATACTGCAAGCACTGAAGAACTATTCTCCGCCGCGCGTTCAATTTGGAGTGAAGCGTCTGACCGCACAGCAGCTGCTGCCCGCAATGGTACTGGAAGACGACGTTCTTACCCAGGATGGGGGCCTCACTGTGATTTCCAAAGGCGTGACGCTCACGGAACCCCTGATTGAACGAGTCCGAAACTTTGGCAGGACGCGCGGGGTGCGCGAACCGATCCAGGTTCGCGTGCCGCAGAGTTCCTGGTCGATGCTCCAGGGGCTCGCTGCTCGCCCTGTGGCGGGCGCGGACCAGATACCGGGTTAGTCTTTTCCATCCGTCAGCAAGCAAACCGGTCAGCGGGCGATTGTCTCGTTAGGCTTCGCGAGGTAACCTCTTACACTGTTTTTGCCCACTCCGTTCACCACCAGGTCATACGGCTGGCTCGATTTCGACGCAACAAAGAACTCCACCGGCTCGTTGATTGTCTTGTCGCGTTTTTCAATAAGCCTGTCGTCCGCCAGGATCTCCACGGTGAAAGTGTTGTGTTTCTCGTTCGCTCTGGTGAGCTTCATCTGAATGTCGCCGACCCTCTGAAGACCGTCGGATTTCGTCAGGCTGAACTCGAAAATACTTTTGTCGTTTTGTTTCCGCAGCATCTGGATCTGCTTCGAGTTTCTTGCGATGCCGTTCTTTAATACGCTCAAGTCCCCGCGGGTCTGATCCAGATCGGCAATGTTTTGGGTTGCGTCCGCGCGTATGGATTCAAGCGTGTCTTTTACGCCTCCGACCTCGCTCGAGATACCATTCAGCCGCATCGACGTCTCATCGGCCGTCGTCGCGACTTTGCTGAGTTCCGCGCGTAGCTGCTCCTGCCGATTTTCCTGATCCCGTCTCTTCTTCTCCAGCCTTCCGGCAAGAGTATCGGCGTAAACTGTAGCGGCCTGCGCCTTCTTCAGGCTGGTATCGGTTTCCTGCCGGGCAGCGGCGAGTTCGCCTTGAAGCTCCACCAACTCAGTATGAAATCGGATCAGAGATTCGCGAAACTCCTGCTCGGAGCGCGAAAGATTCTTCCGCAGCGTCTCATTATCCCGTTGGGATGAAGTAATCCTGCGCAGCAGGTTCTCAGTTTGAGCCCCCTGGTAGAAGGCCACGCAGACCAGTAGAATGAGCCCGGCATACAGAAAATGAGTCCAGTTGGCGCTAAGTCCGGAGGTTCGATCGGGGGTGCTTTTTTCGTTATTCACGTTAGTATTCCGTTGGTGCTTCTGTCAGTTTATACGCAACTCGGGAGACGAGCGCGATATGAAACGGGGACTGACGTGTCGCGATCATGTTTGAGATCATACGCCCCGAGATTAAACCAATTTCCCCATCGGATGGCGCGGCTAGTGTGCTGGAACACACCGGGAAGACACCGCTATAGTTCTGGTACGTTCATTACCATCGGGTCTCGGCGGCCAATGGGAAAGATGGGCTAAAGACGGGCTATATCATAGGTGCAGATAGATTAGCAGGGGACTGCAAGGAGTCAGGATGCCACTGGCAACAACGGTCGTCACACATGCTCAATTCAAGTTCGCTCGATTCGCGCAAGGTCTCAGTTATGCTGATTTCCTGTCGCGAGCGACCGTAAATCGCGACAAATTCGATGAGTCGTATCAAAGCGTCCCGCTGACGGATGAGGACCTTTCGTTTTTCCGGAAAGTCGCCGCTCTGCCTCACGGCCCCGCAAAAATCCTGGCGCTGGCCGAAGCCTGGTGTGGCGATGTGTACCGCGAACTCCCCACTGCGGTTCGGATCGCCGAGGCGACGGGCATGGACCTCCGAATCTTCCTGCGGGACGAAAACCCGGACATAATGGACGAGTTCCTCAGCAACGAAGGCAAATCGCGGGCTATTCCGGTATTCGTTTTTTATACGGCGGATCTTCAGTACATCACGCATTTCACCGAGCGCTCCGCCAGCGCGCATGCCGGCTTGGCTCTGGCAAAGGACGAGGCGATAGCCCAGCTCA
>JBEKTF010000335.1:0-3339 GCA_049516355.1 Bryobacteraceae bacterium | reverse complement strand
CTTCCAAGCTGTTGGTTGCGAGTTCGATTCTCGTCTCCCGCTCCATATTTCAGTAGTTTACAGACCTTTACCTTCGCTCCGGCTGCTTTGAGTTTGTTCGCCGCATGCACCGAAAGTCTGCCCATGCCGGCCCGATGGTCATAGTGAATTCCTTGCATCACCTAAGCGGCAGTAGCGCGATAGTCCGGCGAGTGCGGCGTCTACCATGTCGTCCACGTCCATAACTATGCCTGGCGGCAAGTTCGCGATGTCGGAACCGGCCTTTTCCCAGATCGCTGTCCGGGTTGCACCCGGCAGCACCACCTGCACGCGAACGCCCTTGCTCGCGATTTCCTGCTCCCACCTCAAGCTGAGATTGAGCAGATAGGCCTTGGTGCCGCTGTAGCTGCCGTTGAACCGCTCCGGCGCGAGTGCCAGGACCGAGCTGATGTTGATGAGGGTGCCGTTGCCGCGCGCGACAAATCCGGGAATCGCCGCCAGCGCCAGCAGTGACGGCGCCAGTACGTTGAGCTGGATCATGCTCTCGAGAAGACCGGGATCGGCACTGGCAAAATCGCCGCTCATGGCGAT
This sequence comes from Bryobacteraceae bacterium, assembly GCA_049516355.1. Taxonomy (GTDB): domain Bacteria; phylum Acidobacteriota; class Terriglobia; order Bryobacterales; family Bryobacteraceae; genus BOG-234. Next base: position 2,769 of record JBEKTF010000335.1, on the reverse strand, counting down.
GCCCGCGTTGTTGACCAGTACGGTGATGCCGGCGTCAGTGCGTAGCACCTGTTCGACCCGGGCGAGATCGGCCTTGTTGTTCAGGTCGGCAACGATGACCTCGACGGAACGGCCAGTGTCATTGGTGAGGCGTGTCGCCAGGGCATCGAGCCGTTCTCGATTGCGCGCGACGAGGATCAGATCGTGACCGCGACGTGCCAGCCGATCGGCATAGACGGCACCTATGCCCGACGATGCGCCCGTTATCAGCGCTGTGCCTTTCGAGTTTGTATTCATGTTTTTCCTTCCTTCGTATGAAAAACTGCTACTTCATGAAGCCCCGGACGATCTGCGCAATCTGATCCGCTGCGTATCGAGCGCGAAATGGCCCGCCTCGAGGACGTGGACTTCGGCCTTCGACACGTCCCGGCGATAAGCCTCCGGTTCCGAAAGCTCGAAAGACAGGTCGTATTTGCCCCAGAGGACGAGAAGCCGAGGCTGCTTCTCGCGCATCCAGGCCTGCCACCTGGGGTAGGCGTCGACGTTCGTCCGGTAGTCGTAGAAGAGGTCGCTTTGAATGTCGGCCTGGCCGGGCTGGTTGAGAAAGGCAAATTCATCGGTCCAGAGATCCGGGTCATAGCGCTCCACGTTGGGATCGCTCCCGACATGGCGCGTCCGCGTCGTCGGCAGCGACAGCAGATTTGTGCGAAGCGCGCTTTCGTTGGCAGCGCGATCGGCCCAAAAAGCCCGCCGCGGTTTCCAATTCGCCCCCAGGCCTTCGTCGTGCGCCACAGCGTCCTGGACGATGAGAGCCTCGATCCGGTCCGGATGGGCCAGGGCCATGCGAAAACCCACGGGGCCGCCGTAATCCTGCATGTAAAGCGTGTACCGCGAGAGCCCGAGCGCTTCGGTAAAGCGATTCACGATCCCGGCGTAGCGATCGAACGTATACGCGAATTTCTTCGGGTCCGGCCAGTCGCTGTGTCCGAAGCCCGGGTAATCGGGCGCGACAAGGTGATAGCGATCGGAAAGCCGGGCGAAGAGAGGCTCGAACATCCGCGATGACGAGGGAAGTCCGTGCAGCAGGAGAAGCGTGGGAGCGTCTCTCGGGCCGGCCTCTCTGTAAAAGATCGAGAGCCCGCCCACCTGGATCGTACGATAAAAAGTGATCCTGCGATAAAAAGTGATCGTGCGATAAAACGTCGCGTCTTCCACGAAGCGTTCCTTCTCCTTGGCGCAGACCTCACATCGTCAGAACGACACGGAACTGTGCGTTGCCGCTCATCATGCGCGCGTAAGCCTCCGCCGCTTTTTCGAGTGGATATGTTTCGATCATCGGATGCACGCCGGTTAATTCGGAGAAGTGCAGCGTGTCCTCGGAATCGGCCGGCGTTCCCGTCGACCAGCCTTGAATCGTTCGACTTCCGGAAATGAGCTGTATCGGTGTGACCTCAATGGGGTCAAATGTGGCACCGACCACGATGAGCTTACCGTTCGGCGCGAGGCCGTCGATCAGCCTGGACATCGCTTTGGAGCTCGGGGCTGTTGCCAGAATTACCTGCGCGCCGCCCAGCTTCTGCAATTCCTCTGCTGCGTTCGTCGCGTTGCTGTCGATGTAGACACTCGCTCCGAGCTTCTCGGCGAGAGCCGCATTTTCGGAACCGCGCCCGATCGCCGCGGTCTTGTAACCGAATTTGTTCGCGAATTGAATTCCAAGGTGCCCCAGGCCGCCGATGCCCTGCACGGCAACGAGATCTCCGGGGAGCGCGCCGCTGTGCCGCAGCGAGTTGAAGGTCGTGAGGCCGGCGCAGAGCAAGGGTGCTGCTTCGGCGGCGTCCAGACTTCCCGGTATCGCCGCCAGTGCTTCGACCGGTGCCACCATGTATTGCTGGTATCCGCCGTCGTAGCTGATGCCTGGAATTTTCAGGTTTCGGCAATTTCGAAAGTCTCCGCGCCTGCAATACAGACACGTGCCGTCCTGGCCGCCGTGCCAGCCGACGCCGACGCGTTGTCCCGTGTTCCACTCGGAGACACCCTCACCGACTTCATCGACGATGCCGACGACTTCGTGTCCTGGAATACGCGGATACTGAATGCCGGGCCATATGCCTTCTTTTGTGAGCACGTCACTGTGACAAATTCCGCAGGCCTGTACCTTGATGCGTACTTGACCCAGTCTCGGCTTGGGAATCTCGCGCTCGACGATCTCGAAATCTGCTCCCGCCCTGGGAATCTGCGCCACTCTCATGGGCGCGATTGCGATTCTTGTAGTTGCCATAATTTCTCCTGTGCATTCTCACTTTCACCAATGTTCTCGCACGATGCGCGGCCCGGCATCCGGGGCCCCTCTTACCCCGCCATGTGGTGGACGAGTGAGGCATTTTGTCGTTCGCCGCAGTGCACGCGGTACGCCAGTCAAAAGATCAGGCCGTGGTTTGACGTTATGCAGTTGGAAATGAAGCGGGTTGGTGGAACTCTGCGGGCCGGGTCCTGACTATCGATGTGTCGTTGGGTGGTCTCCAACAGTGTCGCCAACGCGACGCACGATCGTGAGCTTTCCATGCGGCTGATCCGGGCCGGGTTCCTCCCGCATTCGCTGAGTAAGTGTTGCCATACGCGTCTTGCACCTGCGCCGGGAGGCGGATCGAAGCTCCTGACGGCTGCTTGTGTTTAGTATCCATCACCCGGTCTAAAGCGCCTTTCAGGCGGTCAGCTTTGAGCTGGTCTCACCTTTGCTTTCTGAATATTCTGAACATTTGTGGCGCACGCTCTCAGCGTGCCGTGTCCGCA
>JBEKTF010000334.1:0-3389 GCA_049516355.1 Bryobacteraceae bacterium | reverse complement strand
TCCCGCCGCATAGCCGATCAGACGCGGCCAGATTTTCCCCCAAGTCTCCGTCTTGCGGCTCTCGACCAGGTGACGAAGCAGGTTCGTGATATCCTCCCGCGGCTTGCCTGTGTCGAACTCCGGAAGCTCGCCCTGCAGTTTCTCGATCGCTTCGAGGCAGAGCGCCTCTTTGCCCGTCCAGTGTTTGTATACCGTCGCCTTGCTGACACCGGAAAGCTGCGCAATGGCGTCCATGCTGGCGCCTTCGATGCCGCGTTCGGCAATTGTCTGGATCGCCGCTTCGAGCACTTTCTCATGCGCTTCAGCGCTGCGTGTCCTTGCCATTAAAGCTGGATTCGCGAGAAAAGGTAACTTCCGATTCCGAGCGTCGCGACGCAAAGTACCGAGAGAACTCCGAGATCGGTCAGAATGCCGAAATGCGCGACCCCGGTCAGAGCGCTGCGAAGCCCGTCCACGCCATAACTCAGCGGATCGATGATCGTCAGGATCTTCAGCGCTCTCGGCAGCCCGTTCAGCGGAAACAGAGCGCCGGAGAGAAAGAAGATCGGCATCACCAGGAAGTTCATGATCAACTGGAAACCCTGAAAATCGGACAGCACCGAGGCAATGGCTGTGCCCAGCGCCGTGAACATGATGGCAATCAAGACCAGAAAGAGAAATGCCGTCGGCAATTTGGTCAGGCTACCGGGACGAAAGCCGGCCCCCAGGCAGATCACCACGACGATCATGCCCTGTATCAGGGAGACAGTCGCGCCCCCGAGTGTGCGCCCAATCATGATCAGAATCCTGGGTACGGGGGCGACGAGCGTTTCCTTGAGAAAACCGAACTGGCGGTCCCATATGAGTTCAATGCCGGAAAAGATCGAGGTGAAAAGAACCGTCATCGAAATCACCCCGGGCGCCAGAAACTGGATGTAATTGCCCTGCCCGGCTTTCTGGAAAATCGGTCCGAAACCGAAGCCGAACGCGAGCAGAAACAGCAGCGGCTGTCCCAGCGATGCGACGATACGCGACCGCGACCTGATGTAGCGCTTGATTTGCCTCAGCCAGAGCACATAAATCGCCGTCATCGCGGTCTGCGCCCCCGGAACATTTTGGCCATGTTGCGCATCTGGTCCACCGAACCCGCACCCTCATCCCGAATGCTCGATCCGGTAAGAGCGAGGAATGCCTGTTCGAGCGAATCCGCGCCGGTCTGTTCCTTCAATTCGTTCGCGGAGCCCTGCGCGACGATCCGCCCATGATCGATGATGGCGATGCGTTGGGCAACACGTTCGGCTTCTTCCATGTAGTGCGTAGTCAGGAACACGGTGACCTTTTCCTCATCGTTGAGCTTCTTGACATGCGTCCAGAGCTGATTGCGGGTTTGCGGATCGAGCCCCAGCGTCGGCTCATCGAGGAAGATGATTTTGGGCGTGTGCAGCAGGCCGCGCGCGATTTCGAGACGCCGTTTCATTCCGCCCGAGAACTGCTTGAGCGGATCGTTGCGGCGCTCCCAAAGCTCGAAGAGCTTCAGCAATTGTTCCGTACGTTCGGCGCGAATCTTGCGGGGAACGCCGTAGAGCGCGCCATGCAGGTCCATGTTTTCCCAAGCCGTGAGTTCATCGTCCACGCTCGGATCCTGAAACACGATTCCGAAACGCTTCCGCACTTCGTTTTGATGGGTGGCGGGGTCCAGACCGTCGATCTCGACTCTGCCGCTGGTTGGCTTCAGCAGCGTGGTCAACATTTTGATCGTTGTGGTCTTCCCCGCGCCGTTGGGCCCGAGGAAGGCGAATATTTCGCCCTGTGCGACGTCGAACGAAATGTCCTGCACGGCTTTGATGTCACCGTATGTCTTAACGAGGTGCTCGACGCGAATCATTGAATGAATACTAAACGGTTCAGTTTAGTCTGTCAACGATGAGGGCGTCGGGAATTGGTCGTTACGTCAAAAGTTTGACGGCAACGGGCCGAGTCTTGACATTTATTTTCAATGGCTTAGGATATTCTCGAAATGGCGCGAAGAATGCCGATAAGGAGTACATGAGCACCAGCGCCATCGGCCTTTTTTCCAGTGTGGAGTCGATCCTCAGCAGCGCACTCCAGAAAGTGGGCTTGGCCCCCAACGCGACCGGCAGTAGTCTGAACGGCATCGGCGGACCCACGTCGGCGCAGCAGCCGGATAACAGCCAGCTTTCGCCTCTCGGCCAGGTGCTGAGTACGCTCCAAGAGCTTCAACAGTCGAACCCAACCGAGTACAAGCAGGTGACGCAGCAAATCGCCACGAACCTGACCAGCGCGGCCCAAACCGCCCAGTCGGACGGTAATACGAATGCGGCGAACCAGCTCACCCAGCTTGCCAGCGATTTTACGAACGCCTCGACGAGCGGTCAACTGCCCAACATCCAGGACTTGGCGCAGGCTCTCGGCGGCGGGGGCCACCACCATCACCACCATTCCGACGCCGGCTCGTCCAGTTCGGACAGCACCGGCGCGAGCGGCAGTTCAAGCCAGACACAGAACAATACGCTGAGTCCGTTGAGCATTATTACGAACACGCTGTCCAGTGCCGGAGTGACCAGCTCGAATAGCTGAGGTTTTTTTGGGTTTGGGATTAGTCGTGGGGAGTTTTTGCGGCAATCTTCCGCTCGACCGCAGCCATCAGACGTGAGTGCACGTCTTCCGGGATCGAGCACGATTCCATGCCTTTATAGACCTTGATGGTCTTCCGGGTGGTATCGCAAACAACCCAGCAGTTCGGACATTCCTTAAGGTGCCGCTCCAGCTTGGCCCGGATCTCGCCCCGGGTCTGTTCGTCCAGGAAGTCGTTCAGCTCCGCAAGGAATTCCTTACATGTAAGCAAAGGCGTCATCTCCTTTGCGTTTGAAGAAACGCGTCAGTTTGTCGCGCAGTTGCAGGCGGGCTCGCAACAGGCGGCTTTTCACGGCGGGCACGCTCAGGTCGAGCGCTTCGGCGGTTTCTTCCGTCGAAAGCCCCTCTACGTCGCGAAGCGTGAAAACCGTGCGATAGATCGGCGCGAGTTCATCGATAACACTCGTAAGGATGGTATGAAGTTCTTCCTGAGAGTATCTCTGTTCCGGGTCCGGATCCCACGCCGCGATCTCGCGAACCACGGTATCCTCACCCGTATCGATCTGTTCGTCGAGCGAGACCGCGCGATCGCTCCGGCGCTTGCGTAACTTCATCAGCGCCTGATTGACCGCAATGCGGACGATCCACGTATAAAACTTCGAGTTCCCGAGGAACTGGTCGAGGTGTTCGTAGGCCTTCAGGAACGATTCCTGCAACACATCTTCCGCATCTTCGCGATTCTGCGTGATGTTCATCGCCAGGCGGAAAATCTTGCCTTCGTAGCGCCGCAAAAGAGTCGAAAACGAGGCCGTATC
>JBEKTF010000333.1:0-3401 GCA_049516355.1 Bryobacteraceae bacterium | reverse complement strand
CTTTCATTGTTCCTGGCCACCCTCATTCGATGTCTTGTCTGCAAGATCCGCACGTTCAGGGAAGTGGTAGTCCTGTAGGTACCAGCAACTGAATCGGATTCTTTATCCAAAACCGGATACATTCGGGAACCAGTGCTGGACAATATACACCCAAATCGCCTCGGGCAGTACCGGTGTCGAGAAGTTTGTCTGAACTGAAATAATATTCTGTTGTGCCGGGAGAATCGGGGCTGACAATCCCTCCGTGTGTGGGCACATTGTGACTGCCTGGGCAGCAATTCACGAGATGTACCCCCACCCCCACTGGGCCAGGAGGGCATACATGGTTACTTACTACCTCGGTTGGGGGGCTTCTCGTGAACGGGAGTTCCAATGCGCCAGCGGGCGACGCTGTGCCACAGGGACTGGCGCTCCAGCTTGGCAGGGGATGCTTTGAAAATCGCAGGCCTCTATAGCTTGTACCCCGGGGACTTGAATCAAGCGTTTCTATCCTGTCTCCTGCCCACAGTGCCAATCTAATGCCCGGGGATTCCTCTATGATTGTTGGTCATGAGCGCCAGATCGCGTTTGATCTTAAACACCACAACCGGATGGCTACTGTTCGCCTTGGCGGGAATTGCTGCCGGGCAGACTCCCGATCTGATTTTGATCCGCGGCAAGATTCTGACCGTCGACGCCAAAGACTCCGTCGTTGAAGCTGTCGCCATCGCCAAAGGCAAGATTGTTGCGGTGGGGTCCAGCGCGGAGATCCAGCGGCGGGCGGGCTCCACCACGCGAGTCGTCGATCTCAACGGTCTCACGGCTACTCCCGGCTTGATTGACACCCACGGCCACTTCGCCGCCGGCGGCGTAGACGAGATGTTTCACGTCGTGCTCGGCGATACCCAGCAAGTGAGCGACGTGCTCGACAAAATCCGCGAGAAAACCGTTACTTTAAAGCCGGGAGAATGGTTGGTGGGAACTGGATGGGATGAAGGAAAACTCGCCGAGCGGCGTTACCTCTTCGCCTCCGACCTTGACAAGATCACACCCAACAATCCGGTCTGGTTGATGCACACCACCGGCCACTACGGCGTGGCCAATAGTTATGCTCTGAAGCTCGCTCAGATAACCGCCTCGACGCCCGACCCACCTGCCGGCCAGCATCGACCGCGACGCCCAAGGCCGCCCCACAGGCGTGTTGAAAGAAGCGGCGAAGGACCTGATGGTGAAACTGATTCCTCCCACTGCGCCGGAGCAATGGCAGCGCGGAATCTTGCACACCATCGAAGGATTGCATCGGGAGGGTATGACCGCGGTGAAGGACGCGGCCACAACACAACCCAATAGGGTCGCGCACAAAACCAAAAGGCAGCATGCCGTTTTCAATTTGGCCACCATTCTTCCTGCTAGGGCAGCTGGAATTTTCTCGTATTCGACGGCCTGACGCAACCACTGCCGGATATGCGCATCCGGCGGAATTAAGCAGTGAATGTGAGGATGCAGTAGCAGATTCTGTCCCCGAAGTGCACAGGATGCGAGCACGCGGATCTCGGCGCCGAGGTGCGCGGGATCGGAGTCAATCTCAAATCTGATCGTTGTGAATGCGAACGGCGGCATCGGAGAAGTGCGGAAGGCCCGCGATCTGCGGCTGAATCGCGATGTTGCGATCAAAGTTTCAGCGCAGTAATTCACCGGATCGTGGACGGAATGCGCGTATTACAGGAGTTGGGGTTCTCTCAAGCTTCCCTGGAATGCCCAATCTGCACCCATGAATTCGACGTTCCGATGGTGTAGACTCCAGTCAAATCATGTCCGTAGCTGGCGTTGCAGCATCGCTCAATAGGACCGGGACCCGGCCGCGTCACAGCGCGATCGTCCGTATTACTCACTGGATCGTCGTGCTGAGCGCTCTCGGACTGCTGGTGAGCGGTATTGGTATTCTCATATCTCATCCGCGCCTCTACTGGGGTGAGACTGGCTACGTAGGGGCGGATTCCCTCATCGATGTTCCCATCCCCTTTGTGATCGGTCCCTCGGTTTGGAACCGGCCTATCCATTTCTTCTTTGCCTGGATTCTAACGTTTGCGGGCCTTGCCTACGTTGCCGATGGTCTTATCGCGCGGCACTTCCGCAATGATCTGGTGCCGGGGAAAGCGGATCTCCGCTGGACGAGCATCAGAGGCGTGATTTTGGATCATTTGCGCTGGCGTTCCACGGGCACGAATGCCGCTGGGACCTACAATGTGGTGCAACGGTTAACCTATCTGGCCGTCGTGTTCGCGCTCTTTCCCGCCATTTTCTGGACGGGCTTGGCGATGTCGTTCGGGGTCACCTCGGTGTTTCCAGTCATGGTGGTCGCATTGGGCGGTCATCAGTCCGCTCGCACGCTTCATTTTGCTTTTGTCGCTCTCCTGCTGGCGTTTGTGGCCGTACACATCTTGATGATCTACATTGCCGGGTTCGTGAACAATGTACGGGCGATGATTACGGGATACGTATCCCCCGGACGGAACGCTCGATGAGTAACTTTTTCACGCGGCGCAAACTGGTCACCACGGGATTGTCGGTGGCGGCAGGCGCGTCGGGAGTGGGTGCTGCAGCCTACTTGGCCAGTCGTTCCGGGTTGATTCCACCAGACCACAGCGGCATTCTAGGGATCGGGGAAACACTCACCTATTCCACGCAGCGTCTTCTGACGTTGAAGCACTCGCTGGCTCGAGAATTCGGGCGCAGCGACATATCGAAAATCGCGCCGGTAAACGGCCCCCATCCCACAGACGAAAATTACCGTAAGCTACTCGCGAATGGTTTCAGGAACTGGCGTCTCCCGATCGAGGGATTAGTGGGGCGCCCGGCATCGCTTTCTTTGGAGGACCTGAAACGCCTCCCCTCGGAAAGTCACATAATTTTGCACGCGTGCGAGGAGGGCTGGTCTTACATCGCTGAGTGGACCGGCGTGCGGCTGGCCTCCGTATTGGACCTCGTCGAAACCCGCCCTGAGGCGCGATACGTCGTGTTCGAACCATTTCCGAACCCCCGTCAAACAACCGGCGCTGTGCGCGTGTTGGGTGGCAGCATCGACATGGCGGACGCCCTTCATCCGCAAACGCTCCTGGCCTACGGCATGAATGGTGAGGCATTGCCTGCCGACTACGGCGCCCCGGTTCGCCTTCGCCTCGGGCGACACCTCGGCTACAAGAACACCAAGTATCTTTCTCGAATCATAGTGACGGACAAGATTGATTTTAGAGGCCGCGGCACCTGGTACGGAGGCATTTAGCCGTTTCCTGGGGGAGCGATGGTCTGCCATCGTCCACGGCCCTCTTCGACTGCTAGGACGGGCGGATCATGGCGCTAAACGTTCGCCTGCGCTCGCTCGGCGCTGCCACCAAAGAAAAATTAATAGACGGAAGGCGCGT
>JBEKTF010000332.1:0-3414 GCA_049516355.1 Bryobacteraceae bacterium | reverse complement strand
GCTCGGCGGAAGCAGATAATCCTGATCCGGTTCGTAGGAACGGTAGCCCTTGCCCATAAACCATTATGGGTTCGTTCCGTTTCAGAGCGCCAGGAAAAATCTATTTCTCGGACAGGCTCCTACGCTGTTTTTCGGTTCAATAACCAAACCCAATGGGCGGTGACGCGAAAGCGCCCCATACTGGACCGATAGCGAAGCAAGTCACCCGCGAACAGGTCGATCGCAAGAAATCCCAGGCCGCCGCGTTCAGGGAAGCGAACGGGCGAACCCGACCTCGCCGATGGATACGACAGCATGCCCAGCGCGCCGGGCCGTCTGATCAGACGCCAGTTGACTCCCCCCGCGCGTTCGGGATGATCCACTCCACGCCGCCGGAGACGCGGAGCCGATTCGCCAAGAAAATCTGGACGCTCTCAGGGGGCGCACGGGATGGACCGGCCGGCGGGAAGAGGCGCCGTTCTGAGGGAGGATGATGAGCTTCTCCCAGGCGTACCGGGTTGTTTCATGAGCCGCAAAATGCCAGTCTGAAAAAAGGCGTTATGGGCAAACTGACCGGCACACAACACGGAGATGCAGCAAACGACCTTTTGGCGTTCTATGAGGAAGAGTCCAAGAAGCTCGAATCGGCGGGTTTTTACTTCATGGCTGCGATTGCTCTGGGATTTGCCTTGGAATCGGCTGTCCTCACGTACCTGCTGGTTGAATGGGGTGACGACAACGGCGGCGAACTGAAGGTGCCTGACAACGTTGCCTTCAGCGACCTCATCGAAGCCGCTAAAGAGCTGGATCTGTTAAGCGCCCCAACAATTGTGCCGCCTGGACTTGCCGGGGACGTTGAGGCCCCAAAACATCTCGCCAAAGATGTGGTGGATACGATCAGACGATTTCGCAACCTCATCCATCCTGCGCGCGCACTCAAAGAATCTTTCACTCCAGCGTCGTTCACCGCTGACGATCTGCGGGATTTCAAGGACAAGTATTGGTCAGTGGTCTATAGCCTGCTCTATAACCTGTAGAAACGAGAGCCGGGGTATTCCCGCGCTCGTGCGACCGGACGTTCAGCAATTCATAAAATGCTGATGCCCGATATTCTCAGCATCCAAACGACGAGCCACCTTGATCTCTACCTGGACGGACCGAGACGGCGCTCACCGAGGAGTGGCAGCAGCCACCGCTTAATCAGCCCGCTTTCTTCGCCGCCCGTGTTTTGCGTGCAGTCTTTTTCACCGCCGAAGCCGCACGCTTCACCGCCCAGCGCCGCTTCATTGATTCGGCAAGCCGTTTACGGCCCTCCGGTGTGAGACGGACCTTTCGGCGTTCAGCCTTCGCCGGACTTGCGGCGGGCGCACCTTCCGCCGCTCTCTTCGCTGCCCATCGTTTTTTCAGCGCCGCCGATAGCCGTCTCCGCCCCGCCGGGGTCATTCCGCCCTTGCGTGTCGCCGGTGCCGGGGTTCCTTCGACATCGCGCAAGGCGGCGACCGCCCGCTCGATAACTTTCTTCTGCCGTTCCAGTTGCTTGATGATGCCGTCCAGACCGTCCGTCATGAGTCGATTCTCCCTGTTACGCGTGGAACTACTCCGGCAATCATATCGCGGGAGTTGAACGGCGCGCACTGTGTTGGACGCCCCGTTTCCTTGCCGTCCCCGCGTGCAATCGGTTGATAAAATCGATTCGTTCCTTACACGCCAATGGCCCGAAAACGCATCGACCCAGCCAAACTCAAACGCGGCCCGATCCGGCATGAGGAGCTTCCGCTCTCGCTCATTGCCCGGATCAACTATCTCCGTTCGACGCTTCATGAGGTGCATCCGATGTCCATGGGGACAGCGCCGTGGACCCACGGAGACTAACTTAACCCACCGCCGGGACGGACCCAGACGAGTTTCTATCGGAGCACGCGAATGCAGAGCCCGCCGCACTCCCCACATCGGGCCAAGATGCGGCGTTTACGGCAGCAGCGCAGGCGCTGCAATACGCCGCAAACTGGTACCGATGGCCCATTTACTCTCGCAATTGCGACGTAAAGACTCGAAATATTACGCTCACCCGTGCGGAAATTATCGAGATCCTCAACCGGGATGTCCGTTCATCCGATGCGAGACTGACGGATGCCCGCCGGATCGTCAGTGCCATCATTGCCGAGGCTCCGACACTTCCACAGCCTGACGGGCAACACAGAATTACAAACGCGGTCATGGAACGAGACAACGCGCGGAAAGCCCTTCTGTTGGCCGTTAAACGGAACTGCGACTTCATGCTATACGGGATCGTTCCGAAAGACCTGGAAGACAAACAGCCACAGAAGCCACGGGATGGTGGCGCCGAGCCATGGATGTCAGAAAAGCAATTGACTACCTGAAGACCGAACTTCGGAATTTGGATCGAGTCATCGACGCAATTGAAAGCATAATCGAAAGGTCGGTTGTCGCAAAACAGGAACGGCGGACGCCAAAGTTGAAGAAGCGCAAGACAACGCGAAGGCCACACGCTTGACCTGGCGCGGGAGATCCTGCATTCAATTACTTCTCCTTCGCCGCCGCCTTCTCGATCTACGGCTATTACGGACGGCGCGATGGGCGAGGAAAAGCAGCGTATCGACCCGCCGGGTTCGAACTTATATCCATTACGCCCACGACAACAATGATCAGCGTGGTCGAAGGAAAGCCAGTCTGAGTGTAACCGTGCCCGTTGTAACTACGTTTGCGCCGGCGCCCCGCTTGACCACCGCGCATCCGAGGCGTATAGTTGGCGGACACGGGAGGGAATATGAAGAACCGATTCCTCTGTTTCGTAGTTGGCCTCGCTGCTCTGGTTTCCGTGGCGCAGGGGCAAGTGGCGCCGCATGCGGCAAAGGCGAACGGCAAGGCCGTCACGCGGGCTTGGACAACGCCTCGCACCCCCGACGGACGGCCGGATCTGCAGGGAGTCTGGGCCAATAACAACGCTACGCCGCTGGAGCGGCCCAAAGAGCTGGCCGGGCGAGCCACGCTGACCGATCAGGAAGTGGCGGCCATGAAGAAGAAGGCGCACGAGCTCTTCGGCGGCGAGTCGGACGCTGCGTTCGGCGATACCGTTTTCCAGGCCGTGCTGGCCAATGTGCAGGGAACCAAAACGGGTTTCAAAAGCACGGACGGCGGGACCGGCGACTACAGCTCGCTCTGGACGGTGGAGAGGGATTGGGACAACCGAACTTCGCTCATCACAGACCCTCCCGACGGGCGGATACCCGCCCTGACACCGGACGCACAACAGAGACGGCAGGCTGCACAGGCACTTTTGCAGCGTCCGGCCGCGGGGCCCGAGGACAGATCGTTGTCGGAACGCTGTATCACCTACGGCTCGCCGCAGCTGACCGAGGGATACCAAAGCTACTATCGGCTTGTGCAGTCGCCCACGTCGGTAGCGATCATGAC
>JBEKTF010000331.1:0-3424 GCA_049516355.1 Bryobacteraceae bacterium | reverse complement strand
TCGTATTCGTACTTGTTCGCCGAGTTTTGCGGAATTTCGACAATCATCCGCACGATCTCCGGCGAGTCCGGCCCGGGATCGATATCATAGAGGCGATTCATGATTCAGGTTAACATGCAGAGGATACTCCACCGACTGCAGAACAAGTCCTTTGGCCGGCGCTGTAGGCCCTGCTTTGCCCTCGCAATCGCCGGAAAAACGGGCCGCGATAGCCGGGGCATTTAAATTCCCGCGGCCGGTTTCGATCAACGTCCCGACGATGTTCCGCACCATATGTTTGAGGAAACCACTCCCGCGGACCGTATAGATCAGCGCGTCCCCGGAACGAACCAGTTCGGAGCGAAAGATGCGGCGAACCCGGGATTTTTCCTCTTCATCCCTGTTGTCTGAAGCGGCAAAGGCCGTGAAATCATGCTCGCCTTCGAAGATCCGGGCACCCTCGATCATTGCGCCTTCATCGAGCGGGTACGGATGGTGGTGCACGTACCGCCACTGGAACGGCGGGCAGACCGGCGCGCGGAATAAGGTGTACTGGTATGTCTTGGCAATCGCGTCGAATCGGGGATGAAAACCGGCCACGGTCTCGGCAGCGTCGAGAATTCGAATCGCCGGAGGCAGCAAGCGGTTGACCGCACGTTGCAGATTAGCCACCGGGATAGGATTCGCAATGGTAAAAGCCGCGACCTGCGCGAGCGCGTGGACGCCGGCGTCGGTACGTCCGGAACCAGCCACATGAACAGGCTTGCCTTCCATAGCCCCGATGATCTCTTCGAGCGCACCCTGGATCGTAGGGAGACCGGGCTGCACCTGCCATCCGTGGAACTCGGTGCCATCGTAAGCCAGGGTGATGCGGATGCGGCGTTGAGAGGTTATGGGCACGGGACACCACAGGCTGAAGCCTGTGCCACCTAAACTGGTCTCGATCCCGGCTTGGTCACAGGCTCACCTTTAAGACACAAGGGGCATTGCGCGGGTTCAAATACGGGGACGGTCAAAGTTTCCAGCGCCACGCGCGGTATCCCGAGATCCGCCGCGCCGCCGCTGCGGTCGATGATGGAACCGGCGGCGACCGGCAACGCCCCGGCTGCACATACGATTTCGATCACTTCTTTTGTGCTGCCGCCGGTCGTAATCACGTCTTCGACTACGAAAACCCGCTCACCGGGCGTGAGCGTGAATCCGCGGCGCAGGGACATTCGCCGGTCGGCGTCGCGTTCCGTGAAAAGGAACCGGACACCAAGCGCCCGCGCGACTTCGTGTCCGATAATCAAGCCGCCAAGAGCGGGGGAAATCACCAGATCGGGAGCCTCTCCGGAAACCAAATCAAGAAGCGCCGTGGCAAGACTTTTGCCGAGACGTTCGGCGTGTTGCGGATGCTGCAGCACCAACGCGGACTGCAGGTATCCGGAGCTATGAAGTCCGCTCGTAAGCCGGAAGTGGCCCTGCAGATAAGCGCCTGTTTGTATAAAAAGGTCGAGAACGCGGTCCGGTTGCGGCGTCACAAACGGCTACTATACCATTGGGAATTAACGTCCAGAGCAATAAACACACGCGAACCGAATCCCACTCGCCGGCGTATTCTTCTGCTGGGAGAAGTCCAATCCTTATTATGAATGCGACATTATGAATGCGATCTACCGTGCCCCAGTCCTGCTGCTCGCTTTCGGCTGCGCAGCCCTTTTGCCCGCGCAGACTGCAGTCAGAATCGATCCGGCTAAAGGCGGCCTTGGCTGGTTGACTCACCCGTATCAGGCCAGATACGTTCCAGGGGTCAACCTCAGTAATTCGCCGCGCTTCGACTCGTTGATCCGCGCCGGCAACCTTTACCTTTCGGCGCAGGATGTGATCGCGCTCGCGCTCGAGAACAACATCGACATCGAAGTGCAGCGTTATGGGCCGCTGCTGGCCCGCGAAGTGCTGCGGCGCGCCGAGGCAGGCAGCCTGCTGCGAAATGTCGGCCAGTCCGTTGTGCCCGGGCCCACCAGCGTCAGCCTGAGCGGCGTCAGCGTCAACACCAACGGCGCTCCTGTCAATGGTGGCGGCAGCGGCGTGAGCGCGGGAGGCGGCATCGTCACCCAGTTGGGACCGGCCATTCCTTCGTTGGATCCAACCATCCTCGGATACGCGAACTTTCAACATGCCACGTCACCGCAAAGCCTGACGTCGCTCGTCGGCACGAATGAACTGATTACGAACGCCCGAACCTTCACGCTCCAGTATTCGCAAAACTGGTCGACAGGCCTCTCGGCCGTGGCCACATTCGCCAGCACTTATAACAGGGTCAATAGCGCCGCCTACACTCTGAATCCGTTCACAAACGGCGATCTCGACCTTGTTGTCACGCAGAATCTGCTGAACGGTTTTGGCCGGGCCGTGAACGCCCGCAACATCCGCGTGCAGAAGAACAACATCAAGGCTACGGATCTGCAGTTCAAGCAGCAGGTGATCACAACTGTCACGTCCGCCCTGAATCTCTACTGGGATCTGGTGAGCTTCGATCAGGACCTGAAAGCGAAAGAGCAGGAGGTGGCTACCGCGCAGCAGCTTTTACAGAACAACCAGGAACAGGTGCGAATCGGCACCCTGGCGGAGATCGAAATCACCCGCGCGCAATCTCAACTCTACGCGGCCAAGCAGGATCTGGTGATCTCACAGACCAATCGCCTGCAACAGGAAACGGTCCTGAAAAATGCTCTGAGCCGGACGGGCGTCGCTACTTCAGACCTTGCCGACGTGCGCGTCATCCCGGTGGATACTTTTACGATTCCTCCCGAAGATGAGAAGCGGCCGGTAAACGATCTGGTCGCGGATGCGCTGAAGAATCGCGTAGAAGTCCTGCAGGCGGACATCAATCTGGAAAGCAAAAAGATGGATCTCGTCGGCATCAGGAGTTCCTTGAAGCCGACGCTACAGGTTTTCGCCGAATTGACCAATAATGGGCTCAGCGGGCAGGGAAACGTGCCCGGTTTCACCGGTGACTATGCAACTCTGCTGGCACAGATCTTCCGCCGCGACTTTCCGAATTACTCGGCTGGCATCTCGATGAACATTCCGCTCCGTAACCGCGCGGCTCAATCGGATTACGCCACGAGCCTCATTGGAATCCGCCAGGACGAATTGAATCTCCAGAAACAGATCAATCAGGTCCGCGTGGACGTGCAGAATGCCGTGATCGGACTGCAGCAGGCGCGCGTGCGTTACGATGCGGCGGTCGAAGCACGTAAGCTTTCGCAGCAGACGTTCGACGCGGATAAGAAGAAATACGACCTCGGCGCCGGGACACCCTATCAAGTGGTACAGGACCAGCGCGATCTCGCCGGGGCCCAAAGCTCGGAGGCCCAGGCGATGGCGAATTACAGCCACGCTCAAATCGCCTTCGACGAGGCTCTCGGGCGAACGCTCGAAGTAAATCACGTCTCAATGG
>JBEKTF010000330.1:0-3444 GCA_049516355.1 Bryobacteraceae bacterium | reverse complement strand
CGGATCACGTGGCGCAGTTCGCTTTTCTGAATCTTCCGAATGCGCCGGTGCAGCCGGTCGAAGGCTGGGCCGCGATCTCGGGCAATGAAGCGCGGTCGCCGCAGATTGAGATCGTCAACAATTCAGGCAAGGCCGTGCGGTATGTCGAAATCGGCTGGTTGGTGAAGGATAAGCAAGGGCAGGAATACCTGGCGGGTTCGGTTCCGGCGTCGGAATCCACGATGCTTTTGCCTTCCGGGCATCGGACGAAACTGTTACAGGATACGGCGCTGAAGTTTTCGCGTACGGGCAGGCCGATCGAGATCGAAGGTATGACGGGTTATGTCAGCGAGGTGGAGTTTGCCGACGGGCATGTCTGGGTGCCGTCGCGGCGCGAGCTGGATTCGTCTCCGCTGCTGCGCGTCACGGCACCATCGCCGGAAGAACAGCGTCTCGCTGATGTTTACGCGAAAAAGGGCCTGGCGGCTCTGGTGGCGGATCTCAACCGTTATTAAACGTCGCGGCGCTCATTCATGCGCGATCAATCTTACGCGATGCGAACAAATGTCATAAGCGCGTCGCGAAATCATCAATTAGCATGATAAGTAATTGCCCGGCGCTCGATGTTGGAACGCTGAAAGTGAGGGTTCGGCTCAGGTCGGATCGACACAATCCGCTCCGTCCAGTTCCCACGCGCGTCGTACCGGTACTCAAAGCGAGTGTGCTGTACGTTGAGACGGTCTTCAGAGTAGCGCAGAGTCCCGTCTTCTTCGACACTCGCCTCGCGACTCCTACGTTCGGTAGTTTGCTCAATGGGGTTGTCGTGCTCGTCATAGCGAAAAGTGGTGTGGTCCTCAGCGAGTCCACCCATACTCACGCTCTGTTTCAGAAGCTTGCCCGTCTGGTCGTATACGTAGGTTGTCTTTGAGAGCGTCCGGGTAGGGCCAAAAAGGCTCGCGAAGGCTTCACTTGCCCGCGCGCGATCTTCCGGCGGAGAACTTTCGAGTTGCTTTTGAAAATCCGGGAACGGAATCTGTCCGGAAAGGTGGACATCCTCACTCAGCAGCCTTCCTGCACTATCTCTGACAAACATTACCCGCCGGAGAAGGCTGTGGTGCGCATCGTGGAACAAAACTTCGGCAGGAAGATCGCGCTCCTCGTACCTGACTGTCATAGTCGTTGCGCCTGGGGTGGGGCGCCATGTGCCTGCTCGGTGCCTTCGATTCCGTAAGAATACGTCACGTTTGGTTTCTGAGGGCCGAGAAAGTGCACTTTGGTCTTTCGGCGGCCGAGATCGTAGGTGCACGCCTCAGAATCTCGCTGGGTGCCGTCCTGGTTCGCCTGAACGGTCCGGACATGTCGCGCAGCGTCGTCGTAGAAATAGAGGACCTGGTCAGAAGGTCCGTCATTCATCCAATATTGGGTTTCCGCCAGCCGACCGGTCTCGTCATAAAACCATTTCGAATGTGAGATTGATCCGTCGGGGTTGTGATGATCGCTGTCGCTGATCTTCCCGTCAGGAAGGAAAGCGACCAGACTAAAGTGTCGGGGAGGCTGCCATTCTTGTTGATTCAAATCCCATGCGGCAAACTCTGTCCTCAAAGTCTTTACCGCACCACGAACCTTCCACTTGTCAACGTCATTCACCGTACTTCCTCGTTATTGAGCACTATATCCAAACGCAGGAGTTGCGGGGAAAATGAAAGATTTGATAGCTCAACGGCCCCAAGAGCAATTTCTGTTCTCATGGGCCTGTGATATACGTCGCGCTGCCACAACTTGCTACATTGTAATTAGTTATGAGCTTTTCCGAGTCCTTTTTCGCCGCAAAATTCGGCATCACGCGGCGGGATCTGGAGGCACACCTGGCCGAAGCGCTGGGGCGCGGTGGCGACTATGCCGATCTTTATTTTGAGTATCTTGCGACCAGTTCCCTCAGCATCGATGAATCCATCGTCAAGAGCGCTACGCAGGGCGTATCGCTCGGCGTCGGCGTGCGGGTCATCGCGGGGGAGCGCACGGGTTACGCCTACAGCGACAATCTCAGCCCGGAAAAAATCCGCCACGCCGCGCAGGTAGCCGCGCTCATCGCAGCCGGGCCTTCCAAGGTGGATCAAACGCCTCTTCAAGAGGGGCGTAAACGCAATCTCTACCCGGTCCTGACCGCTCCGAGCGAGACCGCATTCAAAGAGCGCGTTGAACTCGCGCAGCGGGCCGACCATGCCGCGCGGGTCTATGATCCCCGCATTTTCCAGGTTCAGGTCACCTACGCCGATAGCCTGCGCCACGTCATGGTTGCGACCAGCGACGGCGTGCTGAGCTTCGATCGGCAACCGCTCGCGCGAATGAGCGTTCTTGCGCTGGCACGCGAGGGCGACGGAGTTCCGCAGCAAGGGCACTCCGGGGGTGGCGGACGTTATGAACTCGAATATTTCCAGAAGGAGCGCACTCCGGAATACTTCGCCGGTGAGGCAGCGCGCCAGGCGATCGTGCAACTGGATGCGGTCGATGCTCCAGCCGGCGAGCAAGTCGTCGTGCTCGGTCCAGGCTGGCCCGGCGTCCTTCTCCATGAAGCGGTGGGACACGGTCTCGAAGCGGATTTCAATCGCAAGGGCGTTTCGGCGTTCACCGGGCGCATCGGTCAACAGGTCGCGAGCCCGCTCTGCACGGTCGTCGACGATGGCACCATCGGCGGACGCCGCGGCTCGCTCAACGTGGACGACGAAGGCAACGAAACGCAGCGGAATGTCTTGATCGAAAACGGCATTCTGCGCGGCTATCTTCAGGACAAGCTCTCCAGCCGCATCACGAAAGCCGCCGCAACCGGAAATGGCAGGCGCGAGAGTTACGAGCACATTCCCATGCCGCGCATGACCAACACTTTCATGCTGGCGGGCGAAAGCGATCCAGCCGATATTATCCGTTCCGTGCCTCGCGGGCTTTATTGCGCCAACTTCGGCGGCGGCCAGGTCGATATCACGAGCGGCAATTTCGTGTTCTCCGCGTCGGAAAGTTATCTCATCGAGGATGGCAAGCTCACGCGGGCGGTACGCAATGCAACTCTGATCGGCAACGGGCCGGAAGCCATGAAATACGTCAGCATGGTGGGTAACGATCTGAAGCTGGATGAAGGGGTCGGCGTGTGCGGTAAGGAAGGCCAGAGCGTGCCGGTTGGGGTCGGGATACCGACCGTTCGCATTGACCGCATGACGGTCGGGGGAACGGCTTGACGTTTGCGCAGTTACCCGACGTTGCTGGGGACGTAATCAAACAAGCGCTTGCGGCCGGCGCCAGCGACGCCGAATGCACCATCGCGGAGGGCGACGAATTCTCCGCCAACGTGCGGATGGGCGAACTGGAAACACTGAAAGAAGCCGGCTCGCGCGGCGCGGGATTGCGCGTCCTCATCGGCAAGCGCATGGGCGCTTCCTATACCTCCGACCTCACGCCCGAAGGCCTTCATCA
>JBEKTF010000329.1:0-3467 GCA_049516355.1 Bryobacteraceae bacterium | reverse complement strand
CTGGTGAAGCCGCTGCGCTTCGATCAGCTTCCCCTGCGCTTCCAGCTGCGGACGCCACAACTCCAGCTCGGCCTTGATCGAATCGATCGCGGCTTCTTTCGTCAGATTCGACATCACGTAATGCGTCTTGGGATAAATCGGTAGCCGCTGGTAGGTCTGCTTGACCTGCCCCAGCAGCGGGTCGATCTGCGAGAGCGTCTCCACTTCGTCGCCCCACATCTCGATCCGGTAAGCGCTCTCGTCGTAGGTGGGAAAGACCTCGATCACGTCGCCCCGCACACGAAACGTCCCGCGCTTGAAATCGTGATCGTTGCGGTCGTAGAGAATCTCGACCAGCTTCGACGTGATTTCTTTGCGTGTGATTCGCTGGCCTTTTTCGAGCATCAGGAGCATGCCGTAGTAAGCCTCGGGCGAACCGAGTCCGTAAATGCAGCTGACGCTGGCCACGATCACGCAATCGCGGCGTTCGAACAGACTTTTCGTGGCGGAGAGCCGCAGCCGGTCCAGTTCGTCGTTGATTGTGGCTTCTTTTTCGATATAAACGCCGCTCGACGGGATGTAGGCTTCCGGCTGATAGTAATCGTAGTAACTGACAAAATATTCGACCGCGTTGCCCGGGAAGAAGGTTTTGAACTCGTGGTAGAGCTGCGCGGCAAGCGTTTTGTTGTGGGCAAGAACGAGCGCCGGGCGGCCGATCTTTTCGATCAGCTTGGCCATCGTAAATGTCTTGCCGGAGCCGGTGACGCCGAGCAGCACCTGATGCTTCTCGCCATCCATCAGGCCGCGCCCCAGCTCCGCGATGGCGGTTTTCTGGTCCCCCTTCGGGCTATAAGTAATGGCCAGCTGGAAGGACATGCGTTTAGTACGTTCAGTATACGAGACGCGGCTTCAAGTCGCGTTCCCGCGCGCAGATACAATTATGGTGTGGAGTTGAGCGGTCGGATGGTCGCGGTGTTGCTGTTGGTAATGACCGCCGGAGCTTCTGTTTTCGCTCAGCAGTCGGACCCGATCTCAAGTCTGTTGCTTCGGTTTGACGCCGAGCACAATCTCTTCCTGAAAGAGCAATTGCTTGGCAACATAACCAGCCAGGGTACGGAATCGGGCCCCGCGTTACTCCAGATCGCACAATCGACAATGAACACAGACACTCGCTGGATGGCCATACGAGGACTGGCAACCCTCCGCTACACTGCGTGTGCTCCATTCCTTGAGGCATCGCTTAAGGATTCCGACTGGACGGTTCGAGCCAATGCAGCGCGAGCTTTGGGCGACCTGAGAATCACAAACGCGTCCGCCCCGTTGCTGGATATGTTCGCCGTCGAGCAGGAACCGGGTGCAGTTGAACAAGCCTCTCTGGCGCTACGCATGCTTAACATCAAGGCCGGCGTACCTTTCATCCGGCAAAAAATCCCTGCTTTCAAACGCCAGACCCGCACCTGGCTTATCCAGGCTTTAGGAGCGTTGGGAAGCGCCGCTGATGCCCCCTTAATCTCGCAGTACCTGGACGAGCCGGGAATCGATAGCTTCGCGGTACAAGCCCTGCAGGAGCTGGTCGGCGTGAGCTTTGGAGCTTTCACGCTGGGCGTCGCCCCGGATCCGTCGCCCGAGACGCTCAGGGCTCGAGCGTGGTGGAACTCTCACAAGGATGAGTGGCCACGTTGCGATGACTGCCATTTTAAGTAAGCCGCACTCACATGGGAGACGCGACTTCAAGTCGCGTTAGGCGTACAGCAGCTAACTGCCGAGTGGATTCAGCCACCGCAGATCCGGAAAGCGGCGAAAGTCCTGGTCCGTTGATGCCAGCAAGGCTCCGTGTTCAATTGCGAGGGCGGCAAGGACAGCATCCGTAACCAGCGGACCGGTTGCGCCGTACTCGCTGACAAGTTTTTCCAATATCTCCGCATGAAGTGGTCCGGGATGCAACGGAACGACGCCGGGTTGAGCCAGCCATTCGCCCACGATTGCAAACGCTTCCCTGACAGGCCGCGGATTGGCCCAGACTCTCGAATTGGTGCTGATGCGAATAAATGCCCAGAGCGTCACCCAAGGCAGGGCAATCATCTCGCCACTCTTCAGGAACGGCAAGCCACCGCGCGGCCATTCGCTGCTGCAGCGCATCGGCGTTATACGCATACAGAAGCAGGTTGGCGTCGATGATGGTCACCGGTGACGCTCGCCCTCGCCGTACTCGAGAAGCGACTTGAGACTGTCATAGTTCAGACCAGGCTTGTGCCCCATGTGAGTGGGTTTGATCGCGAGCGTGCGGCGGCACGGCTTGTTGTCGACACCCAGCAGCGCCGTTCGCAGCAGATCGTTGAGAGTGTCACGAAACGACGCTCCTCTCATCTGGCTCTCACGTTTTACGCGGGCCGCCACATCATCGTCGAGTGTCACGGTCGTTCGGATGCTCATGATCCGTCAAATTTAGCATCACATGCATCAGGTTTTTACTCGGTAACGCGCCGCGTCCCGCAGTCCCTCTGCTCCGCAGCGCCAACAGCTCGTTTGCGCGGGGCAATCTGGCCCACCACCTTATTCATTTCGGGGCAAGGTTATTCCAGTTTGCGTGATCGGCGCCAGGAAGACTTATACTGACTCCATGAAGTTCCGCGTGGTGCTCGAATACGATCCCGAGACCGAAAGCTGGTCGGCGGTTTGCCCGGAACTACCGGGCTGCACCTCCGCCGGGGTCACGGAAGAAGAGGCGCAGCACGGAATTGAGGAAGCAATTCAGCTCTATCTTTCCCCGGGTGAATTTGACCTGCCCCCGAACGCCAAGCTGGTCGAGATAAGAGTTGGGTGAGCGAGGAACTCCCAGGCTCACCGCCGATCAGGTGATTTCTATTTTGCGCCACAACGGATTTTTTCGCGCTGGCGCATCCGGCAGCCATCAAAAATGGCGCAACAGTGTGAGCGGAAAGCAAGTCATAGTCCCGTACCATCGAGGTCGCGTTCTGCCTCTCGGAACTATGCGCTCGATCATCGACGGAAGCGGAATTGAAGCGGAGCGTTGGACGTCTTGAACCTTGCCCGTAGCCGCCTTTCAGAGGGCGTCAGGCCGCGCGAATCTCGATCACGAGTTGCTTCCCGAGCGCGCGCAACGCAGCCTCGATCTGATCCAGCCTCGATGCGTGATTCAGATCGAGCAACCTGTCGATCTGCGGCATGTGCACGTTGAGCTTTCGCGCGAGATCGGCTTTTCTCATCCCCGCCTCTCGCATCGCGTTATAGATCTCTATCTTCGACTCGGAAAGTGCGGGCAACCGAACCGTCCATTTCTTCCGGCGGATAGCAGAAGGGGGCGGAATTGGTTGCCGATCTTCGATGTACATCATGATTCCGGTTTCTAGGAGCCCGTCCGAGTATTCATTGACGCAGGTTCATTCGTCGTCGGTTGGTCTGATGGAATACGAGAACGGCTGAACGCAGGGGCGTGCCAGGAACATCTTAGCTGGCGCCGGAGACTC
>JBEKTF010000328.1:0-3472 GCA_049516355.1 Bryobacteraceae bacterium | reverse complement strand
CGAACCAAGAGCAGGCCGACGGGGGCGTCGGCCGCGGACCGGGGGTCCGCCCCACCTAGCCAGGTACCGAAAAAACGAGTGGCATTAGGCTTCAGCCTGTACGGTCGAGCGCAGCTCGACAGGAGATTTGAATACGTTAGCGAACTTATGAAACGGACGACTGAGTTAACGCCGGAACAGGAACTCGCACGGCGCACGCGACGGTCATTCATCGGGCTCGGAGCCGGCGCTGTGGGCGTGGCAGCGGCCTGGCATTGGCTGAACGCGGCACCCGTGGAGGATGAGATCCCGGGCCCGCTTCGCCGGGTGCTCGGTTTCAACGAGCGCGTGGTCCGAAATGTGCTTTACAGCAAAGATCACCTCGTCCGCACGTATCCCGCTTCAGCCATAGGCAGATTGAAGGTGAACGGCGATATCGGGATGGAGAATCCGATCGATCCGTCCGATTGGCATCTCGAGCTCGCTCCCATGGGTGCGGCGGCGCGGACGCTCGCGATCGAAGATATTCGATCCTTACCCCGCCATGAAGAGACGATTGACTTCAAGTGCGTGGAAGGCTGGAGTACCGTCACCCAATTCGCCGGCGCCCGTCTCTCCGATTTCACGGCCACGTTCGCACCCGGTTCCGAAAAGGCCGCCTTCATCGGCATGGTGACGCCCAGCAAGGATTACTACGTGGGCGTGGATATGCCAAGCGCTCTACACCCGCAGTCTTTGCTCGCTTATGAGATGAACGGCAAGCCCCTCGAAGACCGGCACGGCGCGCCTTTGCGCCTTGTTATGCCGGTGAAATACGGAATCAAAAACATCAAGCGAATCGCCCGGATCTTCTACACGAACGAGCGCCCCGCGGATTACTGGGCTGAACAAGGCTACGACTACTACGCCGGCCTGTGACGTGGGGCGGACCCCCGGTCCGCTGCTGACGCCCTCGTCAGCCTTCCCCTTGCTGAACATGCTAAACTCCCGCCCATGGCCACATATGTCCTTGTGCATGGCGCGTGGCACGGAAGCTGGTGCTGGAAGCGGGTGCGCATAGCACTTCAAGCCGCCGGCCACGAAGTCTTCACCCCTACCCTGACCGGAGTTGGCGAACGATCCCACCTGAATTCGGCCAGCGTCAATCTCTCCACCCACATTGCCGACGTTGTAAATCTGATCGAGTGGGAGGAACTCTCGGACGTGAACCTTTGCGGCCACTCTTACGGCGGTTGCGTGATCAGCGGTGTAGCCGATCGCATCCCGGACCGCATTCGCACGATGGTATACCTCGACGCTTTTGTGCTCGAAGACGGAGAGTGCCTGTGCGATCTTCTACCGCAAGAAGCGGTGCAGAGCATGCGTCGGCAGGCGGAAGCGACCGGCGAAGGATGGAAAGTAACCCCTATTCCTGCCGAAGTCTTCAAGGTCAACGCGCACGATTCCGCATGGGTCGACGCACAGTGCACCCCTCAGCCGCTCGCGACCTTCGAAGAGCGCATCCGGCTCACAGGTGCCATCGAGAGGATTCAGAACTTCACCCACATCCTCGCGACCGGTTTTCGCGAGGGCTCGCCATTTCCTGCCAGTCACGAACGCGCCAGGAAGAAGGGGTGGAAAACCCGCACTGTCGTCTGCGGACACGACGTTATGCTCGATCTCCCCGATGAGCTAGCGGCGCTGTTGCTTGAGGTTGCGTCTTTCGAAACCACGGCTCGTACAACCGCCGGTAGTGGGTCAGCATAAAACTGCTGAAAAAACGCGTGCGGCCCATCTCGCTGCTCTCGGCGTTCGCTGTCGCCGTGGCGGATGTGCCAATTTTGCGTGTCGGATTTAGCCCGCTAGAATCGTGAAATGGATAGCGAAACTTTCATAGATGGATACCTCGTCCGTGCTTGCCCGGAAAACTTGCAGATGGACTGGGATGGAGCGAACGCTTCTTTATCGATGAGATCCACAGCGGTCATGTAGATGAGCATTCGTATATCGGTCGTGGCTTGCATTCAACCAAGGGAGCCGCAATTACCGCATGTTTTGCTCTCGCACGGCAACAGCTCACTCTTGGCAGTTTAGCGGTAAAATCGTCCGGTGAAGTGCCCGAGATGCAGGCTCGAAAATCCGCCGAACGCGCCTCGATGTGATTGCGGATATTCTTTCTCGGAGCAAACGATGACCGCTCACTCGGGTGCTGTACAAAGGCCGCGCTTCTATCCGAATAAATCTCAGTGGATCGTCATCTGAATCGTAGCGGTCATCGTATGCCTCGGCATATTTGACACTTTTGACAAAGCCGCCTTCATAATCGACGCCGTGATAATCGGCGGCCTGCTGGTCTGGCAGCTTTCCAAACACTCAGGTTGAGCACTGCCGATACGCGACCGCCTGGTCGATGGTGTCGTTCGCGGCCAGGTTATATAATGAGCCGGTCGATCATGCGAACTATCACAGCTACGGTAATCGGGGCGTCTTTATTGCTTCTCGCGGCGATTCCGTCGACGGCCCAGACCTTTACCACGCGTCTCAGTCCCGTGGCGAGCGATATCGCGATGCACGCCAACGTCACGGGAACCGGCACCGCCACGGCGACCCTCGCCGGCACGAAACTTACCATCAACGGCTCGTTCGAGGGACTGCGCACGCCCGCCACTCTGGCCAAAATACATCAGGGAACAGCGACGGGCGTACGAGGCTCGGCGATTCTCGACCTCACCGTGTCCAAAGCGGTGAGCGGCTCCGTCGCCGGCTCACTCGACCTCACGCCGGATCAGGTAGAAAGCCTTCGCAAAGGCAAGCTCTACATTCAGATTTACAGTGAAAAGGCCCCGGACGGCAATCTCTGGGGCTGGCTCTTACCGAAAGAAACAAAATAGTGGGAAACAAAATAATGGCAGTTCTCCGAAAGTACCTCATCCCCGCTGCGATAGCGATCTCGACTTGCAGCGTCGTATACGCCCAACTTCCCGCCGGACCCTTCACCGCGGCGCAAGCCGCCGCCGGCCAGACCGCATACACGACAAATTGTTCCAGCTGCCACGCCGCCGACCTGGGCGGTCGCAACGAAGCGCCCCAGCTGGCCGGTTCGAACTTCATGAGTTCCTGGGGCACGCGCACCACCGGCGAACTACTGAACTTAATCCAGACCACCATGCCGCCCGGGAATCCCGGCGGACTCGGCGCGGCCACAAACGCGAACATCGCCGCATTCATTCTGCAATCGAACGGAGCCGCTCCCGGAACCCAGGCTTTGACAGCCGCCACTAACGTTGTTGTGCGTTCCGTGGCTACCGGCCGCACGTCGGTCGCCGGCGGCGCCGCGGTCGCCTCTGGTCCGACCGGCGTCACCGTAACGGGAACGGTCAAAAATTACGTCCCGGTCACCGACGAAATGCTGCGGAATCCCGACCCGGGCGACTGGCTGATGATCCGCCGGAATTACCAGGCATGGAGCTACAGCCCGCTGAATCAGATCACCCCCGCGAATGTGAAGAACCTG
>JBEKTF010000327.1:0-3478 GCA_049516355.1 Bryobacteraceae bacterium | reverse complement strand
AAGCCTCGAAGCTGTACAAGGTCAGCAGGCGGACGATTGAGCGCCTGCTCAAACGCGGCGACCTTCCCTATCACCGGGTTGGAAAACAGATCCGCCTCCTGCCCTCCGATCTACAGTCGGCCACTTGTCGGCGCAACTCGACGGTCACAGCGGGGAATAGGGCTGCAAGCCTTGTTTCAACCGGATCGAAGGCCGTCTCTTGAGGCCGCGGAACGGCAGCGACGCCAGACTAACCGACGAACTGGCCACGCACGTAATGCGCTGGAAAGCGTTTCCGGAAAGATTCATCACGTCTGGTAAGGACTGGATTTCGCGATCACAGTTCCAGCCGCTTAGCGATATCAAAGATGCGTTTCGCCTGCTGGAGCGGGTGACTGATGACTACTGCCTGCGCTCGGCGCACAAGGGGCCATTCATAGCCGAGGTACGGCTTCGGGGCCGCATCGGGCGGGCTACTGGCAGAGCCCAGGCCCGCACCATCACTCTGGCTATTGCACGGCTGATCGGACTGGAAACAGAGCTGGACTCAGGTAGTGCGTCAGTGAAGCCACGCGAGGCGAAGCACCGACAGCGAGGTCGGCGCGATGCAACGTGATACATCGATGACCGACCAGACGGCGCCGTCAGACGGGTCGGCGAGCGGTGTCTCGCCATCTGGCCACCGTGTTGCTCCAACGTGGGGTGAGCCCCTCGCCGAAAGTGATCTTGCCGCGATCGAGGCGTCCTGGATCACGAAGGAAATCGCTGACCAGGCGATGCTGCGCCGCGTGGATGCAACGGAAGGCCGCCAGATCGTGGGACAGAAGGGCACTCGCGATTGCGCAGGAATTCTGTTTCCCTGTTATTGGCCGGGTGAGGAGTACCCGCACAGCTACCGGATTCGCCGCGACAATCCCGAATGGATGCTGGACAAGGAGGGGAAACTAAAGCCGAAGGGAAAATACCTCGGTGCACCCGGCAGCGGCAATCGCCTCTATTTCCCGCCCGGCGTCACACCCGAGCATCTTGAAGAGATCACGATTCCCATCGTGATCGTTGAGGGCGAGAAGAAAGCGCTTGCCCTGCAGAGGCTCGCTTATCACGAAACGGAAGAGCCGCGATTCATCCCCATTTCCATCCCGGGGGTCTGGAACTGGCGCGGCACGGTCGGGAAGGCGAACGGTCCCACGGGCGAGCGCATCGATCTGAGGGGACCGATTAACGATCTCAACCGGATTGTTTGGGCGGGCCGAAGAGTGCTGATCCTCTTCGACTCGAACGTGCGCAGCAACGATAGCGTCAAGTGGGCGCGCCAGGGACTTGCCCGTGAGCTTGCTACCCGCAACGTCGATGTGCAGTTCGTCAACCTTCCCGAAGGCTGTGGCGTTAACGGAGTGGATGATCTGCTTGTCGCATGGGGACCGGGGCGCGTCCTGGAACTATTCGAGAAGCCCGTGCCCGGTGTCCGCCTTCAGATTGTGCTGCCTCCGCAGTTCCAGTCGAGGCCAGAGGGCATGTTTCGTGTCACCAGCAAAGGCGAACAGCTATCCCAGGTACAGTTGACCAATTACCGGGCGTCGGTCGTCACGAATATTCTGCTGGACGACGGGGTTGAGACGAGGCTCGAATTCGAGATCGAGGCCGAACTGATAGGGCGGACACTTCGTTTCGAGATCCCCGCTTCAAAGTTCGCTGGCATGGATTGGCCGATCGAAAAGCTCGGCTCCGCCGCGATCACGTTCCCTAACCAGCGCGACTACGCCCGGGCTGCTATCCAGTCGGCTTCGATGACCGCCGAAGAGCGGCGCATCTATACGCACACGGGCTGGCGCAAGCTGGAAGGCCGGTGGCTATTCTTTCATGCTGGCGGCGCAGTCAGCGGGACAGGGGTTGTGTCTGACATCAGAGTGCGCCTCCTCGACGCGATGAGCCGCTACGAATTGCGTTCTGCCGAAGGCCAGGATGCGCTCGCGTTCGCGGTTCGGGCCAGCCTGCGTCTGGTTGAGCTGGGACCGGCGCAGATCAGCTTCCCTTTGTTCGCGGCAACGTATCGAGCGGTGTTTGGTCAGGCCGATTTCTCGCTACACCTGACGGGAGAGACGGGCGCCTTCAAAAGCGAATTAGCAGCCCTCCACCAGCAACATTTTGGAGCCACCATGAACCGACAACACCTCCCTGGTGCGTGGTCTTCCACCGGTAACAGCCTCGAGGCTTTGGCCTTTCACGCGAAGGATGCGCTCCTCGTCATCGACGACTTCGCGCCGAATGGTGGTGGCACTGACATTGCCCGCTACCACGCGGCCGCCGACAGAGTATTCCGTGCAGCAGGGAACCATGCGGGCCGCGGACGGCTCGACTCCACTGCCAGGCTCCGGGAGCCAAAGCCGCCACGCGCGTTGATTCTTTCAACCGGCGAAGACATTCCACGCGGCCAATCGGTTCGGGCACGGCTCTTCATTCTGGACATTTCCAAAGGCGCCATAAACGAAGACAAGCTTACGGAATGCCAGAAGAACGCCTCGGACGGTTTCTATGCGGAGGCCATGGCGGGATTCGTCCAATGGATGGCGGGGCGCTACGACCAGATTATGGTGGCGTTTAAACAGCGAGCTGACGAACTTCGCGTCCGCGCGTTAGGCAACGCGGCGCACGCCCGCACTCCACAAATGATCGCCAGCCTGCAAGCCGCGTTCGAGCTGTACCTGGAATTCAGCGAGGAGTGCGGCGTCGTGAACGCCGACCTGCGGCGCGAGCTTGAGGAACAGTGCTGGGACGCCTTGGGGCAGGCCGCCGCTATTCAGGGGAAACATCAGGCGGCATCGGAACCCGCGGCGCGCTATCTTACTCTGCTGCGCGCGTGTCTCTCGTCGGGACAGGCACATCTCGCGCCGCGCATCGGAGCAATTCCGGCCAGGTCGCCCGAAGCGTGCGGTTGGCGGAACGATGACGGAAGATGGCAACCGCAGGGCCGCTGTGTCGGCTGGACCGACGGAGCCCACATCTACATTGAGTCAACCGCGGCTTACGAAGCAGTTCAAATCGCGGGAAGGAACGTGGGCGAGGCTCTCCCGATTTCAGAACAGACCCTGCGGAAGCGTCTGCACGAGAAGGGTCTGTTGGCATCGACCGACGAGAATCGCGACACGCTCACCGTTCGGCGCACAATCGGCGGCGCAGGCAAGACTGTACTGCACTTTCTTCGGGGCACGATCTTGCCGGACGCGATCGATGAATCGAATTGCGACCAGGCGGTGAGCGATTGATGCGGAGCTTTGTCGGGTTTCCGGCAGCCATTTGTCGGGTTTTTTGTCGGGTAATTTCGGCTACCCGACAAAGACTTGCCTTTTGGGTTCAATGCTTTAGGTGCGCTTTGTCGGGTTTGTCGGGTTTATATGACAGGAGAGAGCCCCAGGGAATTCGGGACCTGAAAAACGCAA
The DNA here is from genome assembly GCA_049516355.1 of Bryobacteraceae bacterium. Classification (GTDB taxonomy): domain Bacteria; phylum Acidobacteriota; class Terriglobia; order Bryobacterales; family Bryobacteraceae; genus BOG-234. The sequence continues at coordinate 62 of JBEKTF010000327.1, read as the reverse complement.
TTCCGCGAACTCGGGCTGGGCGCGCCCGTGGTCGTTTCCCTCGCACAATTTCAGCGGAGATG
>JBEKTF010000326.1:0-3493 GCA_049516355.1 Bryobacteraceae bacterium | reverse complement strand
GGGATCTCGGTCTTCTGCATCGCGTTGAGCGCTTGCTTCACGCGCTCGATGGCGGCCGCCGCCGCGGCCCGTTCACCGACGGTGGCGGCGCCTTCGAAAAGGGCGGAGATCTTGCGCAGTTTTTCGCGCAGCTGTTGTTCCGATGTCAAGGCTTTTAGCGTAGCGCCCGCTCGCCCGGAAATGAGGAGAAAAAGGAGGGGGTTGCGGTGATGCCAGGCGTTCTGTTATAAATCCACGTACCGAGTGGCATCTCACGCCACTGTCTATGACCAGGAAAAAGACATCCGCGCAGGGGACGAAAAGTAACGCGGGCCCGCGGGCAGCTGCCGTGCAGGCCTCTCCTGCAAGCAAGGTGGCCGCTGCCGTTGAGCCGCCGAGCGCCTCCGAATTGCAGCTGAAGATCTACGAGCACGCCATCCGGCTCTTTTCGCAACGAAAGCTGCCAGAAGCACGCGATCGCTTTCTGGAGGCCGCAAAAGGACCGGCGGCTTCCATTTCGGACAAAGCGCGGACCTACATACAGGTCTGCGACCGGAGAACGGCTGAAGTGGCAGCACCCGCCCTTACCGCCGAGGATCACTTTAATCACGGCGTGGAGCGGCTGAACGCGCGCGATGTGGAACGGGCGAAACATCATTTCGGCCGCGCCCTTCAGCTGCAGCCGCAGGCGGACCATATTCTTTACACCATGGCGCTGTGCTGCGGCCTCGCGGGGGACGGTAATGGCGCGTGTGAGAATCTGAGACGTGCGATCGATCTGGAGCCGCGGAACCGGATACTGGCCAGGCAGGATCCGGAATTCCTGGCGCTTACTTCACAATTTCCTACGCTCCGGGCGCTGCTGGACCAGGGAGTTTTCTGAGGATCGGGCGCTAGCGGAACGGTCATGAGCGGACCGCTGCGAATCGTCTCCATAGGCGGGGGACACGGTCTCTCGGCGCTGCTCGACGGACTCAAGAAATACACTCACCCAAATCGGAATCGGAAGGGTGAAGAGGAACCCGTAATCGATATCACCGCCATCGTCACGGTTACGGACGATGGGGGTAGTTCCGGACGGTTGCGGCGCGAGTTCGACGTTTTGCCCCCGGGCGATATCCGCAACTGCATGGTCGCTCTTTCCGAAGATGGTGCGCTGCTCTCCCGGCTGTTTCAATATCGTTTCAAAGCCGGGCGCGGACTCAAGGGTCACAGTTTCGGGAATCTGTTCCTGACAGCGCTGACTGAGATAACCGGGGATTTCCCCGACGCGGTTCGCAGTTCCGCCGAAGTATTGAAAATCGCGGGGCGGATTTTCCCTTCCACCGCCGCCAATGTTTCGCTCGAAGCCGTGCTCGAAGGCGGCAGAGTGGTCAGCGGCGAAACGCGGATCAGCCGCACGAGGCGTCGCATCCGCCGGATCCGTCTGCTGCCGGAACGCGTACGCCCGCTCAAAGATACCCTGGATGCGATTGCGCGCGCGGATCTGATTACGCTCGGGCCGGGATCGCTGTTCACGAGCGTGATTCCCAATCTGCTGGTTTCGGGAATACCCAAAGCGATTTGCCAGTCGCCGGCGATGAAGGCATACTTCGTCAACCTGATGTCGCAGCCCGGAGAAACCACGGATTTCACCGCGTCCGACCACGTGATGGCATTACGCGAGCACGCCGGCGGGGAACTGATCGATTACGTCGTGATGAGTAATTCGCGCATTTCGCCCCAATTGAGGCGTCGCTACGCAGAGCAGAATTCGGCGCCTGTCGAATGTGACGCGGAGGCGATCGAGCGCCTGGGACTCAAGGTTCTGCAGGCGGATCTCGCGCAGAAAGGGATCAAGGTGCGGCACAACCCGGCCGCGATTGCGCGTGTTGCCGTCGACCTGGCGGCCGCGGGCCGAAAGCGCCTGCTGTCGAAGTAAGACGACGCCGAAGCGAGGCAACACTAAACTGGTATTCGATGCTCAATGATGCCGCAGTCGTAATCCTTGCCGCGGGGCAAGGTACCCGCATGAAGTCCCGAATGGCCAAGGTGCTGCATCGGGCCGGGGGAAAGCCGCTCGTCCGGCAAGCCATCGATACCGCGCTCGAGATCGCTCCTCCGGAGCGTGTCTTCGTTGTGGTGGGTTATCAGGCCGCCGAGGTTCGCGCTGAAGTGGAAGCGGCCGGCGTTCAGGCTATTCATCAGACTGAGCAATTGGGCACCGGGCACGCTGTGATGTGCGGCGAAGACCGGTTGGCGAAACTGGGCGGGCGGCTGATCGTGTTTGTTGGCGATTGTCCGCTGATCCGTGCGGAAACTCTCGAAGATCTGGCGGAAACGCAACGAATAACCAAAACAGCGGCCACGGTGATTACAACCGAAGTGGAGGATCCAACCGGGTATGGCCGCATTATTCGCGGCGCCGACGGGAGCGTCCGGGAGATCGTCGAGCAGAAAGCCGCCACACCCGAGCAACTCGCGGTGCGGGAAATCAATTCAGGCATTTTCTGCTTCGACGCACATTCACTGTGGAAGCACATCCACGAGATCCGCCCCGACAATCCCGCCCGAGAATACTATCTGACCGATATGGTTTCCATTCTGATCCGCGCCGGCATGCGGGTCACGGCGCTGAAGATTCCGGACCCGAATGAACTCCTGGGGATCAATAATCGTTTGGAACTGGCAGCGGCGGATCGCATATTGCGAGAGCGCAAAGTTCGTCAACTGATGCTGGATGGCGTGACGATCGAGAAGCCCGAGACGGTCACGGTGGATGCGAACGTGAAGATCGGAATCGATACCGTGATCGGCCCGTTTGCGCAGATTACCGGCGAGACGGTCATCGGCGAGAACTGTCGCATCGGCGCGTCGTCGATCGTCGATCGTTCGATCCTGGGAGATCACGTGGAAGTGTTCCCGTTCTCTTCTATTTCCGCGTCGAAGCTCGATGCGCGGACGCAGGTTGGCCCCTTCGCGCGTTTGCGCATGGGCGCTCACCTGGGGGAAGGCGCGCACGTGGGCAATTTCGTCGAGCTGAAGAAGACCGATCTGGGCGCCAAGTCGAAATCGATGCACCTGGCTTATCTGGGCGATTCGACAATCGGCGAAAAGGTCAACATCGGCGCGGGCACGATCACATGCAACTACGACGGCCATAAGAAGCACCAGACCACGATTGCCGACGGTGTTTTTGTGGGGAGTAATTCCACGCTGGTCGCGCCGATTGAAATCGAGGAAGGCGCTTATATCGGGGCGGGCAGCGTGATTACGCATAAGGTGCCGGCGAAATCGCTCGCGTTGGGACGGTCGCGTCAGGTGAATAAAGAGGGCTGGAAAAAACGCGGCTAGATCAGACCAAAATATTCAGAGCCTGTTAATCAGGCTGGCGACGTAGCCCGCGCCGAAGCCGTTATCGATATTGACCACCGTTACGTTACTCGCGCAACTGTTCAGCATACCCAGCAGCGCCGCCAGTCCGTGGAAGCTGGCTCCATAACCTACGCTGGTGGGCACGGCGATCACCGGGACC
>JBEKTF010000325.1:0-3554 GCA_049516355.1 Bryobacteraceae bacterium | reverse complement strand
TCCACGATTGGCGAGAGGACCAGTGCCTGACCATTCTCGGCAACTGCCGCCGTGCGATGAAACCGGGCAGCCGGTTGCTGATCGTCGAAATGGTGGTTCCCTCCGATGAAGCCCCACACCCGGGCAAGAGGAACGACATCGGAATGCTGGTCTTGACGGGAGGGCAGGAACGGACCGAATCGGAGTACCACGAACTGCTCGACAAAGCGGGTTTCCGGATGATGCGGGTGGTGCCGACCGAATCAGCAGTGGGTTCGGCCTCGTTTTGTCGGGTCCCATAAAAAAGGGACCCACCCCGCCGTTTTCCCCGATTACATCCACCAGCCCCTTAATTTCTTCGGATCGCCCCGCAGATTTCTCTTGATGTTCCTCGCGACCAGAGCGATGAATGGGTGACCGCGCGGCCCAACCGCCCGGCAAGGAGCTCATACGAAAGCATTTACCATCGACGCCGAGAACAACATCACGGTCCACGCTTCGGCGAAGGCCGCCCCGAAAACGGAAGGGACTGACACTTTCACCAGCCAGGACGCGCTCACGGAACTCGCAGCCGCGTGGCCCGCGGGTCGCCTCGTCGAAATCTGGAATAGCATCCCGGGCGTGACGCCGGTCAAGAAATTCACCGATCGGAAGAAGGCTGTGTCCCGGATCTGGAAAGCCATTCAGAACCTCGGAGGGACGGAAGCGCCACAAAGCGCCCACGTCGCGCCGGAGGAAGCGCCCGCGAAGAAGAAGCCCAGCCGGGCGAAGAAAACGCCCACGGCCGCCACGAAGGCCAAAGGCTCCCGCGAGGGCAGCAAGACGGCCACCGTCCTGGAACTCCTGAAGCGCAAGGGCGGGGTGACGGCGAAGGAGCTGATGACCGCAACGGGCTGGCAGGCGCATTCGGTTCGCGGGTTCATCTCCGGAACGGTCGGAAAGAAGATGGGGCTGACCGTCGAGTCAAACAAGGGAGCGGACGGGGAGCGGACGTATTCAATCAGAGCGTGAAATTGCGAAGTGCTCGTTTTCCCATGCCGCCGGTTTCAAACACCCGGCGGTGTTTTTCGTTGCCCTTAACGCACGTGGAGCCCCGGCAACGCTTTGGAGTGAGCCTGCGCCGAAATAGCTGAGCCCCCGGAGCCCGGCTAATTGAGATTTGACTTTTATTGGTCTGGCGGTCTGCCCCGCTACGCCCCCTTCTTCGTCAATTCCTCGTAAACAACCTGAGTGAAGCTGGGGAATCGCGGTCCGCCCGGCGCCGGCGGCGGATCGCCAACGGCGGTTCTGATCTCATCGAGCGATTTGCCCTGCGTCACGAGATCCTTGATCTTCGTCCGCTTGGCTTCCGCATCGGCCAGCCGCTTCTGAATGTCGGCCTTCGCCAGGACATCTCCGTGGCCCTCAACGAACTGATCGGCGTTGATGGCGGCGATCCCTTTCACGGTAGTAATCCATCCTTCCGACGAGCCGTTCTTCTCCGCATGGATGAGCGGATCGGCCCGCTGTCCCCCGGCGATGATGTCTCCAGTGAACACAATCTTCTCACTCGGCAGATAGACGACCAGATCGCCACTCGTGTGCGCCGGCGCCCAGTGGTGGAGTTCCAGCTTAACGCCTTCGATTTTCAGACTCTCTTTGTTCTTCGAGACCACCTGCGAGGGGAGATGATCGGCGGGAGGCGCACCCCGGCCACCCTTGGCGAGCGCCGCTTCCTGCTCCTTCTTGTTGTTCTCGTGCGCGATGACCTTAACGCCGGCGGGAAACGCTGCTAGTCCATTGACATGGTCTGCGTCGCTGTGCGTGAGAATGACGGTCGTGACCGGCTTCGGCGTGATCTTTGCGATATCGTCCAGCAGTTCCTTCCCGCCCGCCGCCGTCGTCTTGGCGTCGATGACGATCACGCCTTTGTCGCCAACGATGACGCCGCTGTTTCCGCCACCGCCCTCAACCCAGTAAACGTTGGGCTTCAATTGATGGACCATGAACGGCGCGGCCGGCTGTCCCTGTCCCTGCGCCATGGCTGATGCAGCCAGCGCGCTCAGGCCCGCAATCGCGAACCCGATGGAAAAACCTTTTCGATAATACATCTGCGGCACTTCCTTTTCTTCTCCAGAGAATCTATCACGAACGACCCCCGGGTATAAGGGGCTGCGGACTTGGCTTCCAGGCTGCTGAAGAGCGAATGCGTGCACGGCGGACTACGGCGAATGAAACCCTGAACCGGACCGCGACTCGTCACAACTCTGTAATTCTTCATCGAGCATGGAATCTCGTCCTGGCTACATTGCCCGCGGCCGCGCTTCTGCGTTCATCGCCAACGAAATAGATTTAAGGGAAAAGCCTATGGCAAAAACCTTCTTTTTTAGCCCTGAACGTGCTTAAATTATGTGCGAAGGAGTACGCGTTATGCTGCTCGACAACCTCTCAGATCTTTTCCAGCGCGGTCTGGAATACGCTTGGGACTGCGAACACCTGCTCGTAAAGGAATTACCGAAGATGGTGAAGGCCGCGTCCGCGCAGGAACTGAAGCATGTCCTCGATCTGCATCTCGTGGAAACGAAGGAACAAATCTATCGACTGGAGCAGATTTTTACCCGGCTTGAACGCGCTCCCGCCGCCGAGAAAAGCGAACCGGCCCACATCATTCTGCACGAATGCGAAAAGATGATTTCTCACCTCGAACGTTCAGCGCTACTGGATGCCGCGCTCATCTTCTCAGGCAATCAGCTCGAGCACTATGAAATCAGCCTGTATGGCTCGCTGTCCGCATTTGCCCGCGTCCTCGGGTTTAAAGAAGTGGCGAGTCTGCTGGATGACACCCTCGCCGAGGAAAAGGCTGCGGACCACGCACTGACTCGAATCGCGGAGGGCTCCGTGAACCTGGCTGCGACGGGGGTTCACAACCCGCCCCCATTCGCCCTGCTTTGATCTCTGTTATCGGGCTTTTACACCGTACTGCGGCGCGTAAAGCGTGTGGGCTGCGCTGGCGTAATCTCCAAGCGCGGGGCGCGGCCGGGCAGATCCTGATCTACGGGAAGGGAGGGAGCAAGCGCGTCGTTTTCCTTCCTCCCGGCGTGTGGGGCCAACTCACCCCATTGAAGGAGACAGCGGGGCCGGACGCGCCAGTGTTCGCGTCCCGTTCGGGGAAGCCGCTGGAACGCTCGCGGATATCGCGGATCGTGAAGGACGCCAGCCAGCTTGCCGGGATTGCCGCAAACTTGAGCACGCACTGGCTACGGCACGCCCACGCTTCACATGCGCTCGACCGGGGAGCCCCGATTCATCTGGTGCAGGCGACGCTCGGGCACAGGTCGGTCGCCACCACTAGCCGGTATCTTCACGCCCGCCCTGGCGAGTCGAGCGCGGTATACCTTGCCGTCTAGGTACGCTCCTTGCCGCCGAGCGCCGCGCCTCGTGGATGGTATTGGAAGACGCGCCGGACGACAGGGGAGCGCCGCGTAACTGTATTCTCAGAGGAGATGAACCGGGTTATCTTTTATTCTTGGCAGTCTGACCTGCCGAATTCAACGCTGCTCGCCCGGTTTCGTATTGGTCGGCCCGACAAGCCGATT
>JBEKTF010000324.1:0-4023 GCA_049516355.1 Bryobacteraceae bacterium | reverse complement strand
CATCTTCCGCGAATTCGCGGTTATTCTGTCGGTTGCGATCGGTATTTCCATGGTGATCTCCCTGACGGCCACACCCATGATGTGCGCGCGGCTGCTCAAGGAGAAACGCAGCCACGGATGGGTATACAACACGACGGAAAAGTTTTACCAGTGGATCATTTCGACCTATGCATCGGCGCTCGAAGTGGTGCTCGCGCATCGGTTTCCGGTTTTGCTCGTCATGCTGGTCACGATGGGTATCAGTGTCTATCTCTATGCGAAGATTCCCAATGGATTCTTTCCCCAGCAGGACGCGGGCCGACTCTATGGCAACATCGTCGGCCAGCAACACATTTCTTATCAGGCGCTGGTGAACAAGGCGAGATGGTATGAAGAGCAAGTCCGGACGGATCCCGACGTCGAAACGGTGGACATGGTCGCCGCCGCAAGACGGCCGGGATGCCTGGCGCGACCATGTTCCTCCAGAACGGTCAGGATATAAAGATCGGAGGGCGGCAGGGAAACGCCCAGTATCAGTACACCATTCAGGCGCCGGACTTCCCCACGCTGTATGAATGGGGCCCCAGAGTACTCGACAGGTTATCGACATTATCCGAGATCGCCGACGTCAGCTCCGACCAGCAGGTCTCGGGTTTGTCTTCGAACATCGTCATCGACCGCGATACCGCCTCGCGCCTCGGCCTGACCGCGCAGGCGGTCGATTCGGCGCTCTACGATGCGTTCGGCCAGCGTCAGGTGTCGGTGATGTACAAGTCGATCAATCAATATCACGTGGTTCTGGCGCTGCAGCAGCAATGGTGGGAAAATCCGGACTTTCTAAATACGATTTACGTCCAGACACCCAAGGGACTCTCCGTACCTCTGTCCACGTTTACGCACTTTACGCAGGGCAACACGCCGATCTCGCTGCCCCACCAGGGACAGTTCCCCGCCAGCACGATTTCGTTCAATCTGTCGGAAGGGGTCGCCCTGAGCGACGCCGTGGATGCGATCAACAAGGCGGAGCTCGACATGGGACTGCCCGCCGCTGTCACGGGCAAGTTCGCCGGTACCGCGCAGCAGTTCCAGGAATCGATGAGAAACCAGCCGTATCTCATCGGTACCGCGCTGCTGGCGGTCTACATCGTGCTTGGCATGTTGTATGAAAGCCTGATCCATCCGCTGACTATTATTTCCACGCTGCCGTCGGCTGGCGTCGGCGCTCTGATGGCGCTGGTTCTGTTCAACGCGCAACTGGACATCGTCTCGTTGATCGGAATCTTCCTGCTGATCGGCATTGTGAAGAAGAATGCGATCATGATGATCGATTTCGCTCTGGCCGCCGAGAGGAATGAGGGTTTGAACACGCGCGATGCGATCTTCCGCGCCTGCCTGCTGCGCTTCCGGCCGATCATGATGACCACCTCGTGCGCCTTGCTGGGCGGAATGCCTCTGGCACTCGGCTGGGGCGCGGGCGCCGAACTGCGCAAGCCCCTCGGAATCGGCATTGTCGGCGGACTCGTCGTGAGCCAGATGCTGACATTGTTCACGACACCGGTGATTTACCTCTACCTTGACGGACTACGCAAACGTTTCAGCCGCGAGCATCGCAGCCAGTTCCGCCACCGCCCCGCCTTTCTCGTCCCTGGCGGCGTCGCGGAGAGTGCGGATTAAAAAAAATGGTGACTGGCCGAGGCTTCAACGCGGTCACCATTTCCTGGACTTCCGCCCCGGCTTCCCGCAGTTTTTCCAGCCACGCGGCACGGTGGCGCGGGAAGTAGACTTCCTGACCGCCGCAGGGAATCGCCCAGCTCCGATATATCGCCTTGAGACGATTCATCACGCGCGTGAGATCTTTGCTGGTGGCGAGATAGCTGCGACTCAGTTCCCGCAGTGTGCGGACCCCGGACTCTCCGTGATACACCGGCGTGAGAAGTCCCGCGCGAAGCAGATCGCTCAGTTTGCGTGCATCCACCCGATCGTTCTTGTTGCCGGCTTTGAGCAGAGCGTTCTTCCGCGGATCGCATACGACTACTTTGGCCACATGGGGCTTGAGCAAGTCGTACAGCCAGGCGGCACTGGTCCCTTCCTCGAAGGTTACCCACAAGGTCCCACGCAGTCCCTGGATGAATTCCAGGACGGTGGCTGCTTTCGTTTCAATGATGCATTCCATCAGCACCTTTCCGGCGGCGTCACTGACCGCAATCGAGATGCTTGCCTGATACACGTCCATGCCAATATACTTTCTGTTGTCCATTGGGTGCTCCTTTCCGTCGGTCGTGAGCCGACGCCCCAAGCCTACTTTGAAAGGGGCGCCCTTTTTTATAATGCGTTAACGACGGAGCGGAATTTGCTGGCCAAATCGGTCCATACTGCCCAGGAGCGGTCGCTCTCAGCGATTCGTCGGCCTGCCCAGACTGGCTCGCCGCCACCTCATTAGAAGGGAAACTCTCAGAGTCTCAGGCGACCGACGCCCTTTTGGTTAACGGGTGCGGATAGGTCATGACTCCTATTCGTCTTCCTGCGTACAAAAAGCCAAGCCAGCCGCCCGAGCTCTATGACGACGGCGGATTCACTGGCGCCAACATGGACCGGTAACCGCTGTCGATGTTGCATTTTTCTTCACCGCATTTCTCTGCTCCGCACTCGTCAGGCGCAGGCGCCAGACCAGCACGACATCGATCTCGCGGCGGCAACTTCCGTCCGGTCAACCGGCAACGCCATACAGTCACAAGTCGCGACTACGTGACCCTTGAACTATTAGTTTTTCGGAGGTCTTCTCTGCATGAATACCGATGCCGCTCACAGCGTTTCTGGCGGTCTCAACTCCGAAATGCCAATGGGAAAATACCTTCCGATATTTACCGATTAACGCCGCGCTTTCGCGCAATGTCGAATCCTGTCCGGCTTCAGAAACAATGTTCGACATCTTAAATTAATTTCCGCGACACCATACCGCAGACCCAGTCCCGCCGTGAGCGGAGATACTGCGTTCAGGAGGACAATTGTTCCTGAGGGTATCGCGGCCGAACCGCCGTTTCAGATGTGCTGGTATAAACCATCGATCGCATTCGCGCGCTTCCTCGTTGCTTGCGCTTTGTTGAGCTTGCCTGTTTGTGCGGCCGATGTCACTCTGCATGGCCGGGTTGTCGATGAGAATGATGCGCCCGTTCGCGCTGCCCGGGTCACCATGCGTCCTCTCACAGCTTCGTCGACCGTCCCTCCGGAGGGTTCCCGGGAAACACAAACTGACCCTGACGGCGCCTTCGAACTCACCTTGTCCGGGCCGGGGGACTTTCTCGTCAGCGTTGACCGTGAAGGGTACTACGCGCTGAAGGACCGCGTGGTGCATGTCGAAGCCACGCAGGAGTTGACGCTGGTCATCAATAGTGTCCGCGAGGTGTTTCAATCCGAGAACGTCACGGCAGAAACTTCCCCCGTCGATGTGGACCAGACTCAAAACGAGGAACGCCTCACTGGCACGGAAGTCAATGACATGCCCTACGCAAACAGCCACAGCCTGCGAAACTCGATGCAGCTTATGCCGGGCGTGGTGGAGGACGCTGCCGGCGTGTTGCACGTGAATGGATCCTCCGAGAATCAGGTTCTCTACCTCCTCAATGGCTTCAACGTTACGAACCCGATCTCCGGCCAGTTTCAGACTCTTCTCGCGGTGGAAGGCATTCGCTCGCTGGACCTTTCCTCGGGCCGCTATTCGCCGGAATTCGGCAAGGGATCGGCGGGCGTGCTGAATGTCAACACCGAGAACGGCACGGACGCGCTCCACTACACTGCAACCGACTTCATCCCCGGGCTCAGCATCCAGCAAGGTCTGCACCTCGGAAGCTGGTATCCACGGGTGGGTATTTCAGGTCCGATCGTTCGGGGACGCGCCTGGTTCTCCGATACTTTCGATGCGGAATATACAGAATCGCTGGTGACAGGCCTTCCGGCCGGGCAAAACACACGAAACGGGTTTGCGGGCAGCAACCTGCTGCACACCCAGGTGAACATCACTCCTTCCAACATTCTGTTCGCCGACTT
>JBEKTF010000323.1:0-4908 GCA_049516355.1 Bryobacteraceae bacterium | reverse complement strand
GAATATCGGAAGGTATTCCGCGATTAGTTGCAACGGATGGCGGGATGCATAGACTGACCGCACGCCCTCCCGCGTACAGCACCGCTAGCGCGCGGGCCACCGGAGTCTAATTTTTGGCTGCGCCGACCAGAGGGGGTGAGCCAGGCTCTAGGGATGTCACAACCCGCTGATTGAGAATTGCGATATCGACGCGCCTGTTGTGCATCCGGCCCTCGGGAGTGTCGTTGGAATCCACAGGAATCGTATCGGCGTAACCAGCTATGCCGAAGCGCTCGCGAGGAATGTCATACTGCGTTGCGAGTAACTCAAGCATGGCGATCGCCCGAGCCGCGGACAGTTCCCAGTTACTGCGAAAGTGAGCGTTATGAATAGGTACGGAATCCGTGTGGCCCTCCAGCCGGACGCCGTTGGGCAGACTTTTGATCACGCCGGCTATTTTGGCCATTGCGTCATGCGTCTGCGGTCCTATTTCATCTCCGCCAGAAGGAAAAAACGCGGCCTGGCGCAGACTCACGACCAGGCCCCGCTCTTCCAGATGGACATCCACCTTGCCCTCCTTGATTTCCTGAACCAGAGCCTGAGTAAGGTAGTTCATCGAGGGCACCAGATCGGTGATAGTTACTTCGGATGGAGGGATCAGCTCGGTTTTCACAATCTGTTTCTGCGATCCGCCGGGGCCACGCATCATGGCGTTGCCTTTGCCTGTGCTATCAACTGTGCCGCCGAGAATCTCCCGGGCGGCGGGTTTGGTGGCACTGTTCTCCAGGGCTTGCTTCATGGAATCCGATACCTCATGCGCTTTGTGCTTATCGGTTTGAGATACGGCAAACATCACGACAAAGAGCGCGAAGAGCAAAGTGATGAAGTCGGCATAGGAAATCAGCCAGCGTTCGTGGTTCTCGTGCTCCGCGCGTGCCGCTTTTCGCGCCATCTGTCAAAGCCCTCTGTGGTAAGTCCGGTCTAGGAAGCATTATTCGGACCGCGGTCCGCTTTTAGATTCGATTTTCTGCACGATCAGGCTCTTCGCCTGCCCGCCGATAGCTGGCTCAGCATCTTGAGAACGTCCTCCGCTGGATACTGGTCCAGCACCGTCCCTGTGCTCTGCTCAACCACGACCATTACGAAGCGCTGACTCGCGGGATCTCGGACCACCTTGAACTCCCGATCGGCGATATTCAGATCATTTAGTATTCGGGCTGAGGCCGTCGCGCTCCGCAAGAGTTGGCTTTGGTTCGTCCGGTTGGCGCGCTTTGGTTCGGGGCTATGTCAGACGTTCGGCTGATTGGTGTTATCCCCATGGTGAGCCTTCAAAGAAGAGATCAGAGCCAGTCTCGCCCTTTCGCGGGCTGCACTTGAGAAAACGTTCCAGCAAATTCATACAGCAAGTATAAAGGCGGAAAATCCGGGAAACTAGACTGACTTTGGTATAAAAGTCTACAGTATCCGAATCAAATTGGTCACTTTTCGCGCCCGATCCAAGCCAAATCATTCTCGCCAAGCCGGGCGTTATGCACAGATATCGGAAGATGTTTTCAGGCTGCCCTGAGAGTCTTGAGGACGTGGCATTCCATCCCAGCCTGCTTTTCGCCTCAGTCCCGCCAGATAATCCGGATATATTAAGTCACGGGAGACCCTTGCCCCCCCGCGATTGCTGCGCGGCGAATCGTCGGGAAAGCGACTCAAGGGCTACTTGATCCACGAGGCGTGAATTGACAAAAGAAGAAATACGGCTGAGGAATGCCGGAACGGTCGCGTCAACTGGAAAAGCTGGGGCCCCTACCTGAGCGAGCGCGCCTGGGGCACGATTCGGGAAGATTACTCGCCCGATGGTACTCCATGGGAGTATTTCCCGCACGATCATGCGCGATCACGAGCATACCGATGGAATGAAGACGGCTTGGGTGGCATCTGCGACCGGCGCCAGTATGTATGTTTCGCGCTTTCGCTGTGGAACGGTCACGATCCGATTCTCAAAGAGCGGCCTTTTGGACTCAACGGCAACGAAGGGCGGCACGGCGAAGATGTCAAAGAATACTATTTCTACCTCGACTCAACTCCGACCCACTCCTATCTGAAATATCTCTATAAGTACCCGTCCCAGTGCTTTCCCTATTCGGAGCTCATCGAGGGCGACCGGCTGCGTAACCGCGAGCAACCTGAGTTTGAATTGCTCGATACGGGGGTATTCGATGAAAACCGCTACTTCGACGTTTTGGTCGAGTATGCAAAAGCGGCCCCCGAGGACATTCTGATTCGCATCAGCGCGGCGAATCGCGGGCCGGAACCAAACACGCTGGAATTGCTTCCGACGATCTGGTTCCGGAATACATGGTCGTGGGGTACGGACGCCCGCACGCCCGAGCTGAGCGCGGACGGCGCACGCGCCATTAAGGTCCGCCACTACGAACTGGGCGACCGATGGCTCGCCTGTGAGGGCGATCCGGAACTCCTGTTCACGCAAAATGAAACCAACTACGGTCGCCTTTTTAGCACGGAGAATGAGAGTCCCTATGTCAAGGATGGAATCAACGACTACGTAGTGTCCGGCGTGAAAGCTGCCGTTAATCCACAGCAGACTGGAACTAAGGCGGCGGCGCGATATCGTCTTTCGATCGCGGCCGGGGGAACGCGCACCATCAAGTTGCGGCTTACCACTGCCAATCCCGGCCAACATGGTTTCGAATCATTGTTTGACGAGACGTTTGACGAGACGTTCGGAGTGCGGCTTGCGGAAGCCGATGAGTTCTATGAGCGCCTTGCACCCAAAGGGGTCCGTGAGGAAATTCGCCGCGTGCAGCGCCAGGCATTCGCCGGTCTGTTGTGGAGCAAGCAGTTTTATAATTACGAAGTTCGCCGCTGGCTGAAGGGCGATCCTGCTGGTCCCGAGCCTTCGCGCAGCCGGCGCCATGGCCGCAATAGCGAGTGGACTCATCTCAACAACGCGGACATTCTGTCCGTGCCCGATAAATGGGAATTTCCGTGGTACGCCTCATGGGATCTGGCGTTTCATGCGATTCCGCTGGCGCTGGTTGATCCCGACTTCGCGAAGGAACAACTCCTGTTGCTGTTGCGTGAATGGTACATGCATCCCAACGGGCAGTTGCCGGCGTGTGAATGGAACTTCTCCGATGCCAACCCGCCCGTTCACGCGTGGTCGGCATGGCGCATCTACAGAATCGAGCAGCGGCAATTCGGCCGGCGCGATCGCGCTTTTCTGGAGCGCGTCTTCCACAAACTGCTGCTGAATTTTACCTGGTGGGTCAATCGCAAGGACGCGGAGGGAAACAACGTATTTCAGGGCGGGTTTCTCGGCCTGGACAATATCGGCGTGTTCGATCGCAGTAAGATACTGCCCGGAGGCAGTGCCATCGAACAGTCGGATGCCACAAGCTGGATGGGGATGTACTGCCTGAATATGATGACAATCGCCCTGGAACTCTCCTGCGAAAACCCTGTGTATGAAGACGTGGCGTCGAAATTTCTCGAGATACTGCAATGTCATGCGCGGACTCTTGTGACCGAGAAGCTTGACCACGGCGGGAAGGCTGACGCCGGCGCGGAGCATTTCACTGGCCTATGTGTGCCGAAACTGGTGCGGGACGATGCGGGCTTTAATGCCCGCTGCGGCAGCAGCGTCCTGCAGATAAGCACGCAGTCTGCGAATCAACAGATAACGACCGCGCGGCCGTGGCAATAATAAACGGCCCGTGTCTGGTGCATGAGATTGGCGCAAAGAGCGGAGCCGATCGACTATCTGACAGACCAGGGAATCCACGGGAACCCATCGTTCGGTACCGAGTTTGCCGAGCGGTACGTGGAGAACCCACTGGTCAGGCCCAAGGGGGCGCACACAGTCAAGCGACAGATCCACACATTCACCGATGCGCGTTCCGGTATGGCGGAGTAGTAAGAGGGTATTACTGGCCAGATCGTTGCGGTACAGAGCAAAGATTACGATTACGGCCACAAACGTGGCGACAACCGCGAAGCGAAATGTCATGGCGATCACGCTTCACTATCCGACCCATCTAGATCACGCTGTTTTTCGGCAGCGGCTGCCAAGGCTGCGGCAATCTCGGACGCCTGTTTTGCCTTGCCCTGAATTTTCTTGGTGGTTTCGTCGGCGCGCTTAACCAAGGTTTCAAGTAAGTCGGGCAATTTGCCGACGCCTTCGACTCGGAGCCAACGCGGTGCCTCGTTGAATGGCCATACTTCTTCGCGGTGCGAGTCTTCAAAAGAGTTATGGCCGTTGGTGGTCCGTAACGCCAGGCCCCAATCCCCTCCGACCTTTGTATACCCCACATCGCGGGACCAGTAGTGTCCATCGTCAGCTTCATTGCCACTGATCTGGGTCCAAGTAGGAACGCCTAAATTCAGTTTTTTTAGGATAGCCTCGATTGGGATCGTGGCCTTGGCGAGCTCGTCTGAGGCCTTGTTTATCTGAGAAGAAGCGGTAACGAGTCGCGGATATACCGCAGCGATTCGCTCCGCGAAAGGTACGTCTTTCGGGGTCATCTTCAACATTTGGAGTACTCCAATTAGGTTGCCGCAAACGGACGGCAGATCGAAACTGCGGTCGCTAGTACCTTCGATCTTTAAATATTATCTCGAAATCCACCATGATGGTCAAATGTTGGTTGCGGGTTCGCTTGCTGGACCGTAGACCCCACCTGGTTGATTCCTGAACGATAAATCCCCTTCCCACCAGGCGCCCCGAAAGTCGCATCCAGGAAGTAACCTGGTCGAAACGTCGCGATGAGCCGAAGTGCCCGTCTGCAGCAGGCAAACTAGTGTCCTGTCTTATATAATTATTTACATATAGCCGGGATCGCCCTATACTGGGGCATGCCCAGTCCGGCGCCCGCGCTTGCCCTGAGCGCGAGTCAGAAAGCGGAGCTCGAGGGATTG
>JBEKTF010000322.1:0-3679 GCA_049516355.1 Bryobacteraceae bacterium | reverse complement strand
GATAATCGCTCCAAAAATCGTACCGCAACTCGTCTGAAAACATCCTGCATCGACGCCAATTCCATCGATTTCAGCTGGAGAAGTGAGCACAAAAACTTTCCGCAGCAGCGCATAATGATGAACGCCCTCTCGGGTCTGCTTGACTTGCACGCGCGTCAGCTTAAAGGGTTTGCTGGCGGTCTGGTGTGCAGTCAGACGATTCCAAAGGCCGTCCATCAGAACATGAAGCAGGTGATTCAGGTCGTCCATGCTGTCAAACGGTGGAAACTTGCCGCCCCAGAGTTCCTGGATGGTATGGACCGGTGAGTTATCCGGAACAGGAGATACGATGCTGCCCATGAAACGCGCGCGCACCGCGTGAAACGGCGTGGGGCACTGGTAACGATTGAGCAGGGCGACCACATTCGCGGTACTGTGCCGTTTCTGTCCTGACATATTTCCATTTTAGGTTTCCTTCTTACGATGTCATTCGTCAGATCGCAGGCTGTCACTTGCGTGGGAGAATAGCCCCGACTCGCGAAACAAGCTCCGTGAATGGTGTGGCCGAAAGCATCAGCTCTCGGGTTCGAGAGTCGGAGGACCGCATAGTGCGCCAGCCTTGGGATCGATCGGAATGATTCGGCGGCATTCAGGCCACCACCTCGAGGTCGCCCTCCACCAAACCAGTGACCAATCCACGCCGCGTCTCAGACCGGGGCCCCGGCCCCGTCGAAACGATTCGTGATCTTCCGGAACAGGCGGCGCTGCTCGTCCCAGTCGATGCGGCTGACGACGGCCCGCAGGTTTCTCTCGTTGAGGCCCGTGAGGGGCGGCAGAAAAAGGATCTGTTCCTGAATGTCCGGAGCGAGATCCCGCAGCTTCATGATCTGAGTCATGCGGGCTCGCGTCACCCGGCCGAGGCGGGCCAGTTCGGCATAATCCCGAATGGTTTCCTCCCGCAGCAACCCTTCAAACCGGATCGCGAGCGCCATGAGCCGGGCAATGCGTGGAATAGTGCGGCCGGCCGCTTCGACGACCTTGTTCTCCCGCCGGCCCTGTCTGCCAGCGCAAAAATCGAGCGCATAGGTGACCTCCTGGTCGCCGCTCACGCCCGCGCCTCCTCGTCCGCCGCTGTGATCGCGGCCGGATGGAACCGGATGGAGATTTGCCGCGCGGCGCCGTCGTAGCCGATCCGCTCGACGACGGCTTGTATTGCCTCGACCTGCCGGGTACGGTCGATCTGTTCCCATTCAGAGGGATCAAAGATCCCGCGGGGAGTGCCGCGAAATCGAGGACACCAGTTCGGTGCCGGCGCAATACGGTCAGCACTCGGCGGGCGCGGTTGAAGCGGTTACCAAATCGGGCACCAACGAGTTCCACCATTCTCTGAAACGCACTGCTCGTTCGGTTAACGGTGGCCCTCAATGGCGGCACCAGACGCTGTATCGAAAACGCTCCGGCGTTCATGATTCCCGCGTACCAAGACCATCCGTCCGCAATCAAGTCAACCCCTCTCAACTGACATCGTGCCCTGGCGCTTAAGTGATTGGTTTCGGACCCTTCAGCAACCTACCTATCAGTTGCACGGCCTGCGAAAGGGAGGAGTTAGGTAATTCGTAGCACTCCACGCGTTGGATCCACTGCACCAAACTGCGCACTGCGCGCTTGTCCAGGGGCTTTGCGACAACCAGGATTTCCCCCATGAGACGGGCGAGAGCTTCCGGCCTTTCCAATGGGGCGAGGGAAAACAATCCATCCGGCTGGATGCGTCTGGTTCAAGTCGGAGCGGAACGATACCGATGGAGGATTCAGATACGTGACAGTTTCAAAGTCTTCACGAGTGTGATTGGCCGACCGCCGTAGTTGGGGAAACAGTGGCGCCAGGACCTCGAGGGCGCCGGACTTTACCGAAAGGCTTATCGGTACCGACCTTACTTCGAGGTCCGGCTCTTCGAGCAGGGCAACTTCGTCGGAAAAGTATTGGAAGCCCGCTGCAGTCAGAGCGGCCGTCAGGGTAGTCTTGCCGCTGCCGGGGGCGGCCGGGAGTAACAGACACTTTTGGCCGTTAGAGACGACACCTGCGTGGATCTGGAAAAGATATTCGTTTCGATGATGCACTCCATCAGCACCACCCAATCTGCGCCTTCGGCCCGATTTCTCCAAAGGAAATATTAATAGTGGAAGAGTAGCCGACCATCCAGGCGGAATCGTGCTCCGATGCTGCCCACGACGCCGTATCTCGGGAACGATGGCAGCGCAAGTCCAGTACCGACGCTGCGACCAGGCGATCTCCCGCAAGTGGACTTTTACTCAAGAGCGAGCATGGTAACGTCGAAATGCTCCCTCATTCGATGCACGAAGAAGACGCGCTGAAATACCTAATCGCTGGCCTCCGAAAGGGCGATTCGTATCACACCTCCGGATACAGCAGCTACGGGTACGATTTGTACCTGCCGAACTTAATGCGTGAATTCGCTGCCGAGGAACTCGGGCAAGCCGCGCGGAATCCGCAAGGCCAAGATGCGATCGAGCGCAGAATCAGGGCGCTGTCACCTCATTTTTTCGCGGCAGCATGGGAATTGTGCCGCCGCGGTGTCATCAGACCCGGCATCCGAACGTTGGAGGCCCAGAGTACCGACGCTGGAAGCGCCGGATGCGGCTATTCCGTCACCCCTTTCGGACGCACTTGGCTGTCAGAAGCGCGCGCGGACGACTTCGTACCGACGGAGCCCGAGCGCTTCGGCCAATTATTATCGCCTTACGAAAATCGTTTTGGTGCTGGTTTTCACGAGCGTGCACAGCAGGCGATCCGCTGTTACGGTGCACATGCTTATCTTGCCTGCTGTGCGATGTGTGGCGCAGCCGCCGAATCCATTCTCTTGTCGATCGCAATCGCTAAAACCGGCGATGAGCCGGCAATTCTGAAGGAATACCGCGCCGCGAATGGCAGGGCAAAAATAGAGATTCTGATCCTGGGTAAGGCACGCCAGCAATTGCAGACCGGCTTGCGTGGTTTTACGGAGCCACTGAAGTACTGGCGCGACGAGTCGGCCCACGGCTTGGCTTCCAAGCTGAATGACGAGCATGCATACACCTCATTGGCAATGCTCCTGAGGCTCGCTCAGTTTTCAAACGACAACTGGCAGGAACTGACCCAGCCCTGAAGGACGTAACTGGCTCGCCGTCCGGCCTGAGTCGCTCAGGCGCGCCCGAGACTTCACGCCGCCGAAGTTGCTTGGAGGGCGCATTTTGCACGAGAACGTTGGAACCGACAGTCAGAGATGTGCAGAAAGACGGCGAATCCAAACGACCGTGGGCGGCGCAGGCAGGTTTAATTGCCTACGAACAGGCGAGCGCGGGGGGAAAAATTGGCGGTAAATGAACCGAACGGGCCGCGCTGATGCCCTCTTTCTGCGCGAATCGGCTCCAGTATTATGTGACCGCGCTTGTGAGCAATAGCCGCGTGCGAATCGAGCGCCTTGGGAGCGTGACAAAGACCAGGGACCGCGCGCGAATCGCGCATTGACTACCCCCCGCACATTCAGAACGCCTTGTCAGCCTTGGGCTAAAGCGGGAATGCTAGGAGCCCGTCCGAGTATTCATTGACGCAGGTTCATTCGTCGTCGGTTGGTCTGATGGAATACGAGAACGGCTGAACGCAGGGGCGTGCCAGGAACATCTTAGCTGGCGCCGGAGACTC
>JBEKTF010000321.1:0-4272 GCA_049516355.1 Bryobacteraceae bacterium | reverse complement strand
CAATCCCTCGAGCTCCGCTTTCTGACTCGCGCTCAGGGCAAGCGCGGGCGCCGGACTGGGCATGCCCCAGTATAGGGCGATCCCGGCTATATGTAAATAATTATATAAGACAGGACACTAGATGCGATATTCGTTGATAACGCCTGTCCCCAGGGTTGATTGCCCGATCCTCTGCGACGGGGCTGGATCTATTTCTCACAACCCCATGTTCCGTGGGGGTATCGCAATGCAGCGATCCGAAGAAACAAGATGGATCGGGTGAACAGTCCGTGCAATTTCCCCCCGACGCCGTGGCCACTCGATTCCTCTATGTGGGTTTATGTGGGTTCGCCTGTGATCCGAACCGTGGCTGCCTGCCTGAATAAGCCGACACCCTAGGTGTCGATTGGCAGACCATCCGATTCCCTGCATTCAAGCTGGTGTTAAACTGCGTGAACGTCAGATATGAATTATCGACTGTGATTCCAGTACCGGCTCGGCGTGACCGAGTCAGCCAGGCAGACAAGAACCTCGTAGCGGCGCTGTTCCCTGGCCGTCGATCATGACGGCTCTTTTCCATTTGAATCGATCGAAGCGCTGAAATCGGCCGGGCTGCTCGGCGCACTCAGCTCCTTGGAGTCGGGAGGTCTCGGCCTCGGCTTGGCGGGAGCGGCTCGAATCGTTCGCCGCGTCGCCGAGGAGTGCGGGTCCACCGCCATGGTGCTCACCATGCACTACTGCGGGGTTGCCGTTCTTGAGGCCCATGGGCCAATCGGCGTGCGTCGCGACGCCGCGTCCGGCGCTCACCTGAGTACCCTTGCGTTTAGTGAGGCGGGTTCGCGCAGTCACTTCTGGTCTCCCGCGAGCACGGCGAAAGCACGCAACGGACACGTTGTTCTGAATGCGGCCAAGAGCTGGGTCACGTCAGCGTCGCGCGCCACGGGGTACGTGTGGTCGTCCAAGCCTCTCGCGGCGGAGGGACTTAGCACGATCTGGCTCGTTCCCGCATCGTCCCGGGGCATGGAGGTTCGAGGAACCTTCGAAGGATTGGGGCTGCGCGGCAACGATTCGTTGCCCGTAACGGCAACCGATGTGGAAGTCCCTCCCTCGGCAATGCTCGGTAGCGACGGTCAGGGTTTCGAAATCATGATGAGCGTTGTCCTGCCGGTATTCGCGGTTCTTAACGCCGCCTGCTCGAACGGACTGATGGCAGGAGGGCTGCGCCGCACGGCGGAACACGCGGGCAGCACCCGCCATTCCGACACCGGCGCGTCGCTCGCCGACCTGCCCACCATACGTAACTACATCGCGCGCATGCAGGTGAAGGCGGATATGTCGAACGCACTGCTGTCCGAAACCCTCGATGCGATTGCCGAACAGCGTCCGAACGCCACGTTGCGTGTGCTCGAGTCCAAAGCCGCCGCTGGCGAGACTGCGAATGAGGTACTCGACCTCGCCATGCGCGTTTGCGGCGGCGCCGCTTTCCGTAAAGACGTGGGCGTGGAGCGATACTTCCGTGACGCCCGGGCCGCGGGCATTATGGCCCCGACCACGGATGTTCTCTACGACTTTATCGGCAAAGCCGTTTGCGGCATGCCGCTGTTTTAAAGGAGCCGTGCCATGAGCCACATACCTCTCCTGTTAGGGGCGGTCGCCTACGACCCGAAGGTAGTTACAATCTGGGACGGGTTTCAGCAATACTTTGCGGAGCGCGGCCTCGCTTTCGATTACATCCTCTACACGACTTACGAACGCCAGGTGGAAGCTCATTTCGCCGGGCACATTGACGTCGCCTGGAACTCGCCCCTGGCATGGCTCCAGTCGGAGCGCCTCGGGGGGATGCTGGGGCGCCGCGCCGAAGCCATCTGCATGCGCGATTCGGACCGCGATCTGACTTCGGTTGTCATAGCGCGCAATAACGATGCGATCCGAAACGCCGCCGATCTGAAAGGCCGGAGGGTGGCGGTGGGAGCGAAAGACTCACCTCAGGCGACCCTCATTCCCCTGTACTTTCTGGCGCAGCAGGGTCTGGAGCCGTACCGTGATTTCGAAGTTATCGAGTACGACACATTACGCGGAAAACACGGGGACCATATTGGCGGGGAGCGTGACGCGGCCCGAGCGCTCCTGCGTAGCGAATGCGACGCTGCCTGCATGATCGACAGCAACCATTTGCTCTTTATCCAAGAGGGTACTCTCCCGTCCGGTGCCACGCGAAGCATCGCGCAAACCGGGCTGTACGACCACTGCAACTTCACCGTGCTGGACAACGCGCCGGCGGAACCAGTCACGCGGTTTCGGGATCTGCTCCTCGAAATGTCTTACTCGGATTCAAAGGTTCGGAGGCTCCTCGATCTCGAAGGGCTGAAGCGATGGCTGCCCGGTCGAACTGAAGGGTATAAGCTTCTTTCGGAAGCCGTGGCGAAATTCAATTACCTGGAGGCGTTTGTCTCTTCCGTGGCTGGCCGATGCGCATAGACCTGGCGAATCTCGGTTTCGACCGCGGCGGGTCGTTGCTGGTCAAGCGAGCTCTAAGAATCGCCCCGGATCGAGAAACCATCACGGTTTGCGGAAAGGCTTCCGACCTCCCTGTGCATCTGCGAGCGTGGTGTCGGGCCGAGGGACATGAGATTTTCCAGTCTGACGCCGATCCGGGCTGTGCGGTTATTCTCAAAGGTTCCGCCAACGCCCAGCGCTGGTCCGGAGCGGAACGCGCCGGCCGCGCCGATCCGCTCGCGGCGGCTGCGATCGTCGACCATCCACCGCAGCGTTGGGGGCTGGCCGCTCGCGGTGCCCTCGTCGAGTCAGGATCGCCGGAATTCCATTTCGCTCTTGCGGAAAAGATGGAGGTTTGGTCGCCCGATGCAGTTCGGATCTACGCGCAGGCTGCGGCAGCGCAGTGGGACCCCGCGACCGCGATACCGTGGGATTCAGAATTCGATCTGCCCGACGAAGTGGAAGAGGCGATCGTTCAGATCATGACTTACCTCGTGGAGAATGAGATGGCAGCCCTGATTGTGCCGAGCCGCTTCATCGCTCAGCTCCATCCGCATTTCCGTGAAGTCATGCAGGTCCTGGCAATCCAGGCGGCTGATGAAGCGCGGCACGTTGAGGTATTTACGAGGCGCGCTTTGCTCAAGCGCCACGATCTCGGCCTGTCCACGGCGGGGGGACAGGCATCGCTGCAAACGCTGGTGGACGAGCCGAACTTTGCGATTGCTTCATTTCTGCTTTCCGTACTGGGCGAAGGAACTTTTTTGTCACTACTTTGGTTCATTGAGAGGTTTGCACCTGACCCGATCACGGCCAGAGTATGTCGGCTGGCTGCACAGGATGAGGCGAGGCATGTCGCATTCGGAATGTCGCATCTCCGCGAGCACATCAGCGCTGACCCTTCCCTTCGCGAGGTACTCACTAATGCAGTTCGTCGACGTCACGAGTCCCTTCGGCACACTGCCGGGTTGAATGCAGAGGTCTTTGAGGCGCTGGTGCTGATGGCGGCGGGATCGTGGGAGCCTGCAAGCCTTGGACGGGGCCATGATGAAGTGGCCGCGTTAATTCAGAGTATGCACGTAAGCCGCAAGAAGCGTCTCATCCATCTCGGATTCGACGACAGCGAGGCTGAAGAGCTGTCGTCTTTACACACGCGAAATTTCATGTAGCGCGTAATAATAGCTCCAGACAGATCCCCGCCGCAGCGCCGGATCTCGGCCGGTCACGTTAACCGCGCCCATCATGCGTACCTCAAAATTGAACCCCTTTTCACGCCAGAAGTCCTTAAGTCCGGTTCGACGAAGCTGTTGTCCGTCGCAAGAGGCGGCTTGCTGGGCGCTTGGCTCAAAGTGAAAACTGCTACCGGCCGCCGCAAGATACGCATCGAGGTACGCTTCGAGATTGTGGTGCGCCGGTACCTCGTGCCGTTTGCCGCCTTTTTCGTGAAGCCGAATCCACCAGCGCTTCCCGTTCTGGTAATAATCGTCTACTCTCATGTGGATCATCGCGGAGACGCGCGCGAAGCTGTAGACCATGACGGCGATCATCGCGCGATCCCGGAGGCCGACGATCGAGTCCGTCTTGATCGAATCGAGGAGCACGCGAGCTTCATCAGCCCGGAGCACGGGCGTTTTCCCGCGCTTCACGACGTGCCGCGGCCCGCGGACGGAACACCGAGCTAACCCGCATTTCTCACACTGGATTCCTGAGTCGAGAAAAGTGGGGCGGAAAGCCGACTTCCAGTCCGATTATTTGATCAGACGAAAAAACTGTGGTCGATTTGGGCTATGCGTGGCGGTC
>JBEKTF010000320.1:0-3742 GCA_049516355.1 Bryobacteraceae bacterium | reverse complement strand
GGTGGTGAAGGTATTGACGTAGATCGTATTGTTGTCTCCAAACGCGATGCCATCGGCTCCGCCCAGCTGATCATCCTTGATCCATACGTCGAGCGCCGCCGCTCCCTTCTTCAATCGCAGAATGCGGCCCGTGAACGTGTCGGTAGCGTAGGCCGCACCATCGGGGCCGATCGCTATATCGTTACAGAATGATTTGTCGCCGGGAAAATCGAAGCTTGCTTTGGGGGCGCCTGTCTTGAGATCGAATGTTTTGAGAGCGGCTAATTTGCCCTGGGGCGGCAGCTCCGAAGAACATACCCAGAGCGTCCCGGATTTCTGATCGGCCAACACTCCGAGCACCCGCTGCAATCCGTTGGTACCCGGTTTGATCCATGGCTCAGCCGTAGCCGCACCCTTCGCGGCCTTGAAGATCTCACCTTTTCCAAGACTCCCGATGATTAGAGATCCATCGGAGGTGGAAGTCAGGCTCTCTGGAAATGGCTTATCGTCGTGGATCGTTACTTCTGTCGGCGTGGCGGCTGTGAGGGCGCCGGAGCCAAGGCTGATGAAAGCCGTGCCCAGCACGACCCAATGCGTGTAGTTAATTGTCATAGGAACGTTGAGTTCGCGGAGTGCCTTTACTTCTTCGGGGCGTAGGGCCCGACTTCGGGTTTGCCTTGCGTATCCTTCAGCGTCCCCAGCTCGTCGGCAACGCCGCGGGCGATGGCCGCTGTCTCACTGCCATTCTGGAAGCAGGTGAAATCAGGCCGGTCGCGCCATGCGAACGGACCGCATAGCCGTTTGCCCGCTCCCAGCGCCGCGTCGTGCACGATGTTGATCAGCCGCTCGTAGTCGGGTGTGCCTTGCTTGTAGCCCGAGAAATTGCCCAGATCTCCGCTGGCCGCAAAGATCGCGGTCACGCCCGGAAGCGCGGCGATTTCCCGCGCCGCCGCCGCGCCATCCAGCGTCTCGATCATCTCGATCAGCACGACGTTATCGTTGATCGTATTGCGATACCCGCCCGGAACATTGCCCCACATTTCGGGATCGAAAGCCTGGCCGCCACCTTGGCTGCGCTTGCCGAGCGGTGGGAAATACGCCCAGTTCCTGGCAGCTGTCCCCTCCTCCACGGAGCGGATCGTGGGGACCACAATCACCAGCGCGCCCAGATCCATCGCGTGCTGGATTTCGCGTTCATCGGTATAGGCAACCCGCACGCCGGGCACTGCTTTGGCGTGCGGACACGCCTTCCACATGCGGCCCACCGCTTCCCAGTCGCGCGAGTCGTGCTGCATCTCGGTCCAGATGAAGTCATAGCCGGCATTGGCCATCGCGCAATAGGTTTCCGGACTGTCGGAACTGAACACTGTGCCGCCGGTCACCTTCTCGCCTTTCATCATCTTGATCTTCACGGGATTCCAAATTTTGGAATTCGGCGGCGGAGAGAAATCCGGGCCGTATTTCCACTTGGCCGGATCGAGCGTCCCCTGATTGACGGCGGCAGCCGGCGCTTTGGAGATTGCGCCGGAGTCCTTGCCGGCGGGCGCCGCGAGAGGGAACTGCAGCTTTCCCGCATCCGGGTTATTTGCATAGGGATCCGCGTTGGGCGGAGGTGTTTGCCCCTGCGCCTGGAAAATCACTAATCCGAGCGCGGCCGTAAGGGCCGCTATTGGAAATCGACGATTCATCCCGAACTCCTTGTTGTGCTCGCGCGTGGTCGCGCCGCAGTCTTGAAATATCCTATCAGGCACAGCAGCCTTCGCAAGGCGCTTGCAAGGAGAGCCAACGGGGCGGGCTCCGGGCCTGTTGTTTGGGTCGAACATTAGATAGAATTCACCGAAGGAGCTCGCAAACATGAATAAATCGGGGATGACATCGGCTATCGCGATGCTGACGGTGGCATTGAGCGCGCCACTCCCGGGTCAGTGGCTGAGCCGCCCTACGCCGGGAATCCCGCGTACACCCGCCGGCAAGCCGAATCTTGCCGCGCCCGCGCCGCGAACGCCGGACGGCAAGCCCGACCTTTCGGGTTTGTGGAACAGAGTGTCCCCGACGTACGCACACAATATCGCTGCCGACCTGAAGCCGGGAGATATTCAGCCCTGGGCGGAAGCGCTCGTCAAGAAACGCCTGGAAGACCTCGACAGGGACTACATGAACGTGCTGTGTGTGCCGTTGGGTCCGGGGTACGCCACCGACGCGGACAGCACCGGCGCGGAGATGATGAAGATTTTCCAGACCCCTGGCGTCATCCTCATCCTCAACCCCGATCTCACCTATCGCCAGATCTATATGGACGGCCGCATGCTCGAAGCCTCGCCCATTCCGAATTGGATGGGATACTCGGTCGGGCACTGGGACGGGGACACGCTGGTGGTGGAGAGTAACGGATTCAACGACCGCACGTGGCTGGATCACGATGGGCATCCGCACACCGAAGCGCTGCGCGTGACCGAACGATATCACCGCCGCGATTTCGGAAACATGGATCTGGATGTGACCTTCTCGGACCCGACTATCTACGCGAAGCCCTGGACTGTGAAAGTCCGCGCGGAACTGGCACCAGATACCGAAATGCTCGAATGGGTCTGCAACGAGAAGGGAAACGAGCTTCAGCACTGGGTGGGTAAGGCGTCCGACGAAAAGAAAAACGCGGTAAAGGTCGCGCCCGAGGTTCTGTCAAAGTACGTGGGCACATATGAAGAGCAGCCGAAGTACTGGAGAGAGTTCCCTCGAGTAGTGGAGATTACAGTCGAGGGCGATACGCTCTACGGCAATATGGACGGAAGGGGGAAAGTGCCGCTGACCGCGCAGGCCGACACGAAGTTTTCCGGATTGAACGGCCTTGGCGCTGAATTCACCAAAGGCGCCGACGGGGCCATGCGGCTTTTTGTGAAACACGTGTCGGGCGATTACCTTTTCACACTCAAGAAGTAGACGGCGGTTTGCCGGAGGTCCAACAACATGAAGATTCGTACGCACGTCATTTGCGGCATAGCTGTTGCGCTGGCCGTTCTATTTCCGTGGGCAAGTGCGCCGGCACAGACAGGAGCGCCTTCGAATCAATCCCCGATTG
This sequence comes from Bryobacteraceae bacterium, assembly GCA_049516355.1. Lineage (GTDB taxonomy): Bacteria > Acidobacteriota > Terriglobia > Bryobacterales > Bryobacteraceae > BOG-234. Next base: position 687 of record JBEKTF010000320.1, on the reverse strand, counting down.
ACGACCTCGTCATCATTAACCGGATGCTATCCTCCACCGAAATGGGCGTTCTGGGCGCCTATGGGCACGTCAGCATCCGCAACCCCCGAAATCCCGCCCACTATTTCATCTCGCGCGCGGTGTCTCCCGGCCTGGTTGTTGCCGGGGACATTTATGAGAGCGATCTCGACGGTAAGCCGGTTGCCGGAGCCCGGCCGGACTTATTGGAAGAGCGTTTCATAGACGGTGAGATCTATAAAGCCAGACCGGACGTGATGAGCGTTGTCTACACCAACGCCAAGGAGCTGGTTTCTTTCTCCGTGAGCACGGTGGGGCTGGGGAATAACAGGTCCTTACCGGTCTTCGATCTTCGTAAGGTAGCAGGCGGTCAGAACGGCCTGGTCAATACTCCGGCGCTCGGCCATGCGCTCGCGGAATTTCTCGGAAACCGGAACACCACGCTGGTGTTCGGCCAGGGAGCAGTAGTGGTGAGTAGTACGACAAACGATGTCGTCAACTCCGCAGTGAGACTGGAACAAGATGCGATGCAGCAAATCTTCGCGATTTCGCTGGGAGGTGCGCCCAATCACGTCGCTTTCACGGCGAGAGCAACACCCGAGAATCGCGCCAATCTTCGCACCGGCGGCGTCCAGCGTGTCGACCGATTCTCGATTTTCTTCAATTACCTGGGAACTCGCGACCTGGCCC
>JBEKTF010000319.1:0-3752 GCA_049516355.1 Bryobacteraceae bacterium | reverse complement strand
CGGCAAAGTAAGTATCTTTGCCTGCGGACCCGCTTCATCTTGTGAGGTTACGGTTGACGACCGCCAGGGTAGCCACTGGTATCGAATTCAGTATCTGTCGGAGGATGGAAAGGTACTTTCGCAGTCGGATCCGGCACTCATCGACCGGCGCCCGGGCCCGGCGCTTACGAAAGATCTCTTAAACCGCCCCTGAAGGCCGCGCTTCCAGATCCGAGTCCGACACGCGATGTTGGAAAAGTGTCGTTGACGAGGCTCGTACAGGCAAGACATACGCAGGGAACACGGGCTGAAGACCGCCAAACAGCGATGAGGATGTATGGAGAACACTTTGAACACCGTGAAAACTGCCTCTGAGAAGCACTCCGTCTGGAGTCTTTATCCGGTTCCGTTGTTCGCTCTCCTGGTCGTCCTTCTTCTTTATCTGTTCTTGTTCCCCCCGGTTACAATCACACTCGACGGCTATAGCCATCTTTACGGAGGGGAGGCGCTAAGGTTGATGCTGGCCGGTCAGCCGGAGGTTCACAATACCTTCTCTTATAACTCTGTCCTGGTTCCGAACTGGCTTTCTACGCTAATTTTAGTAGCCTTATCCAGCATAGTGTCCGGCGAACTGGCGCTGAAGCTTCTGATAGTATTGATCGGGACAGCGCTCGTCTCCAGTGTCTATTTCTGCATCGATGCCTCGCAGTACCATCGCCACCAGCGAGCACAGGTGCTCATTGTTTTGCTTCCATTCGCCTTGAACGCCTATTTGACTTTAGGGTTTTACGGCTTCCTGATCAGTTCTTCGATGTGTATTTTTGTTCTGGGGCTGGTTCTCCGCTACGGTCTGAGGATGCCGTTGCGCTTCCAATGTGTGACTGCGTGTCTCCTTCTGGTCGCCTATTTTTCCCATCCTGTGCCTGTAATCATAAGCTTCCTGTTTCCGTTTGCCTGTTTCATAGCCGACGCCGTCATTCACTGGCGCGATGGCTGGCGCCATTCTACCGCGGCGGTGAAGCGCCATGCCTTCGACATCTGGCCATGGCTTCCCCCGGCCTGCATACTGCCGTGGTTTTATGTGCGACTGTCCAGGGCGTCGGCCTTACCGGGAACGGAACTGCACGCGGATTCGACGACATTTCCCTTAATACAGCGGATCGAGGCATTAGCACGGGACGCATTTCTGTACATTTCACCAACTGCCAATGTTGGGACACTGTTTATCGCATTATTGAGTGTTCTTTTAGCCGGGGTATTTCTCTGCCGCCGAAAGCTATTCATGCAGAATCCCCTCAGGTCCACGATCCTGACGGTGTTGATCGTCTCAACTATGGCTCTTTCCCTTATGGTGCCTGATCACGTCGGTAACGGATCGGATATCGTAAGCCGATTCTGGTTGCACTCTACTATCTTTCTGGTTCTGCTCGCACTTGCGAGTGGCGTCTTTGACGCGCAGCTTCTTACCGTCTGCTCTCTTCTTGCCGCTCTCTCGGTTATTGGCTTCGCAGGCGAGTATCTGCTTGTCTCAAAGCGTCTCGCACCGGAAGTGGCTGAGCTGCGAATTGCAACGGAGAGCGTTCCAAGACACTCACGAATCCTCATCATGGGCTATCGAATGACGCCACCATCCTGCCCCGGCTTGCCTCTGGTGAAGATGACTGTTCCAGAGCGCCATTGGGCACTGGTTGGCGCCCTCAAGAACGAATTGATTGTCCTGAATGATTATGAAGCCGCCACCTCACACTTCCCGCTCAAATATTCGACGCCACGATACGCCGGCGTCATTAACGAGGTCGACTCGAGTGGTGACGAGGCCGATTTGAGTGGCGAAAAGAAGAGAGCCGCCTGGGTTGAGATCCTGAAGAGTGATCCCGACGTGGACTTCGTTTTATCCTGGGGAATATCAAGGGCACCTAATTGCATGAACTCGGTGTATCCACCTTTTGAGGAGCTGCTAAAAAACAGATACGATCGCGTGTTTTTCAAACAAGACAGCTCGCGTGTTGAATTGTGGCGAAAACGCGGATAGCTCACGTTCCGGGTTGTCCGGCGCGATCTCAGTCGGAGGCAGTCCGTGGGTGGCGCCGGCCGGCTAACTGGCGCGAACGTACAAATGACCCTGAGCAGCCAGGCCCGTATTCTCAGGCGCGATCTGGACGCCGCTCTCCACATGGACGATATTGTGGTAACCGAGAGACCAGAGGCGATTCACGATTGCTTTCACACGCTCCCGCTTGTCCGCCGGATCGGCCCCGTGCATTTCGAGAAAGAGCGCGGGATGCCGCTCCAGGGTCCTAATGCCGCCATCCAGTACGTTGAGTTCGAAACCCTCCACGTCGATCTTGATCAGGTCCGGCTTTTCCAGACCCTCTTCCTGATCGAGCATGCGGATCTCAACGATTTCCTCCTGCGCGCCTCCGGCTATCCTCGCATCGATGCTGGCTCTCCCCGGCGCCAATGGATCGAAGCTCATCTTTGCCCGCATGGGCTCGGAAGAGAGACCATAAGGCCGTACAATGACATTGCGGAAAGCGTTGAGCCGGACGTTCTCGTTCAGTCGCTGGCGATTGCGGCTATTGGGCTCCCACGCCACAACCATCCTCGCCCGCCGCGCGAAATAGATGGTCAGCAGCCCGTGAAACGCGCCGACATCGTAGACAACTTTCCCGTCCAGGTCCAACTGCTTCCAGAAACGCAGTTCGGGGGTATCGTTCGATTCGAAGGGCAGCCAGCCCAATCCCCCCCTGCGCCGCAAGCCTTTATTCAGACCGTTCCGGACCGTGTAGGTCACGCTGTCGAACAGGTTTTTGCTAATCCATGAGACCGCTTGGTTTTTCAGCATGTATCGGTTGCCCGGGCGGGACGACTATCGACGCCCGAAGGGAGCAACGATCCCAGTATCGCTCGACTGCCGCCGGTGACGCCAGAGATGCTCCGCATGGCCGCAGCATTGAGCCGACCGGCTTATGCAGGACTGCGCTTATGCGCGTCGCCGCGCAATCGCGATAATCGACGTGGGCTCCCAGGGCAGACTGGCGTCGATCTTCCGCCAAAGCCATACAAACTTGTCGAATATACCAAGGGCCACGGGAGACAGCGTGGTGGACTTCAGCACCTGCCCGGTGAATCGCCACGCCGGCATCGAAACGCGATTAAAGCGCAGCATATTTTCAAGATCGTAACCCGTTTCAGCGAGCACCGCCTCGAGAGAAGCGGGCGTATAGCGGCGGTAATGGCCCAGGGCTTCATCCAGCGTTCCAAAGGCGCGGGGATCGTTCGGAACCAGCAGAATGAGCCGGCCGTCAGGTTCGAGTACACTGCGAATGGACGTCAACGCACCCAAGTGGTCTTCAATGTGCTCAAGCACGTTCAGGCAAACGACGGTATCTACCGTTTGACCGAGCGCGGCGAAATCACACAGCTTCGATGCATCCAGTTTCCGGATGTGGACCGCCGGACGATGCGGAAACATCATTCCCAGATGCTCAAGATATTCCGGATTGAGGTCCGTTGCGAGATACAAGTCTTTGCGGGGGCAGAGTTGCCGGGTGAGATTACCCATCCCCGAGCCGATTTCCAGTATTTTGCGACCGGCAAACGGCGCGATGGTGTCTGCCATCCACCGGTTGAATCTCGGAGCCACCGAAAGAGCGTGGAGAACTTCATGGCCCGTGTTGGTATGAATCTGGGAAGTAAATCGTGAACGCACGATGACCCATAGCGCCTCCAGTGCATCCACGGGCCCGATCTTCTTTCCCTCCTCATAGGTT
>JBEKTF010000318.1:0-3755 GCA_049516355.1 Bryobacteraceae bacterium | reverse complement strand
AGATTCAGGGTGAATGAATCAGGAGCAACAACACGCGATCGGATATTTGCGAGAGGAGAACTGGATACTTCAGGCACTCGGGGGGCTTCGCTTTACTTCGCGGCTCTCATTGGTGCGGCACGTAGGCATCCCGGCTGTGTTTGGAGTACCAGTACCGGACCCCCGATAATTCGTACATTTTGGTACATCTTTATGCACTTCGATATTGACGATTCGGGAGCATAGCCTGTATGTTCGTGATGACATATTCGTTTTCAGTAATTCAAGGAGGGTCACGATGAACAGAGTTTTAGCACTGGTTTTATTGGGCATTGGAGCAGGCATTGCGGGCATGGCTATCATCACCCCGGAAATCGATCCTGCGTCCGGAGCCAGCGCGCTCGCCCTGCTTGCTGGAACGCTCGTGGTCATTCACGGTCGCCGCAGGAAATAGTTTTCGGCTCCAAATTGCTTTCCGATCAATCGACCGCTCAATTGCCGAGGCAGTTGAGCGGTTTTGTTTTTCGCATCGCGCTGCTGGCACTGCTCCTCGCAATCGAACTGATCACCATCACCGTTTGGCTCGACAACTCCGCCCTGATTGGGAGTCAGGGTCTGGTAGGTTTTGTCGGCCAATGGGGAGCCTGGATTCTGCGTGCCCTCGTGGGATTTGCCGCCTTGTTCGTCACCTTCGCCTGGCTGAAGCACCGGGACGCGCTCGAAACTGTCTCGGGCGCTATCAGCGATTCGCCCGTCGGCTTGGCTCTTCTTGCGGGGCACGTTGGCCTGATTGCGATCTTCGGCCTTCTCTCTTCTCTCCTTTACGGCTCGGACCCCTCGGCGTTGGTCGCGTCCGGTTGGCTGGCCAGTGGCATGGCGGCAATTGCCATGGCCGGCTTCGCGTTCATCCGGCCCGTATTCTGGCTGCGCATCGCCTGGCTCACCGGCTCCTTGTGGCTATGGGCGCTTGCCGCCGTACTGCTCGCCTGCATCTCCGGAAACTCCATGCGGTCACTCTGGCCCTGGACGGTCGATCTCACCTTCCGTATGGCCAGGCTCCTGCTGACGCCGTTTGTCCCGGTGCTGGTAGCCGACCCCTCCAAAGCGCTGCTCGGCACGCCCCGCTTCTCGGTGGAGATCGCGCCACAGTGCTCCGGCCTGGAGGGTATCGCTCTGATGCTGGCCTTCGGCATCCTCTGGCTCGGGCTCTTTCGGCGGGAATGCCGCTTCCCCCATGTGCTCGTGCTGCTTCCCGCCGGCGTCGCCGTCATTTTCTTCCTGAACAGTGTCCGTATCGCCTCGCTGATTCTGATCGGCAACGCCGGCGCCGAACGTATCGCCGTCGGAGGCTTTCACTCACAGGCTGGCTGGATCATATTCAACCTGGTCGCCCTGGGTTTCTCCGTCGCAGCCCTTCGCATCCCGTGGATTCGCAGTACCAATGCCGCTGCGGTCGAGCCTGATTCGTTCGATAACCCCAGCACCACCTGGCTGCTCCCTTGGCTGGGCATTCTTGCCGCGGGCATCCTCTCCCACGCAGTCTCCGCTGATTTCGAATGGCTGTACCCGCTTCGGTTGTTCGATTATGCAAGACGCGCTGCCGCCCCAATTTGCCGCGCGAAAACGTAACCAGGATTCAGCCTCGTGAAATCGAAGGGATGAGGCACTACAGTTCGATGTTCGACCGCCTGTAGGTCGAGTTCAATGAGTTCATACACTGTCCCGCCATGAAGCAATCGTAAGACTTCGGCTATCGCCAGACACGCCGCAACGGCCCCGACGAATGGTGCACCGACCGCCTTCCCGGCGAGTAGCGTGATTCCGCAGCGATCAAGGGTGCCATCCTTAAGGAGTGTGTCGTAGGCTGGGCGGCTCTCGACGCTGTCCGCCAAATCAGCTGATTTCCAGATAGACGCGGCGGGCCGCGGTCCCGGCAGGGTGTGCAACCGCATTGACCGATAGTTGAGGTGACCGCGGCCGAGACCGGCTTCAACGATGAAATCGAAACCGACCTGGTCAAGGTCTTGGCGCGCCAGCGCATTGTCCACCCCACACAGGGCAATCGAAGGTTCCTCAGGCTGACGACTAAAATCGGCCTTGAACCGGCGTTCGATGATTGCATTCTCAAAACCGCGCGCCCCGCACCAGTCCGCCAATGCGCGGGTCTTCTTTCGGCCCACCAGATCCGCGTCTGTCAGGACCGACGTGCTAACGCTCGCTGGCGTCATGACATCCACATCCTGAAGAACCACAGACAGACCGGAAGCGATCGGATAGTCAAGCAAACCGAGCGCCCACAGGAAGGCCTGACCAAGATGGCCGAGGCCGATAAGCCACAGCCGGTCCGGCAGGTAACGTAGCGGTGGTTCGTCCGATGCCTGCTCCATCCAATCCACCTTTGACGACGGTTTCCACAACGACAAACCCACAGCGCGCCGGCCGTAAACCGCACTTTTGCTACGGACAAAGGCGAAACATTCGTTGATCGCGAGCGCTGCGGCCAACATCGGCGCCAGGGGGACGCTCGTGCCTCCGCACATGACGATCTCCGAATGCGCCGGGACGATGCCTCCACGCCATCCTTCGAAGACCGTGCGTATGTGGAACCGGTCAGAACGTTTTTGGGGTTCGCTACCAACAGTGACAAGGGGATCGTCGCTTGCGAAATCGGCCAGTTCGCCGCCCAAATGCACCACGGCTTCGCCGAGGGTGTTTCCCACCGGGAGGGCGAGCTTCAGTGGCACCGCCGCAGGACACGAGACGCGAACCCCACCCAAAAAGACGCGCCGCGCAAGAGCCACACCCGTCAGCAGAGCCGCCTGATGGTTCGCATCCTGTGCATCGCCTTCGGAGATCTCGAATCCCACCCGAAAGCCCCTGAACATCTCCTCCGCTTCGCCGATACTTGCAGCCGCCCCGCTGTCGAGCGATTCCTTGACAAGCCGATGTAGCGTCTCGGCTATTGAATACGTCACCATGACGATCTCCTAAAGTCCGATATGAAAAAACCTCTGGCGTTCGCGCGGCTCTATCGAGTGCCACTGCTTTCCGCCTTCATACACGTAAATCCCAAGTTCCTTGCGGTCCACCGGGGGCGCGGCAAAACGAGGCAGGATCAGCGCAATGTGGCCAGCGCGGGAAATCATCGGATTCGCCTGGTCCGATTCGCTTTGGTACGAACCGTCCGGGTGAACATGGATGTCTGCAACCACCGCCTGCCGGCGCTCTTTACATAAATCCCATAACGTGCCGAAGTAACGGCCGTCGAAACGGACGATCCCGCTATCGAGGCAATGCGGATCAAGGTCGTCATAGAGCACGAAACTTGTAATCCGGGCGCGACCGTTCCGGCGCTTGCCGAGCAGAAATGCCCCGCTCTCCCGGCTGCCGTGCCTGCCGCGCTTGCGGAGACCAGCCACCAGGCGATTCCACAGCCACCATGAACACGAAAGCCTATGCTGCGGCGAGCAGAGGCGAGACATAGTCTCCGCAATTAAGAAGTTCATGCACAAGCTCCAGATATTGAACAATCCCTTTGGCAGGGTTCCAGATTTTTGACGGCATCTCGGTCCGCCAGTTGTCGTGGCCGGCAATACTTTCGCGATCACAAGGAAGATACAAAGCCGTGCCGTTTTTCCACCCCGTACGGAACACCAGGCCTAAACGCCCGCCACCGCTACGCGGCCACCTGGCAAACGGAAGAACCCTGCCCCCGGCAATGTCCCACGGCCCGGCGGTCGGAGGATTCTGTGGATACCCCGCGCAGTTGAACCGAA
>JBEKTF010000317.1:0-4331 GCA_049516355.1 Bryobacteraceae bacterium | reverse complement strand
GTACCTCATAAAACCTTCCGGGAACGAACTTCTTTTATCGTAAGTGGTTGACTCATAAGACTTTCGACTTGCTTGTGTTCCTCGCCAGAGCGAATGTGGTGTCCGGAAGACACTTATGACCAACTACCCCTATATTCTGTTCAATAAATCCCCGCTGCAACTGCGCCTCATCGGAGCGCGCGGCGGCAAAGCTTTCGGGCGGAACCAGCGCGCCCGCCGCGCCCTGATTTCGACGCCACCCCAAGCCGTCCAGCCACAGGCGGCGCGCCTGCAAACCACTGCCGAAGCTGTCGCCGTGTTGGACACGCAATTCCCCTGGCTCCGCCGGGCGGAAAGGCGACATTCCGGCACCCGGGCTCGCCGTAACGACTGAGGAAACCCGGCCCGAGTCGTGGTGGGCGCATGGAGCGTCGCTGGAGTTCCAACAGGCGGCGGTTGAACCGGGCTTCGCTTTCGTTGAAGCCGAACTCCTCTCCGGCGAAGAGGCTCATGTCTTGATTGCTTCTTTTCTGCTAAGTCCACCCGGGAAAGCGCACGTTGGGAACGGGTTCGGGATCGAGCATCAATTCGGTAAGGGCCCAGATCGCCGCGTCGGCACGATCCGGCGATCCTGCACCCACGTAGCCGCCGGTTGAGAACCGGCAGTACTGCCGTTCCAGTTCCGGGCACTGGCCAACATGGCGGACTTTTCCCTGCGCGTAGAGCGCTGCGACAGGCTCGGCCCGCTGCACTTTGCCGCGCGATGCGTTGACCAGCTTCACCGGCGCAGTTCTGCGTGCCGTGCGTATGGTCCATTCGACCATGGCGCCGCCGAAGTTCCTTTCGGCCACGATCTTGTCGGCCTTCCAGCGATCGAAAAGCTCCAATGTCTTGTTGGCCCATTCGTCAGGGGAGTAGCGGCCGGTGCCGTCTTCGAGAATGCGTCCGATGCCGTCGTGCCCAAGGCCTGTGGCCACAATTCCGACTTCATCCGAACGCTTGTCTTCCTCGCCCGCGCATCCGGAGGGATCGACGGCGATCACCACGCGCCGGAGCGTCGCCAGCAGCGCCTTCCGCTGTTGTTCCGTCTCCGGCGCCGGCTCGCGGTTGGCCGCGAATAGTCTTTTTCCCAGAGCGCGCCGACGACGTGGGACCGGCAATGGCCTTCCCAGACGTTATCGTAAGCGTCGAAGTCGCGAGCCTTCAGATGATCTTTCTCTGCGCGGAGCTCCTCGGGAAACCAGGGATTGTCGGTCCAGTTGACGCGCTGGACGATTGAATCCGGAGGCGTCGAGACGACGAAGCGCTGCCAGGCATCGTCTTCCTCGAGGTCCGGGTTAATCGTAACCCAGATCTCCGATCCCGGCCGGCGGATCGTCGGGATCAGAACATCGAAGGAATGCTTCGAGACGGTCTGCCCTTCCTCGACCCACACGATATCGAAGCCCTCGAAGCTCTTGATCTTCGAGACATTATGCCGGAGTCCCGCGAAAACGAACTCCGTGCCGTTGGCTCCGATGATGGCCGATTTCTGGACCGTGTAGAAATTGGAAGCCCCAAGCCCTTCGACCTGATCGGCGAGCAGACGGTGGACGCTTTCGGGCAGCGAATTCTGAAACTCGCGCGCACAAAGAATCCGCAGAGGCTTTTCCCAACCGAGGATCAGCAGGGCTCGCGCCACGCTCCACGATTTCCCCGATCCCCGTCCGCCGTGAATGACTTTGTACCGCGAGGGATTGAGAAGAAACCCGAGCTTGAACGGCAGGATTCCGGCCCCCATGTTCAGCCCGTCACCCTCGGCAGGAAGATGACTCGGACCGTTGTTTCCACCCCTCAGGCGCCTCATGCTGCCGACTCCTGAACCGGGTCCTGATGTTCCTCGACAGGGTCGCCCTTCTTGCATCCCTCCGGCGGAACCACCCAGAGGTGCCGGCCGTCCGGCCCCTTCACCGAAGAGCCCGCCGGTCTTCCATCGACGGAATGAACGAGGATCATTCTGCCGAGCCAGGCTGGCTTAGTGGTCTGGCAGCTGGTTTTGATTCGTTCCAGCTGCTGATGAAGACGCCTGCCCATGCTTTGCGGCTCACCCGCGTCAGCCTCGGCAGGCTCCATCGCCGACACGCGCGAGACCACATCGGCCTGCACCAAATCCATGAGTCCGTCGGTAACGCAACGGTTAGCCTGCAGCCGGATGCTCTCCGGTATCGTAAGATCGACCGACAAATTCCTGATCGTCGTGATCGCGTCGTCCATTCGATGGTGCGCAATCATCATTGCCGGTCCGAAAACGGCGGTGGCTGCTGCCGCGTATGCGGCACAGAATACCGGATCCTGCAGCCATTGATAAATGGTTGTCACTCCGATGGGGACCGCGCGGGCGGCTTCAGGGATACTGCGCTCCAACAACAGTGCCGCAATCGCCTGTTCCTTCTTCCGGGGGAATTTTGCGCCGTGGCCAGTCATCGGCGGGCGCCCCTTCTGCGACGCCTTGAAGACGCGCTCAGTTTCGGTCACAGCCGCAGCGAGATCATAGAACTCGACTGCCTCTTGTGCCAGCCTGAAAATATCCTGGGCAGCCTTCAGCCGATCCGCTGGCCTTTTGCCCTTATACATGATCTGGGCTGTGGACCTTAGAGCCGCCGGCGCTCCCTGGGCTTTTCGCACCGTCGCGTGCCTGCAGCCGGCGCGTCTCGCCGCCCGATATTCGGCATCGAATTGCGACTCTTTCTGCCAGCGACCAAGCGTTTGCGCGGTGGTGCCAATGGCGCGGGCAGCCTCTTCGACAGTGTCAGAGCGGATCAATGCTTCGATCGCCTCTCGTTTCTTTGGTCCGAGCTGCGTTCCATGGCCTGTCATGGGCGCGTACCAAAGGTCGCGCGTTCCCATCGACCGACCGCGAATTCTGTCCGGGCAACCACGGCTTGCGCCTCCGATTTAATTCCGCACTTAATGGATCGGCAGACTGCAGGGAGGATGGTGATTGCCTGCGGGTCGGGAGGACATATGATCGGTTTAAACCACTCTTCGCTCAAGACTGCAGGGAGGATGGTGATTGCCTGCGGGTCGGGAGTGATTTGCTCAAGACTGCAGGGAGGATGGTGATTGCCTGCGGGTCGTGAGGAGGTATGATCGGTTCAAACCTGTCGCTCGGAGGATTGCGAGCACTTCCACGGCCAAATCCGAGTGAGGCTTGTGGACAGCCGATTTCTCCCGGATCAGGGCAGAATCAAAGGTAATCAAAACGGCGTAGCGAACGCCTCGTTCCAATGCCGCACCGCAGTTTATAAACTCTGGGTCAATTCGGATCAGGATGCTCCAGGGTGGACTGGATCTTCTCGGCTGGAGGGGGACCGGCCTCGATAATGTCATCAATTGATAAATTTGAAGCTCCGGCGGTAAAAAGCTGACAAAAATCTGAGCGTCTCAGTTAAGACTGGTAGAGAAAATCGAGGCAGGTCAGGGAGCGGCGACATTAATTACTACTTTTGTGTTTTTAGGAAGTTTTGCTCATAACCGTGACTTCAGGGGTTACTGCTTGTTTTCAGTGTCTTACGGGGATATTTCTCTGGATTTCTTACCGCCTGCTACCATCCTGGAAGTCTCAGGAGAGGCCACTCGAACTTCCCCCTATTAGCGGAGCCAAATCCTTCTCACTACGAGACTCTCCGCGCTTGCATGTAGTGGCGGGAAATGGGCGAAACTGCGAGAAAGCGGTCTCTCTCCGGCATGCCAACATCACCCGCTGACTTGCCCAGACCGGCGCGCTGGCGCCTTTCAAGGTGAACGTCTCAGAGTCTCCGCCGTCCGGTGCATGTTTGGTTAACCGCGCTGCGCGTGCCGCTTGAAAGTCCCAAGATTGGAAATGGAATGCGGCGTGGCGGGCGGGCTCCCTCTCCGTCGAGCCGTGCAGCGAGGGCGTCGGCATTCCGGATTGACGACCAACAGTCCACAACGTCGCTGGATCAATCTAAATTTATCGCAAGTGGCTGCGATAGAAATTGGTTTCTCCACATCTAAAGGCGACCTTCGGGAAATCGAGACGTGGCCGAATCACTTTCCGAACTGCGAGATCGGGATTTTCATTCCCGAGTTCGCGCCGGTGTGTCAAAGCCCTCTTTTTGGCAGGCTTGGACCACAAGTTCTAAAAACCAGGGAACGTGTACCTTCGGGGAAGGAAAATCGCTTCTTTCGAGGAGGCCTTCAATTCAACCTGTTCTTTGCAGGCTGCGGGATGGTTCTCCGGCAGTGCGACGATGAGTTTTTCCTGAACAACGACTATTCAAGTTCAGGGGCTTGCATGGAAACCAATATCCGCATCCGTTCGCCGAATTCCGCTATCCTTACGGACACGG
>JBEKTF010000316.1:0-5004 GCA_049516355.1 Bryobacteraceae bacterium | reverse complement strand
GCCATTCACCAACCCTGACCACTGGCTCATGCATCCGACGGCGAAGCTCCGCCTTAATTGCACGTAGCTTCGCTACCATCCGCTTCTTCGCCGTGACTCGCCAGACGATGAAAGAGCCGTTTCGGCGCTCCCCACAGAAGTGGGTAAAGCCCAGGAACGTGAACGTTTCCGGCTTTCCTTCACCACGCTGCTTCCGGTCTTGAGCGGCGAACCGCCCGAACTCAATCAGTCGCGTCTTCTCCGCGTGTAATTCCAGTCCGAACTTGGCCAGCCGTTGCCGAAACGCTTCCAGAAACCGCCGGGCTTCCATCCGGTTTTCGAAACCCACCACAAGATCGTCGGCATAGCGTGTGACAACGACATCACACTTTGCCACTTTCCTGCGCCAGGCTTCTACCCACAGATCGAAAACGTAATGTAGATACACGTTGGCGAGCAGCGGAGAAATCACTGCTCCTTGAGGAGTCCCTACCTTCGTCTCCGACCACTGGCCATCTTCCGACACTCCCGCCCGCAGCCATTTCTGGATGAGGCGAAGTATCCGGCGATCTGCCACACGGTGCTCGACAAACTTCATCGTCCATTCGTGGCTCATGTTGTCGAAGAACCCGCGAATGTCCGCATCAAGCACCCACTTTACTCGCTTACAATGAAGGCCCATGCTCAGCGCATCCAGCGCCTGATGCGGGCTGCGACCGGGCCGGAACCCCTACGAAAAGCCCTGGAAGTCCGTCTCATAAATCTGATTGAGTATCGACACCACGGCCTGTTGAACAATCTTGTCCTCCAGCGCCGCAATGCCTAGCGGCCGTTGCCGGCCGTCGGCCTTCGGAATGTAAACTCTCCGCGAGGGCAGTGCCCGATACGCTCCACTGTGTACCCGGCTGTGCAGGTCGGCAAGCCGACCTTCGAGCCCGGTTTCATACCCCTGCCATGTAACGCCGTCCACTCCCGGTGAAGCTCTCCGCTTCAGGGCGTAAAAGCTGTCCCGCAGCAGATCAACAGTTAAATGGTGGAGCAAGGCGGTAAACCGTTCCTGCTTCCTTCTATTTGCTGCCTGTCGCACACCGCTCAATCCCGGGGACACTCGTTCCCCGCTCTGTGTCGGGCTCGTGCTGGACTGAACGATGTTCTCCCTGGCCCGCGCCCTTCCCTCCCCAACCTCCGCTGAAGGCTGCCCTTCTTTGTTCCTGGTTCATCGGTGTCGGGTCGGAGGTGGCGCGCTTGCGCGCTGGCCACCGTCCGCCGCCCAAACTGCACGTGCGGTTTTCCCGCATGCAGCTTTCACGAAGATTCGCGCTTCCGGGATGCAATCGAAGGAATTAACTGAATCAGGTTCACAAGTCCGTACTCGCCATACAGCGCGGTTCGCGGCAACTGTCGCCAGCCACCGTTCCGCCAACGCCTGCACCGATGAGCGCGAATGCGCCGCACGATCCAACCGTCGAGCCGGTGGAAGAGCTTTCGGACGTGGGCTCGCTTGTAGTGATGGCCCCACCCCCGCAACACAGGATTCAGTTCCTCAATCAACTCCTTGGTCTTGAGCGGCACTCGTCGCCTGGTAAGCGCGCGTACCTGATCCATGAACCGGCGGACCGATTTCTCCCGAGGGATAGCGTACAGTTCCCCCGATTGGGCACCGCTGCGAATCTTGCCCGGTGGCAACCGCAGTTGCTTGCCGCGCTTGATCTTGTACCCAAGAAATTCGAATCCTTGCCGAACATGCACGATCCGCGTCTTCTGCGGATGCAACTGCACGCCCAGTTCGTTCAGAATCCGAAGCGCGGCAGCCACTGCTGCCCGCGCCTCTGCTGCCGACTCGCAGGTTATTACCCAGTCATCGGCGTACCTTGTAAGCTGATATCCCCTGCGCCTCATCTCCTGATCGAACGGTGTCAGAAGTATGTTGCTGAGCAGGGGTGAAACCACCCCGCCTTGCGGAGTCCCGCGCTCCGTTGGAAAGAGCCGCCCTTTGCCATAACTTCCGGCCTTGAGCGTCGCCTCAATCAGACGAAGCACCCGGCCGTCGGCTATTCTCTGGGACACGAGCGTTAACAGTTTCGCATGATCCACCGACCCAAAAAAGTCCTTTAGGTCAGCGTCCACGATCCACTCCCGACTGCTCTGAATCTCCGCCCAGACTTTGCGCATGGCATCCTTTGTCGACAACCCTCGCCGATATCCGAAGTTGGCTTCGTCGAACACCGGCTCGAAGATCGGTTCCAGCCGATTGAGTAACGCCTGCTGGCATACCCGGTCGTAAATCGTCGGGATTCCCAACGTGCGAATTTCGCCCGGCTTTCCCGCCTTCGGGATTTGCACCTGCCGCACCGGTTGAGGCCGGTAGACATCCTCCTTCAACTCACTCTGCAATCGATCCAACTGCTGATCGAGTTGCGCGGCGAATTCATCCAGACTCTGCCCGTCCACGCCTCCACTGCCCCGATTGGCCTTTACCCTCTCCCAGGCCATCTCCAGATTCTTCCGCTGATACACCTTGTCAATTAATGAATGGACCTTCTTTGCACCCGTCGGGTTGATCCAGTCCACCAGTCTCCTCGGACGAGAATGTACGGGTATTTCACTCATGGAACTGATCCACCTTCCCGCCCTTGCTCATCTGGTTTTCGCTCTCTCTCCCCAACCGTCTTCGCTGGCTGCCTTCCCCGGCCCACTTCCGCCGCCGCTTAACCGGTCACGCGGCTTTCACCGCGCTTGAGGTACTACACAGCCATCCGTCTACTGGCAGAGGGTGGCTCGCCACTTCGCTCTCGCTTATAGGTCTGCTTACTCCGGTGCCACCCGGAGACCCTGCCAGTCCTCCTGAGGTCACACGCTGTTCTTCCGTACCGTGCCGTCCGCAAACACCTTGGTGCGGTGGGTGAATGAGAACGCCTTCGCCTCCATAGTGCAGGCTCGACCTTGTCCCACCTTTGGCCGACCGGTTCATCGTCGGGGTAGCCCCCATCGATTACAGCCCGGTACTTCTCCTCATGCCCTTCGGATTCCACCTCACGATGGACACCCTGCCCTCCGGAGTACCTCAGTTTGGTGGCTTCAGGTCCGCCTTGGCTTGTATCCGGCTTTCGCTTTCGTGCCCGTTTAGGCTTCTCCATACCTTCCTCCTTCTCCGGCCCGCGAGGCATTACCCCCGCGTTCGGATATGACGCTCCTCATTCGAGCGCCAGAGGGACTTCAACCCTCCTGAACAACGCGCTGCTCAGCGCACACTATGGCGCGGTCCGACTCCTCCCGAGCGTGCCTGTCCGCCGTTCGGCTTTGCGCCTGCTCGGACCGGCCTCGATCATGACCGCATCGAGGCACTCTGGAGGTCTCCCGGTTCTCGTGCATGTTGTTTCTCAGCGTGCGTGGGTTCTACGACTACGCAGGATCGACTGGTCACTCGCGTCTAACGCAACCAGCCATGTTGCCTTCCGCTTACATTACAGAGTCGGCATCCTGTTCCGCGACTTTTCGAAGCTCAATAGCCCCGCCCACTGATACCCCTGTCTACGCTTCGACGAACACCTCGCGATGCTCCCCGCAAGACTCGGGGCCAAGATGGATTCGCTTTCTCCTTTCTTGTGGGACTCTTTCATTCCCAACAACATGCCGGTTTATCCCGGCGCACAATGTACGGTCGGGCTTCCTTCCATTATTGATATTTGCTTTAGAATTTCCCGCCGAACCGGGATTGTGGACGAACACCGCGTCATCCAGGCACGACCAACGTCTTGATCGAGTACCCCGGGCTGATTCGCTCAGTTGCCGCGTCTGAAGGGACTGAGGTCAGGCGATCCGCAGAATCTCGCGGCTTCCCGTGGTCCAGAGGTCCGTATATCCGGCCATCCGTTCGCAATCGCCTCGGCTCACCTCAATCTAAGGTAGGGTAAAAGGAGTTCCCGGATCCCGTTCGTCAACGGAGGTCATCAATGAACCGACGCGAATTCTCCCTTCTCCTTGGCGGGGCGGCAACCACTTGGCCGCGGCGCGCATACGCGCAACAGCAGACCGCGCCATTGAACCCGATTCGCCGAGATTGGCTCGACCGGCGCAAGGAACCGATTCTCGAACCGGAACTGCCGATCGTCGATCCGCACCATCATTTGTGGCAGCGCCCTGGGTGGCGGTATTTGCTGGAGGACCTGCTGCTCGATACCGGCAGCGGCCACAATATCGTCGCGACGGTGTACATGGAGGCGCGTTCGATGTACCGCGATCAAGGCCCCGTGGAGATGCAACCCGTCGGGGAGACCGAGTTCGCCAATGGCATCGCGGCAATGTGCGCCAGCGGAATCTGTGGCAAGACCAGGGCATGCGCCGGCATCGTCGGACACGCGGATTTGACGTTGGGCAGTCGCGTCGAGCCGGTCTTATCCGCGCTGATTCGCGCCGGCGGCGATCGCTTTCGAGGAATCCGCCACGGTGTGTCGTGGGACGCGGACCCTTCCATCGTTAGTCCCGCTTCGCCGGTGCGGCCTGGGCTGCTGGCCGACAAGACGTTTCGCGAGGGGTTTGCGGTGCTCGGCCGCCTTCGCCTTTCCTACGACGTGTCGCTCTATCATCCCCAGATCAAGGAGGTCGCAGACCTCGCGGGTGCGTTCCGCGATACGAGAATCGTCCTCAACCACGTCGGTGGGGTCCTCGGAATCGGCGCTTATCGCGGCAAGCGCAATGAGGTGTTTTCGCGCTGGGCGGCATCGATCAAGGCGCTAGCCGCCCGCCCAAACGTTTACGTGAAGCTCGGCGGACTTGGCCAGGGCTACACTGGCCTCGGCTTCAACGAGCAGGCCGAACCGCCATCGTCGGAGATGATTGCCGCCAGATATCGCCCCTACATCGAGACTTGTATCGAGGCTTTCGGGGCATCGCGCTCGATGTTTGAGAGTAACTTTCCCGTCGACAAAGTCTCATATAGTTATCCGGTCTTCTGGAATGCCTGCAAGCTGCTGGCAAAGCATGCCAGCGACACGGAAAAAGCTGATCTGTTCGCCGGAACCGCGG
>JBEKTF010000315.1:0-6250 GCA_049516355.1 Bryobacteraceae bacterium | reverse complement strand
CCGCGCTCGATGTGCTTTGCCATTGAGATAAGCAACATCGAACCGCTGGTTCTTTATACCAGGTGGCGCGTTCAGTCGTCAACAGTCGATTTCTCCGAGGTAATAAACTGGTTGGGCATGTGGCTCTTCGTGGCTGCGGGCGTACTGGCGGTGATTCTTTTCCTCGCGGCCGGGCGAGTTGTCCTTCAACGGCGCACGAAGCGCCAGAATCGGTCGATGCGAGATCACCTGAGCAGAATCTCGACGACGTGGGAATAGGGCGACCGATCCGTTATCAATTTATCAATAGCGACGCAGCGGGTTGTCACAAAGGTCGAGCAGCAGAGTATGAGCTCGATATTCAAACCACAGACAAAAAGTCTTGAAGTCCCGATCAACCGGCCATCTGGACTGCTCCGTGTACCAACCGTCGAGTTCTTCTTCGAAAATCGTGTCGCAGTAGTTTCTTACGTGCGCGATCAAGTCCTGATCATCGTCGCAGTCCGGAAGCAGGTAGATCGTCGGCTCGCTCACATCTTCCAAAGTGAGCGTCAGGCTTGTTGGGTCGGCGCCGTGAAGCCAGTCCAGAAATGGCTGCTTTGGGGTGACGATGACCGCAGATCGGTTCAGTGTGGGGAGCATGGAAAGGTCCGGCTAGGCCAACAGGGCAATAGCGCTATCACGTGACCGTCGCGCTAACCTAATGCCTGTCGAGAAATTCTGTTCCGCCTGCTGCTCCTGCGCAGGCACGCCGCCTGCCTCGGCGTATCCTTCAAAAAGCTTGGCGTAAAGCCCCTTGATTGCGTCTTCGTAAGCGGACTGGATGAGCTTCTGATCCGGATTCATAGCACACCATTCTATTGCCTCCGCGTAGAGCCGCTCTCGCCGGCCCCAAAAGGCCCGAAACCTTGGCCTGAGATTCAAACTCGATGGTCTGAAGCTGGCAACTTAAACGGGACACCCGTCGGGAAACGACGGCATTTACGCATCAGTTTTATACGGAGTTGCGCGAAGTTCGGCACTTTTGGGTTGATAATGCACCTGTACGGATTTCATGCCGTGCTCGACGAAGCCGAACGTTTAACTATGCGCTCCGGCTTTACTAACCCGCACGGGCCGGTCGCTCCGGCCTGTGTACGGGGAAACAGCCAAAAAATGACCTGCAACGTCAGACAGCGCCTTTCCGGTGAATATGATCTTCGGCTTCGCGCCCGCGCTCGGAATGAGGAGGCGTTACACTCACTGACCGATACAGCATCGGCGCGGGACTACCAAAACCTCAAGGCGCTTGCCAACGAATCGCGCATCGATTCGGAAATGGCTCGTCTGGAGCTTGAGCGGCACGTGGAGCAACACGGTTGCGGCCATCACGCCAACTAAGCAGCGAAACGAGCAGGACTGGTCCGGGCAGACACCGGGAACCAGGTACACGCGGATACGAATAAACTATGGACACACCAGCACAGCGCGCGGCCGAATACGTGCGGATGTCTACGGAACATCAGCAGTATTCCATTGCCAATCAGTCAGCAGCCATTCGGGAATACGCGAATGCGCATTCGATTGAAATTGTTCGGACCTATGTAGATAGCGGCAAAAGCGGTTTGGCCCTCGATGGCCGCAAGGATTTGCAAACCCTGCTTCGTACGGTGATTTCTGGAAACGCCGATTTCGAGGTGCTGATTGTCTATGACGTAAGTCGCTGGGGCCGATTTCAGGATGTGGACGAAAGCGCGTATTACGAATATTCGTTGAAAAAGGCAGGCGTTCCCGTGATTTACTGCGCCGAGCCCTTTCGCGAGACCGGGAGCGCCATGGATGCGCTTATCAAGACGCTGAAGCGGGTCATGGCAGCCGAATTCAGCCGCGAACTGTCGGTCAAGGTCTCCGCGGGCCAGCGGCGCATCGCTCAATCGGGATATCGATTGGGGGGTGTGGCCGGGTTCGGTTTTCGTCGAGTGGCCGTTGATACGACTGGGTCACGCCGGATGGTGCTTGCAGACGGAGAACGAAAAAGCATACAAACTGACCGAGTCACGTTAGTCCATGGCCCGAGAGATGAGGTTCGCGCGGTTCGCAAAGTCTTTGCACTATTTGTGAGCCACGGGTTTGGCGAAACAAAGATAGCCGCGTATCTCAATGAACGGGGCATCCTGACGAGGTCCGGAAACCGCTGGTGCCAGGAAACGATCCATCGCATGCTGACCAACCCAAAATACGCGGGAGATATGGTGTTCAACCAGACTCTCACGAAGATGGGATCGTCGCCAGTCAAAAACCCGAGAGAGAAATGGATTTATGTGCCGAACCGTTTTCAACCGATCATTTCGCGAGAAGTCTGGAACGAGGCGCAGAATATCGTCGAGAAACGGGGGGAACCCGCTCGGGATGGAGACGTACTGGCCCTCCTCCGGGCGCTCCTCGCGAAGCACGGTCGCCTCAGCAGTAAATTGATCGACGCCGAGCCTGGGATGTTGTCAGCTCAGACATACCAGAGACGGTTTGGGTCCTTGATAGAGGCATACCGCCGTATTGGGTGGGGCGCGCACCGGCGTTACAAAGAGATCGCGAGGCGTGCTGAAGTGCGCGCCTGCTACCACGCGCTGGAACTCGCGATGACAAGCAGGATTGCTGAGATCGCCGACCATTTCTCGAAACATCCCAGGAAACCCGCGTGGACTGTCAACGATGAGATATCGATGTATGCTGCTGTGGCAGTCGCGCGGAAATACGAAGGCACGGGACTTGTGTGGAAATTCCATGGCCCGCGGGAAGCCCGCGTCGATATGCTGGTGATCGCCCGGTTGAAATTCGGAACGACTGAGATTCTGGATTACTATGTCTTCCCTGGCTGCTATGCGAGGCCAATCAAAATCTTCGAGCAGAATCCCTGGTCCCTCGATATTCATCGGTTTGAGGACCTCCGCTTCCTCGATCTCGCCTGTCGCCGCACAAAACTGCCGGATATCGGAGACCCCGATGTGTGAATACCGGAGACCGGAGAGTTCCGAAACCCTCGCGCAGCGCTACGAAGATCAAGCGCGAAAGCAGCGCGCACTGGTTCGCGACTTGCAAAGACTGCGAGGCATGTCGGAAACGTTGCAAAACGGATTCCGTCTGCTGATGACCGACGACCACTTCGGAACGCTGCTGCGCACTGAGGGTCTGGATCGCGTTCCGAGCGTCCTCGTGAACCACAGCGTCAGGAAGGAGATGGAGAAGACCGACGACGGAGACGGTGTTTCCGAGGTAAATAGGCTACTGCATTCGAAGAAACTCTCCCCGGCGGCGCAGTACGAACTCGACCGAATGGTCCCGGCGCGGCAGGAAGAAGCCGCCAGGCTCATGATCGCGACGGGGTGCTTTATCTCCCCCTATGTCAGGGCGCTGGTTTGTGCCAGCGACGCATCGCTCATAGCTCGCGAAAAAGGCCGCCCGCGGTCCCTGGCGATGAAGCCCCCGCAGCGGGACGCGGCCAGCAGGGAGATCAGCGAACTGGCCAGTCAGCTCAAGGAGTTGAGCGAATCTGGCAGCGCGGATCAGATTGCGCTCCTCGTTTCATGTCGTTATCTACAGCGGGTTCTTTGCAACCGGCGCGTCAGAGGGTATTTAAGAAAACGGTGGGCTGAAATTGGCAAAGATTGGGCTTTCCGGGCAAACTCCCAAATCGAAGGCAGCGGCAGCTTCTGAATCTGAGGGCCACATTCGGCACTCTGGCTTCAGGCTCAGGTCGCTTTGCGACATGAACCCGTGTCCGTGCATGTATGAAGTGAACTGACGAACTTATACCGGACATTTACAATCGCTTGTTTTGCGGCTCCCACGCCAACGGTATCGACGGTGATGCCATCCACCAGCACCTCCACCAGCTGCCGTTTCGAGTCCCAGGTGATTCCCGCGTCCAGCTTCTCCCGCAGGTTGGTCAGCATTTCTTCCACGTTGGCCAGAGCCGCGATGTCCTGCGCTGGTTCGATGTGGCTTGCCATTTCCAGCCGGGCGCGCAGAGACTGCTCCTCGGCCTGAATCTCATCCAACTGGGCATCGAGCGCCGTTTCGTTGATGCGGCCCTTGCGGAAAAGGCCCAGCACCCGGTCGCGTTCCTGCGCTTTCGTCTCCAGTGCGATCTCGAGGCTCCTGCGGTCGAACTCGGGACCGCGATCGTGGGCGCGGGCGGCGATCTTCTGCCTGAGAATCTCGGCGACCTCGCCGGGATTGCGGAGGAACTCTTCAATATCGCTCCAGATCGCGTCTTCGAGGAAGATGCCGTTCACGTCCTTCGCCGGGCAGCGCTCGCCGTCCTTCCCGTAGATCCCGCGGGTGGCGTGCTTGCCGTTGCATCGGTAGTACGAATCCACCTTGCCGCTGGGACGAATCGCGTGCGTCCCGATGAACGTGAGCCCGCACAATCCGCACTTCGCCATTCCCCGGAGCAGATAGAGGTGTTTGTTGCTGCGGATGCCGAACAGGAAATTCGACTTGAGAACCTGTTGCGCTTTCTGCCAGGTTGCCTCATCTACAATGGCGGGCACTTCGCGGACGATGGTCGGGCGCTGCACTTTGCTTCGCTTTCCGTACTCGTGCCGGCCCATATAGGTGGCGTTGATCAGCATGTTGCGGATTCGTCCGGCGCGCCAAAGTCCAGAGGTCTTCTGCTTGCGCTTTCCCCGGAGAAGCAGGCGCCCGTCACGAGCGTACGCACAGGGCACGTGCAGCATATTCAGGAAGTCGGCGATACGAACGCAGGTCGCGCGCTCGTTCGCGGCCAGACGATAGATTCGGCGAATCACATCGGCTTCCGAGATCCCCACACCGGGGATTTCTTCTTCGGAAATGACGATCCTCGCTTCTTTGTCCTCGCCCTCCTTCCGGTAGCCATAAGGAACGATCCCGCCGAGCCAGGCTCCCGCACGGGCTAGCCGGTCTGTCCCTGCCATCGAGCGCTCGCGGATCATATCCCGCTCGTGCGCGGCGAAACCGGAGAGCATCGTAAGCATCAGCCTGCCCGTCGCGGTCGCGGTGTCGAATTCCTCCGTCATGCTTCGGACGCGGACACCATACTTTTCAAGCTCGGCTACCGCGTTCAGGATCAGGCGGGTGTCCCGGCCGAGCCGGTCGAGCTTATAGACGAGGAGCTGGTTAAACTCGCCCCGCCGTGCGGCCTGAAGAATGCGCTGGCCCTCCGGTCGCTTTTCGAGAGGGACGGTCCCGGAGATCCCGTCGTCGGGATAGATGCGATGGACACGGAGTTGATGCAGATCGGTGTATTTCGCGCCGAACTCCCGCTGTGTATCGATCGACTGTCGCTCGCGTTGCTCTTCGGTCGAAACTCTTAGATACAGAGCGACGCTGGAGGACACGGTCTTCGATCGGGAACTGCCGGAACCGTCATGCATGGCGTGTCCACATATTCATCCCTCTGTGACGCGGGAAAGGCAAGTCGATCAAAGCTCCAGGATTCTCGCCAGAACGGCGGCCAGTTGATCGGTATCGAGCGCGCCAACGCCGGACGAACGGACGATTCGCGGCGGGGCCACGGGCACCGGGATTGATCTATCGATCGGGATAACTTCGGCAGCGCTGCGCTGGTGATCCGGCATGAAGTTCTCCGAATCGCCCACAACGATGTCCGCCTCGCGGTCGATCTGCTGTCTGGCGAGATGTATGAGCGGAAATCAGCCGCTCGATACTATATACGCCAAAAGCAGAAAAAGTGTCCGGCGGGGATGATGCGACGGTTATCCAAGGTATCGCGCAACTGGTCATTGAGGCTGATGAAGACCCGGAATAGGCGCGCCCGGCGACTGGCCGGAAGAGCCGGGCGTTCGCTTTCTGATCCGGTCGGTGCTGCACCAAGGAACGCTGTGCAGCCCTGACGAAGAGTGTCCCGACCGCGTCTTTCGCTGCCGACGATGCGGGTTCTCGGCGCAGATTGAGTTGAATGGCTGCCCCGCGTGCGCCGCGGATTGGAAGGCCATCGACGTCAGCCACGGGCCGGGGTGCCCGAACAACCTGCTCGAAGAGGCGATGGACACGCCGAACGGCGGCCTCGTGCGGCGGTGCTTCCGAATCCTGAATGCAAAGAGCATTGGGCTGACGATTACGTTGGCGGACATTACAGAAGAGGAGTTCCGGGTGCTGGAGCTTATCGAGGCAGAGCGGCAGCAGCTGATCAAGGCTGGAGACGGCAACAATTAGAGTTGTCAGTACGGTGCCAATTTCTGGGTTGACGTAGCCGCCACAAAGCTAGGTCATCCACTTGCGCCCGCCTTGG
>JBEKTF010000314.1:0-3872 GCA_049516355.1 Bryobacteraceae bacterium | reverse complement strand
CGCAGCCAAAAATTAGACTCCGGTGGCCCGCGCGCTAGCGGTGCTGTACGCGGGAGGGCGTGCGGTCAGTCTATGCATCCCGCCATCCGTTGCAACTAATCGCGGAATACCTTCCGATATTCGTTGTTATCGTTCCGCGTTCCGCCAACTCTCTCGCGATCTGCCTCTGCCCCCGAGCATGGCTCGCGCGGACTGCGCGGCCTTGGCTACGGGGTTGCCGGACAGTGCTCCTTCAGCGCCTTTCTGGCATCTTCGAAGAGGGAGACATCGAAGGAGAACTCTACCCGGCTTGCCTGGAACTGGGCAAATGACACGTGAAGAGTACTTGCCTTCCGGATGCTTATCAGTTCCTGTCTGGGGTTGGGGAAGAGGAATGACTCATAATCGGCCGATTCCGCCGCCAGCAACGTTCGCGGCGGTTGCGAATCGTATTGAACCTGAATCGGAATGGCACGGTGACCTCCATCGACAGAGACGGTCTCCCCCGGGGAATGGGCGTTGATGAATGCCAGCAGCTTATCATTGGCGCATTGCACGACGAGAAGGGGTTGGCGGGGACCGTTTGTAGTTGGTATGGCCTGGTCCGAATCTACCGCGGCGATTACAACGACCGAACTGTCCTGCGGCGATTCAGGAAAACTCACTCGCCATTTGGAATATCCAGACGGGACTTCGCCTGCCGGCTTTGACTCCTCGCGCTTCGATTCCTCCACTGCGGGACTCGGCTGAACAGGGGCTGCAGCGGGCTGCGCTTCCCCGGCTTGTGAGACGTTATTTCGGGAACAACCGGTTCCAGCGACCAGAACAACGATCAGGAAACATAAGTACCCGGGGCGAGCGGAATCACTTGAAACAATCCTGTTCGAAATCGTCATGCGCTATGGGCCTGAAATTCATTGTAAAAGGTGGTGCAGGAGCTTGGCGCGCTGTGAGTCAATCGAGCGGAAGGAAAACATCCCAGCGCTGGAAACTCGCGTACCGGGAACAAAATTCGCGCTGGCCCTCGGATTGGCCGGGCGCCAATGGGTGGTCGGCGTTCCGTCCCCTATTTGGCGCGGCACAGCAGCGATCGGCTCTTTGGATTGGTCCGCGATCAGTGGAATCGGGCATGCTACCGATATCTGTCCATATCGCTCCGCTTCGGTTACTGGCTAATGCGAAAACTACCAGCCTTTACGACCGGCGCAAACGATGACCTCAAGCGTCAGAAAAGTAGAGAGGATTGGTATTTGAAGCCAACCGCCCGAGTGATAGCATGGCCCGCATGATGCGCTTCGCCGTACTTCTTCTTGCGATTGTTCCCTCGTTTGCCGCCGAAGACTCCAACTTCGCTCTTTGGACCCCCGCCGCCATTAAGCAGCGTGAAGCCGCCCTTACAAAGATGGTCGGCCCGGACCACTGAGCACGACAAAATCGTCGACGTGGTGATGGTGCAAAGCGGTGCAGGAACACTCGTCATGGGTGGCACAATGACTGGCAAAAAGGGCAGCACAGTGACAGGCGAATACACGGGCACGCGCCTCGAAGGCGGCCGGTTGCATCCTCTGGCAGCCGGCGACATTATTCATATCCCTGCAGGCATTCCGCACAGCTTTCTCGTGCCAGCCGGGAAGCACATTACTTATGTTCTTTTGAAATTTGCCGCGAAACCTGAATAGCCCAAGCCGGACTCAAGGTGGCTCTTCGGTGCGTCCAACACTATTCCTGGGCTGGTCACTGCTGCGCGAAGTCGCCGAACTCGGCGAAGAAGGAAGCCCGAAAACAGTACGGTGCCATATTGTTATTGTGACTGCGGGAGACCGAGCTTCCAGGTAAGGATACTGATGAGCAAGACCAATCCCGACGCCTTTCGTGTCCGGCCAGGGAAGAACGTCGATTTGAGCAGGTGGCCGACGAGCGTGAAGCCCGGTTACCGCTCACAGAAGGAGTACCAAATGCTCCTCGGAGAACATACCCGCAAACTGAGCGCACTGCAAAGCCTGCTGTACGCGTCCGACCGCTATTCGCTGCTGCTGATCTTCCAGGCGATGGATGCGGCTGGCAAGGACAGCGCCATCAAACATGTGATGTCAGGCATCAATCCCCAAGGCTGCCAGGTCTTCAGTTTCGAACATCCGAGTGCGGAGGAACTCGAACACGACTTTTTGTGGCACGCTACTCGCCGGCTGCCCGAGCGGGGACGAATCGGCATCTTTAACCGCTCCTACTACGAGGAAGTCCTGATCGTTCGCGTGCACCCGGAGATTCTCAGCGGGCAGCGTCTTCCGATTGAACTTCTCGATCGAGAGACGATTTGGCGTGACAGATATTGTTCCATCGTGAACCTGGAGGCACACCTTCACCGCAACGGTACCCGCATCATCAAGTTTTTCCTGCATCTTTCTGAGGAGGAACAACGAAAGCGTTTCCTCAAACGTATCGACAATCCGGAGAAGAACTGGAAATTCAGCCTTGCCGACATCGAGGAGAGGAAGTACTGGGAGCAGTACATGAAAGCGTATGCCGCCTGCCTCAGTGCCACCAGCACTCGTGATGCACCCTGGTATATCGTGCCTGCCGATGACAAGGAGAACGCCTGCCTGATCGTGTCCCGGATCATTCTCGATACGCTCACAGGGCTCGGCATGGCCTACCCCAAATCCAGCCCCCAGCGAATGCGGGAGCTGCAGGCGATCCGCAAACTGCTCACCAAGTAGAAAGTGCGCCAGTCGGCCCGCTCATCAGATCGATGGAGTTTCGTTGCCAGGATCTCGGAAACGCTGGCGCAGCGCTCATCGTACCCGATTCGCCGCTTTTCTCCGGAATCAAGCAGAGTCTTGATTCTCCTCCAGATGGATACCCGCAGCTCCCACATTTATGTGAGTTTCCTGGCGCAGACGCGAATCGATTGATCGTGATATCACCCACCACACGGAGTCCGTACGCATGATGTCTGTGAATGCAAGCCGCGTGCATTCAACATTATGCGCTTTTGGCAGGCCATGTGCGTCGCAAGAGAGTAACGAGGCAACCGTCAGCGTGCGAACTGAGAAACGACTGGTCCAGGATGCCGCACTGCTCTGCTTGATCGTGCCCGCGTTCTGTTCAGCCCAAGTGACGGATCGCTTCGAGTTCTCTCCCCGTGTGCTGGAGGCGGAGCACATTACCGGCATTGACGAGGTTGCGTCCCCTGAGACAGCTATCATGGGCGGTGCTCCGCCAGAGGTGGTTTTACCTGATTCCACTTCGCAGGATGCCGTCTTACCGGGCGCACCTTTACCGAGCTCCGCGCGGCAAGAGGAAACCACAAAAAACGCGGCAGCACCGTGCCTGGAGCCGCCGCCGCTTCTCAGATGGCAAGACTATCAAGGTCCACTCCAGAAGGTAGTAGGAGTCTTTGCCGGGAAGCTGGAACTCAAATCGGCGCATCCTCCCCATTACAAACCCGGAACCGTGCTGTGCTCACTCGAAGTGAAAGACAAGTTCATGCTGTTCGTTCGGGATACATTTGATCCACTCTCATTTCTTGCGGCCGCCTTCGAGGCAGGTTGGGATCAGGCAGCAAACCGGGACCCCACGTTTGGACAAGGCCCTGAGGGTTATGGGAGACGCTTTGGCGCCGACTTCGCCGGGCAGACAACGTGGAGGTTTTTCACGGATTTCGCGTATCCGACGATCTTCTCGGAGGACCCTCGATATTACCGCCTGATCCATGGCACCGGCAGGCGGCGTTTCCTCCATGCAGTCGAGCATACTTTTGTCGCTCAGCGGGACAGCGGCAAGCACATGTTCAATATTTCGCAATGGCTGGGAACGGCGACGGCCGTCGCTCTCAACGACGCCTACCATCCGGGGAACCAACGCGGGCTTACTCCCGCCCTGCGGGTAAGTGG
>JBEKTF010000313.1:0-3899 GCA_049516355.1 Bryobacteraceae bacterium | reverse complement strand
CTGTTGATTCTCGCCTTCGCCAATCCCTTCATCAACCGCAACGCTGCCGCCCTTTCCAGCAACCGGCTGGTGCTGCTGGTGGTCGACAATTCCTTTAGCATGCGCGCCGGAACCCGGCTGGCCGACGCCAAAGCCGCAGCCATGAGTGTGCTCTCAGGAAAGGGCGCCGCGCGCGGCCAGGTGGCGGCGTTCGGCTCGCAACTGCGGCTCATGACCCAACCCATCGAGGACCAGGCGGCGTTGCGCGCCGCCGTGCAGTCCATCCAGCCCGGCGATGAGCATGGTAATTTCGGCGAACTGGCGCGAGCGGTGCGTGCCACGGCGGACGCGGTCCGTACTCCCATCGAGGTTCATTTTTTCAGCGATATGCAACGCGGCGACCTGGCCGCCACCTTCTCCGACATGGCGCTGCCCGCAAACGTGAAGCTGGTGACGCATGCCGTGGTCTCGAAAGCCGAACCCAACTGGACGGTCGAATCGGTCGATGCCCCCGGACAAGTCTGGGGCAAGGACGCCAAGCCGGTTCACGTCCAAGCCGTGATTGCAGGCTACGGCACGCCAGCCGCCCAACGCACCGTATCGCTCGTCGTAAACGGCAAGACCACGGCAACGAAGACCGTTGCCGTCCCTGCCAACGGGCGGGCCACTGTGGACTTCCCCACGCTCGTAGTGCCCTACGGATTCAGCCGCTGCGAGGTCAAGATCGACTCGGCAGACGGCTTCCCGGCCGACGACCTCCGCCGCTTCGCCGTCGAGCGTTCCGACCCGCAAAAAGCCCTGCTGATCCACAACTACGGCGACAACCGCTCGCCGCTCTACGTCGGCGCCGCGCTCTCGGCGGCCGCGCAATCGGCCTTTATCCTCGAATCGATCAACGTCAACGAGGCTGCCGACCGTCAACCGTCGAATTACGCTTTCATCGTTCTTTCCGATCTCAATACGTTGCCTTCGCTTCTGGAAAATTCGCTCACCCAGTACGTGCGCTCCGGCGGCAGTCTCCTCATCGCCGCAGGCACCTCAGCCGGGGGCCGCTCGCAGATTCCCATCTTCGGCGCGCACATCGTCGCGACCCGAGACTACAACCGCGTTCCCGATCGTTACATGGCGGTGGGCTCCAGCGACTCCTCTTACCCCGCTGTGGCCAAGGCTGAAGGCTGGCCGGGCGTGAAGTTTTTCTATGCTCTCGATGTCGATCCCGGCGCCGGTCCGGATGCCGCCCGCGTAATTGTTCGCTTAGGCGACCAGACGCCGCTTTTGCTTGAGAAGCGCATCGGCGAAGGCCGCGTGGTGCTGCTCACCTCCGGGCTCGACAACCTGACCAACGATTTCCCCTTGCATCCCGCCTTCGTCCCGTTCATCGAGCAGACCGCGCGCTACCTTGCAGGCAGCGAACGCCAGGGCGGCGCACGCCCGGTGGACGCGTACCTGGAACTCCGCAATGCCAAGGAGAAGGGCCAAGGCGTCGAGGTGACCGACCCCGAGGGAAAGCGCCCGCTTACCCTGGGCGAGGCCGCCTCCGCCCAATCGTTCCAGCTCACCGAGGCCGGCTATTACCAGCTCCGCCTCGCCAATGGCCGCCAGGACGAAGTCGGCGTCAACCCCGATCCCAGGGAATCGAACCTCGACGTGATCCCCGACGATGTGCTGGCCTTGTGGCAGGGCAAAGGCGGGCAATCTTCACAGGAAGCGGCTTCCGGACAAAGAACAGCGGTCCCCGGCCCGGCAACGCCCCAGAAGACGCCGCAAACACTTTGGTGGTACGTGATGCTGCTCGTGCTCGCTTCTGCTGTTGCCGAATCGATCCTGGCCAGCCGTTACCTCGGCACGCAGCGCGAGGAATCGTAGGGGTCGCGGTTCGATAACGGGCGTTTAAACGACGTCTACGCCCATCGAGCGCGCAGTGCCCTTGACGCTGCGGATCGCCGCCTCGACGTCAAAGCAATTCAAATCGGGCATCTTGATCTTCGCGATCTCTTCGACCTGCGCCGCCGTGATCTTGCCGACCTTCGTCTTGTGCGGTTCGGCCGAGCCTTTCGCGATCGCGACGGCGCGCTTGATCAGCACGGGAACCGGCGGAGTTTTGGTGATAAACGTGAACGAACGGTCCGAGAAAATCGTGATGACCACGGGGATGATCAGACCCTCCTGATCCTTGCCCGACGTCTTCGCGTTGAACGCCTTGCAGAACTCCATGATGTTGACCCCCTGCGGCCCGAGCGCAGTACCAACCGGCGGCGCCGGCGTCGCTTTACCCGCCGGAATCTGCAGTTTTACCGAACCTGTTACTTTCTTCGCCATTACAAGAACCTTTCTCCTGAATCTCTACGACACCGGACTACGCGGTCTTTTCGACCTGCAGGAAGTCCAGTTCCACCGGGGTTGCCCGGCCAAAAATCGTGACCAGCACGCGCAACGTGTTGCGCTCCGGATTGATCTCGTCCACCTTGCCCTGGAAGTTCGCAAACGGCCCATCGATGATGCGAACCATCTCGTTCTTTTCGAACGTCATCTTCGGACGCGGACGCTCCGCGGCAGTGGTCTGCCGGTAGAGCATCTTGTTGATCTCATCCGCACTCAGCGGCACGGGGGTCTGCCCGCCACCCACGAAACCGGTGACTCGCGGCGTGTCTTTCACGCGATGCCACAGCTCGTCATTCATATCCATCTGGACCACGACGTAGCCCGGATAGAGCAAGCGCTTACTGGTGACCTTCTTCCCGTTGCGCAGCTCCACCACTTCTTCTTCCGGGATCAGAATCTGTCCGATCTTATCGGCGAATCCGAACGCCTCGGCCCGCGTGCGGAGCGATTCCGCGACCTTGCGCTCGAAGCCGGAGTAGGTATGGATGATGTACCAGTGTTTGGTATCTTCGGCGGCTTCCGGAACGGCGTCCGGAACAATCCCCGGCGCGAGATCGGCTGTGGCCTCTCCAACCGCGGCCGGTTCACCAGGGCCAGCGTTGTCTGTGGCGGCGTGGGTTTGTTCGAGATCTTCGTGAAGGTTATCGATATCCGGCATTTTAATACTTCACAAGAGCTGCTTCAGCCGCAACGACGGTTTTTTGCAAAATGCTGTCGACGATCTTGAAATAAGCGGCGAAAATGAACACGCTTATGATGACTACGAGAGTTGTCGATTGTACCCGTTCGCGGCTCGGCCACGTTACCCGCTTCATCTCGCTGCGGATGTCGCCGAGGTAGCTGCGCGTGCTCTCGATCCAGTTTTGTTGTTTTTTTTCCAGTTCGCCAGCCATGGTCTCGCTTCTTCTTCTCTTCCGCTGTTGTCAGTTTCCTGGGGGGTTCTGGCAGGGGCGGAGGGATTCGAACCCCCAAAAACGGTTTTGGAGACCGCCGGTTTACCGTTGAGCCTACGCCCCTTTTCAGGTGAGTTCGTCTTTAGTGTACCTTAAAGCGCAGTGTACATTAAAACTGCCGGGCTACTTCGTCTCGCGATGCGGATGGTGCTTCCGGCAATAGGGACAGAACTTTTTCATCTCAAGACGCTCGGTGGTCGTCTTCTTGTTTTTGGTGCTCGTGTAGTTCCGGTTTTTGCATTCCTGACACTGGAACGTAATGATTTCCCTCGGCATTTTTTCTTACCTCTATCTATGAACGCGGCTGGCCGCCGCGTCTCCTAATCCAGAATTTCGCTGACCGTGCCCGCGCCGACCGTCCTGCCGCCTTCGCGAATGGCGAACCGCAGGCCTTTATCCATGGCGACCGGCGTAATCAGCTCGACCACCAGCTGAACGTTATCGCCCGGCATCACCATCTCGGTCCCTTCCGGCATCTCCGCCACTCCCGTCACGTCCGTCGTGCGGAAGTAGAACTGCGGCCGGTAGCCCTTGAAGAACGGCGTATGGCGTCCGCCTTCTTCTTTCGACAACACATAAACTTCG
>JBEKTF010000312.1:0-3913 GCA_049516355.1 Bryobacteraceae bacterium | reverse complement strand
GAGGTCTCGAAGAAGCGAATGCCCCGGTCGTACGCGTGGCGCACCAGCCTCGTGAACTGGTCCTGCCCCAGTTCCCGCTGCGTTTGCCCGCTGAACGTTCCGGTACCGAACGCGAGCCGGGTCACCTTGACGCCGGACTTTCCAAGCGTTACCCAATCCGTAGCTGTCCCGCGCGCCGCCCGCAAGGGCAGGCGTCCGGCTCCAGCGAGTACACCCGCGGCGAGTCCGGTCTTCAAGAAATTGCGTCTGGAGTAGTGAGCCATCTGGGGTCCTCCATTCGGCCACATCCTATCATTCGATCTCGCCGGCAGCCCGGTCTTCAGTCAGGATGATGGGGTACGGGCACAGCCATGGCGGAAATGCGTCCCAGCCTGATAACCTACTGAGCGAACATGCCAAAACAGAACCTGCAATGTCCGTTTTGCCCGAAAACCTCATCTCACGGCGCCGGGCTCGCCTCTCATATCCGCGGCACTCATCCGCGGCAATATCGGGGCTGGGTAAGGAGCCGCCGCTCCGCTCAGCCCCCTGCGACTGGCGTGCCAGACGGATTGAACAGCGTAATCACCAGTCTGGAACAGCAGAAGTCGGCCATTGAGCGCGCCTTGTCAGCATTACGCGATATCGAAATGCCCGGCGTCGAGAGCGGCGTCGAACGACCGCAGCCTCGGCAAAAAGTTCGGTCAAAACGACGAGGCGGCATAACGCCCGAGGGCCGCAAGCGGCTTGCCGAAGCAATGAAGCGGCGCTGGGCGATAAAGCGAACCAGGGCGCAGGCGAAAACAGGTCGCCGGAAGAGAGCCGCTTAAGAACAGTGGCGGGGCGTCAGGCAAGTCGCTTGGCTGCAGACAGCATCGGTTCGATGAACGGCGTGTACAAGTGGCCAACTGATGAAAAGGGGAGTGCACCGGGCACTCAGTCTTGGCTATTCGCCGGCTGTTCAGCGTGTCCGGATCGTGGGGATCGATCCTAAAGGAACTTCCGCCTTAAACTCTTCTTAGGAAGAGGGCTGCTATGTCAAATTACGCTCATCCGGAAATGCTCGTCTCCACCGACTGGGTCGCGCAACACGCGAAGGACCCGAACGTGCGCGTCGTCGAAGTCGACGTTGATACGAAGGCATATGACGAAGGACACGTGCCAGGCGCCATCGCCTGGAACTGGCAGGCCGAGCTTTGCGATACCGTGTGCCGCGACATCATCCCGCAGGACGCCTTTGCCCAATTGATGGCGAAATCCGGCATCGGCAACAACACGACCGTTGTCATCTATGGTGACAACAATAACTGGTTCGCGGCATGGGCTCTGTGGGAAATGAAAATCTACGGGCACGCGGACGTGCGCCTTATGAATGGCGGACGCAGAAAATGGCTGAGCGAAGGGCGCGAACTCACGACCGATGTTCCGCGGGTGAGCCCTGCCAGTTATCAGGCCGCGAAGCCCGATTTTTCCAATCGCGCGTTCCTGCCGGATGTGCAGGCGGCTTCGCAGCGGCAGTCGGCGTCGCTGGTCGACGTGCGCAGTCCGCAGGAGTTTTCCGGTGAAATTCTCGCGCCCCCCGGGCTGCCTGAGACCTGTCAGCGAGGCGGCCATGTCCCGGGCGCGCGCAGCATACCGTGGGGAAAGGCGTGCAACGACGACGGTACCCGCTCGGCCCTACCTACCCAATGAGCCCGCCTTCAGACGACGTTTTGATCCCGCCGAATCTGCCGATCCTTAGAGTTGTGCCGCCCGTTGTATTCAAGGCGCTGAGCACACATTTCTACGGTGGGGTGAAGCGCGCGGAGATCAGCTTCCACTATCATCACGGCGACGAGGACGCCGTGACTGGCGGTCTCGGAGAACGCTTGATCGAGAGGGGAACGGTGATTCAAGTCGGTGGGCAGGCATTTGGATGGCGCACGGAGTATTTCAAATTACGCGGGCGTGGAAACGATGCCCCGGAAAAGACACTCGGGGCAGACGGCATCTTCCAGCTCGAAGTATCCGACCAACAGATGAGAGTATTAGTTCGCAAAGGCCTACTCTTCCAAGCAAAAATTAAATGGACCCAGAGAAATAAGAAATTACTTGAACAGGCGCAGTTGCTGAAAGGGCAATCGACATCATCGATCGTGATCGACTATTCGGAGAAAGAGTACCGAGCTATTGATGCCGCTGAAGTCGTTATAGCTGAAGGAAGGAGAAAAAAAGTCAGACCAGAGTATGACAAGCCTCTGGCTCAGGTCCTTGGCGACGAATTTATCGGCTGCCTTCGGGGTGACCATGGCCTGTATTGGGATCGAGAGGCGGAACGATTAGTGGTAAACCACGAACCCGCCCCTGACCTTGTACCATCACATTTCATTGGTACGACGCTTCAGCGTCTTGAATAAGCCTTGCCGGAAAACGCGCAAACCGCTGAACTGGCTCCCCGCGCCGCTCGATTTCGCAGATCGCACCACCAGCCGGCGGCGGCAAGGCGAAAGGCGCCCCTCACAAGCCGCGGGCGGCAGCGTCAAGCCAATGCACACGCCACGCAGCTCAAACAGCAGAGCGGAACGCCTTGACCGCAAACCGGCGGGCGCAGTGGCCCTCCCTCGTGGCTTCCAGCAGAACGTGATCGATGCCGGCGCTGGCCCTGTTGAACGAATCCCTGGGAATCGACTTCATAGGACGTGTTCGGCGACAGCCGGGCTGCGGCGAGCCAACGCTTCCGCGGCGACGTACTCCAATCGCAGCTGACAACGAGAGTTGGCTTCACGGTGTCCAAATGGTATCGGGTGAGTCGAGCGCGGGATACCTCGCCGTTCAAACCTACAGATTCATTAGTGCGCCGGTCGGACCCGGCTTTGGCTCAGCCGGTTCCCCGGCGTTCACCACGTCCTTTAGCCCTTTGCTGGGCTTGAAGTAATGGACCTTCTTTGCGGGCACTTCCACGCGCGTTCCCGTCTTCGGATTCCGTCCCACGCGCGATTGGCGCTGGCGTGTCCGAAAACTACCAAACCCGCGAATCTCGACCTTGTCTCCGCCGCGAATTGAGCGCACGATACTGTCAAAGATCGCGTCGACGATGACTTCGGATTCTTTCCGGGCCATCTCGACAACTCGCGAGACTTCTTCAACCAGATCGGCTTTGGTCATCGTTCAACCTTTCTCGATTTTGCTAAGCATAGCAGGATAAAGCTCGGCCCTCGTTTTTGCCGGGTCTTCGGCGAGGTCGTTCACGACGTTGCATTGTCTTTGACCTGTGGGCCACGCAAGCGCTCCAGAAGCCCGGAATATCGTCGCTGCGTCCGGTCATTCCTGACGGCTATGCCCAACGCCTTTTTCTGTCCAATCAGCACCACCAGCTTCTTGCCTCGCGTCAATCCGGTATAGACGAGATTGCGCTGAAGCAGTACGTAGTGCTGAGTTGCGATTGGCATCACCACTGCCGGGAACTCCGACCCCTGCGCTTTGTGAATCGTGACCGCGTAGGCCAGCGACACCTCGTCCAATTCGCCGAAAGCGTATTTGATCAGGCGTTTGTCGAACCGAATCGAGACTTCCTGCTCAATCGGGTCGATCGCTTCTATGTTCCCGATGTCGCCGTTGAAGACTTCTTTCTCGTAATTATTCTCGGTCTGGATCACCTTATCCCGGATCTGAAATCTCCACCCGAACTTTTCCACGGCTGGATCACCGGGTCGCGCCGGGTTCAGGACGCGCTGCAACCGCTGGTTCAGTTCCCGGACTCCGAGTGATCCCCGGTTCATCGGGCAGAGTATTTGCACGTCCCGGATCGGGTCCAAATGGAACCGGCGTGGAATGCGGTTCTGGACCAAATCCTCCAGCGTTGCGATGATCTGTTCCGGCTCGTCGCGCGCGACGAAGTGGAAATCGGATTCCGCCTCCTGAATAAGCTCCGGCATCAGGCCGCGACGAATCCGGT
>JBEKTF010000311.1:0-6328 GCA_049516355.1 Bryobacteraceae bacterium | reverse complement strand
TCTCTAGCCCATACTACCTTCGCATGATCGATGTCGGCATCGTTATAGACCCACTCCTCTTGCGGAATGGGCTTGTCGGAATATCGCACGATGACGAGATCCTCACCTGGCAGCGCTTGAAGTTCTTGTAAAATTTTGGCCCGTTCTTGCGCGCCGCTCAGAGAAGTGGGATGCCGGATCGCCTCCACAATGTGGATCGGCACAGCCGCCACGGCGAACAGAACTACCACCCGCACGATACCAATCCCTACGGGCCGATTCCTGCATTGCCAGCACCGCATGTGACGAATCCCTTGTGTGACGACCAGGAATACGGTCGCCGTGAGCGGCGCAAGATAGTGCGAAAAGAAATAAACTACGGTCAGTGAACCGGCCAAGCAAAACGCGAGTTGCGCCACCGCAAAACGCATTTTCCGGTCGCGCAACAGCCACGGCAGCAGCGGAACACAAAGCGTCGGCCAGAGGTACGCATGAAAAAAGGTCCCAATTTTCTGGGCCATCTGCCTCAGCATGTGCCCTAGGCCGCTATCGAAAGCCTCGACCCAAGCATCGCGCGCCGATCCGTTGTAATACCTCTCGAATTGATTGTTCGAGTAGTGCAGCGGTGGCCGCGCCTTCTCCCAGATGACAGTCGGCGTGCTGTAGTACGTCTGCGTGTTCAAGGTATACGGCAGCATCAGCGCGCTTCCCGTGAGTCGCCAGTTGTAGTAGCCGCCGAACGCCACCGCGAGCGCCAGCACCACGCCGATTGGAAGAGCCACGCGTGATAGCGTGATTCGCCACGATGGACTCCGCGATCCCATCAGCCACACCCCGAGGTACGCCGCTACAGTCAGAGAAAGCAGCAGCCCTTCGAACGGCCGGCTGTTCGCCAGGATGACCACGCCCGCACCCAGTAGCAAGGCATCGCGCGGCCGTTGTCGCCTCAGGATGCGCGGCAGCGCGCCCATCAGCAGCGCGCCTCCCGTCGCCGCCACGGCTCCCCCCCAATAGCCGTCCACCCACTCGTGGAATAGGCCAAATCGCAGGAACACCAGCGACCCGCCCAGCAGCGCCCACTGCGGCGGAAGCCAGCCCTGTAGCATCCAACCGATCGCCGCGCACATCGCCGCCACGCTAAGCAGCACGCCGATCCACGGATTGCCGAGCAACTCACCCACCGCCAGCACTGCGCCTTGTGCGGGCGGATACTTCGACATGTACGTGGGATGCTGGTTCACGTGAAATGTATCGAAGAAAATCCACATCGGGTGCGGCGGGTTCGTCAATCGCCCGTGGGCGAATGTGTCGCCCGCAAGCAGGTAACTGAACTCGTCTGCGATGTGGGGCACCGGTACTGGATCGATACCGAGAAGGCTCAAACGTGCCACGATCGCTACGACCGCAATTCCCAAGACGGCCAGGCGCTTTCTCGCGGCCCAGCGTCTTCCCAGCTTCTCGAACTTCCCAAGCGCGCCATCGCCCGCCTTCGGCCAGAAAAACACTGCGACAAGGCACAGGAGAAATATGGGACCGAGAATTGTGAAGATTCGAGGCATCCTTACCGGGCGGATGTACCGCCGTTGCGTGAATTCCGATACAAACTCCGTCACTCAAACGAACGTGGTTCCGCCCCGGACTCCTAGGACGATGTTAGAGAGGTGAAGAGAGTCACTTTTTTGAGGAGCCTTGGAAGGCCCGTAAGAAATATAATGGAAAGCAGCTACGTTGAGATCTGTTGGAGGGGCCATGAACTGGTCTAGAGTTACGTCCCTAGACGCGTGGAAGGGAGTGGCCCTCGAAGCTGCATGGAAAATTACCTCTCATCAAGCCGCCGGAACCTTCATTCCAACCTGGCCTCTGAATGCACAAGACCTGGACAAAGTCAGTATTCTTTGGCCGACAAAATATCAATGGGAGCTAGCGACCACATGGGTCAATCCCCTCCGATGGGGATTTCGCAGGTATGTCCACGTTCAGCCAGCCGATATCCCTCAAACTTATGGCGGGATAGTGCTAATTGAAATGTGGATTCAAGGAACAAAGCACAACATCGCCATTGATTACGCGGATCGTCCCGACATAAACGAGGGTTGCGCGCGGAGTTGTTTACTCTATTTCAAAATGCAGTTTTCTTGTGATGGGTATGGTCTTGAAAATATTATCCCGGGAGGATTTATTCCATTTCAGGATAACCTTTACATTTATCTGCCGAAGGTGCGGGCTTTGGCAGACAAGAAATCGTATAGCTACGATGTATACGGCCGTTTTGGCCTGGAATTCGCCCAAGACATCAGACGCAGAGCCTGTTCAATGCTCTCACGCCAGAACTACTTCCGCTGGGAAGGCAGCCTTCAAGTCAAAAGATACTGTCTCTCTCTTTGGGAAATTGCTCATTCAAAAATTTGCATCGATTTGCCTGGAAACGGCGGTCTGATCTGGTCGACCTTTGCAGGTTTTATCTGGAAAATGACGACGCTCGCGAAGCCTTGTGCCACAATTCTCGGTCTTATTTTGACAGGTATCTGCATCGGGATCAGCTCGCAGCTTATTATTTGCACTCCTGCTTGAAACTGGCGCAGTAAAACCAGATCCCCTTTGCTTTACTATCAGTCTACGCGAGTCTGCGACTCGAAAGTACAGTCGCTGTGTAGCCAGCGGGGGGCCATGCCAGCGCGGCGCGATCGACGAACGCTCACGCCACTTCATCTAAAATACATGTTGCGTATCTCGCTGAACCAGATTCTGGTGGCACAGTCCATAGCAGAAAACTCGCCCTATCTGTAAGGATAGGCCCGGGTTCAAAAAGTAATAAGAATCGGATCTCAACCCCGCACTGTTTCCCACACTACATGCTTCCGCCCACGCGCCACTTCCAACACGCTGCAAAATGCCGCTGCGTTGACCGTGCAAAAATACAAAGGGATCCCCAGTGGCTTCCAGACGCGATGCAGCGGAACGATCAGCGTCAGCAGCCCAAATGCGTAGAACGCGCATTGCAAAACGAACAAGGCGCGGTAGAAAGGCTGATGCCACAAGGCGCCGCTTCCAATCAACACCATCATCAGGAACAGCGGCACCAGCCACCTCAACACCTTGTGCGAAAGCAGTTGGAAGCTGACCCAGCCGTACTTGAACGGGTTCAGCAGAGTGGGTATGCTCAGGATGCCGCGCATCCCTCGCGTAACTACCCGCACGCGCATCGAAAATTCTTGCCCGGACGACCGGGTCGTCTCTTCGTGCGCGAGTGCGCGATCCTCGAACACCACTCGATAGCCTTTCTGGATTGCCCACAACGGTTGCACGAGATCGCTAATCACTTCCGGACGCAACGGCGTATAGGCGGTGCGGCGAACCGCGTAAATACAGCCGGTGCAACCGCTAATCGTGCTGATCCGCGATTGCATCAGCTTGATAAACGTCTCGTAGTTCCAAAAGGCAATCGTGCCCAAGCCCGTAGGGGACTTCTCGGCCTCGTCGAAGTACTGGCATCGCCCACTGACCGCCCCTACATGGGGATCGGAGAAGTTACAGGCCAGATATTGCAGGGCCAGCGGATGGTAAACGGTCGTGGCATCAGAGAAAATCAACACTTCTCCCCGGGCAATATCCACGCCGAGATTCTGTACGTAAGTCTTGCCTTTTCTTTGCAGCGCTCGCAGCAATCGAACCCGCGGGTCCGAGAACCTGCGTACGATCTCGTCGGTTCGATCGGTCGAACCATCAGAAAGAACGATGATCTCAATTCTATCGGCGGGATAGTCCAGCGCCAGCGTCTGCTCCAGCTTGTTCTGAATGCTGGTCTCTTCGTTATAAGCGGCGATCAATATGGAGACCGTCGGCTGATAACCCAGATTTGCTCGGGGTTGCCGGCGAATCAAACCAACTAGGACCAACAGAAGCGGATACCCAGTAGAGACGTAGAACAGCAGTGCCAGTCCGCCCCAAACCAGAATCGTCGCCGCATTCCAGGAATCAAACATGTTTCGCCGCCGATAGCTCGTCGTGGATGTTCATCAGGGAATTCATTATGGTATGCATGGTGAAACGTTCTTCAACGGCCCTGCGAGCCGCCCGTCCCATATGCCTGCGTCGCTCGGGATCGCGCAACACACGGAGCATCCGGTCGGGCAGCCGCCTCGGTGGCAGATTTCATGCACCGACCTTACTCGCCGACCCAGGCAGCAATTCCAAGACGGGCTCTCCGATCTGCTGGTCGATGTACATCTGATG
Source organism: Bryobacteraceae bacterium (assembly GCA_049516355.1). Taxonomy (GTDB): domain Bacteria; phylum Acidobacteriota; class Terriglobia; order Bryobacterales; family Bryobacteraceae; genus BOG-234. The sequence continues at coordinate 2,116 of JBEKTF010000311.1, read as the reverse complement.
CCACACTTCGAGCATCAACAGCCCCCAGATCTTGACTCCGTTGTCCCGCTTTCCTGTGAAGTGGTCCTGCAGTAACTTCGTGATTGCGTCCGGCCGAAAGATTCCGCGGCGTTCCACGGCCGAACGGGACAACAGCGCCGAGATCAGCGGTTTCAATTCACGCGTGATCCATTCCGCCATCGGCGGATTGAAACCGATCTTCTTCTTGTGCAGCACGGCATCAGGAAGGATGCCCTGCATAGCTTGGCGGACGATCCACTTCGTTTGCCCACCGTGATACTTCCAGGAAAACGGGATGGAGAAACCAAATTCCAAGATGTGATGGTCTGTAAAAGGGCACCGCACTTCGAGCGAGTTCGCCATGGACATACGATCTGCGTACTCCAGGCAATTTCCCGAGAGAAAAGAAGCCATATCCACATAGCCAAGCCGATTGAGCGGATCGAGAGCATCGCCTCGCCGAAACAACTCGCGCAGAAAATCCCCGGAATCGCGGGTCGCCACCTGGCTGGCGAATTCCGGCGTGTACATGGCGTGCTTCTCGTCGCCCGAAAAATAGCCGATCCATTGTAGATACATCTCCTGCTGCGGCATCCACGCTGATTCCAGAAATTCCCGCACTCGCCGGTAGCCGTGCCGACCCTTGGTGTCGTCGCGCAGCAGCTTGGCCATGCGCGCGAGTAAGCCTCGCGTCACAAACGAAGGCAGCGAGCGGTATCTCTCCGCCAGCGAGGCTCCAGCGTAGCGAACATAACCGCCGAACGCTTCGTCCCCGCCGTCGCCAGACAGTGCCACTGTCACGTGCTCCCGCATGTGCTTGGTGAGCAGATACTCCAAGATCGCCGTGGGATTGCCAAACGGCTCATCGAAGTGGCGGACCACAGTTACGATGTGCTCTGCGCATCGCGCATCGACATGCAAAACCCTGTGGTCGGTCCCGAACCGGCTGGCGACTTTGTTCGCCACCTCAATTTCGTCAAAGAATTGGCTGTCGCGGAACCCAATGCTGAAGGTCTTCACCGCCTGCGGACTATTCTTAGCCGCGAAGGCCGTGATTGCCCCGGAATCGAGTCCTCCACTGAGGAAGACCCCCAGGGGCACCTCGCTCATCAAGCGCACGCGTACCGCTTCATCCATGAGCTCGCGCGCCCGTTCGATCGCCTGTCGCTCGGAGAGGTCATGTGCGGAACCGGCGGCCTCCACTGGATCCCAAAATGTGCGCTGACGCTGTGTGAATTTTCCACCGGCGCCGATTTCCAATGTCATGATAGTTGCCGGCGGCAATTTGCGAATTCCCTCGAACGCTGTGCGCGGCGCAGGGAAATAAAGATAGGTCAGGTAGTCGTGCAGCGCGACAGGGTCTGGCGTAGCCGGTACTTCTCCCGAAGCCAGCAGAGCCTTGATCTCCGAGCCGAAGAAGAATTTCCGGCCGTCTGTAAAGTAAAAGAGCGGCTTTTTGCCTACACGGTCTCGCGCCAAGAGCAGGCGTCTATTGCGTGTGTCCCAAATCGCCAACGCGAACATTCCGTGCAGGCGATGGATGACTTCTTCGCCCCACTCTTCATAGCCATGAATGATCGTTTCGGTGTCTGTCTTTGAGCGAAACACGTGTCCAGCTGCCAGTAGTTCCGAGCGCAGCGACTGAAAGTTATAGATCTCACCGTTAAAGGTGATCCAGACAGTATCGTCCTCGTTGGCCATCGGCTGATGGCCGGCGGGTGAAAGATCGATGATCGAGAGCCGCCGGTGGACCATCGTCAGAGATAGGTCTGTGCCCGGAATCGAAAACACCGTCGCCCCTGCGTCGTCCGGCCCGCGATGCCTGATCGCAAGGCCGCAGGCGTTTAGCGCAGGGCTAGTCGAAATCTGCCCGTATATTCCACACATGCAAGCTACCCTCGAAGGATCTGCCCCAACTCATTCCCACTAGGTCGTTGTGCCAGAGGCCCGTACCGCAACACTCTCGGAGGTGTTTTCGCTTTCCTGCACCTACTGCACGATCAGTTGTCCGCATGTCCAGCCACTTGCAGAAGGGACCACTGGTCCCCAAACAAATTGGTGACGGGCGGTCACGATTACTTGAATCTGCAAACTGCCTATTCCTCACTTAATTCCC
>JBEKTF010000310.1:0-3944 GCA_049516355.1 Bryobacteraceae bacterium | reverse complement strand
ATTATTTCCGCCAGTTCTTCTTTGACCGCTTCCGAAACCCGGCGGGCACGGTGCTCTTCCATATTCCTATAACCACGCTTTGTCTACAAAAACTCAATCTCGACCCGGATCAGCATGGGACCCACCAAACCGGTAGCTTCCCGTTCCACCGCCTGCAGAACTTTTTCCGCGAACGAACGGCTGGGCGACACGATAGCCACCGCCAGGACCGCGCTGTTGTGAAGGTCCATATCGTCGATCTCCGACACGGAAACGTTGAACTTGCGGCGCAAACGCTCCTTGAGGCTTTTGACAACATGCCTCTTCTCCTTGAGAGAATGCGCTTGTTCGATCCGCAATTCGAGGGTGACCACTCCGATCACGGCCATTACGCCGCTTCGTTGGCTACCCTCTGCATCACGAAGGCCTCGATAATGTCGCCCTGTTTCACATCGCTGAAATTCTCGAGCGTAATGCCGCACTCCATGCCCGCGCGGACTTCACTGACATCGTCCTTGAACCGGCGCAGCGAACCGATCTTGCCGGTGTGAATCACGATGTTGTCGCGGGTAATGCGCATCTGCGAATCCCGCGTAATCTGGCCGTCGAGAACCATACAACCCGCAACGGTGCCGACCTTCGAAACGCGGAATACCTCGCGGATTTCCGCCTTGCCCCGATAGACTTCCTTGAAGACCGGCGCCAGCAAACCGGCCATCGCCTTCTTCATTTCATCCACCACTTCGTAGATGATGGTGTGCAGCCGGATATCGACCTTCTCCTGCTCGGCCGCCGCGGCGGCGTTACGCTCGGGTCGGACACTGAACCCGATGATGATCGCGTTCGAGGCCGCTGCGAGTTGTACGTCGGATTCGTTGATCGCGCCCACGCCCGAGTGGATGACCCGGATCGTGACCTTGTCGGTCGAAAGCTTTTCGAGAGTATCCCGAAGAACTTCCGCCGAACCGCTCACATCGGCTTTCAGGATGATCGGCAGTTCCTTGACTTCGCCCGCCGCCATCTGTTTGTGGAACTGCTCGAGAGTAATCCGGCCGGTCTTAGCCAGAGTGACGGCACGTTCCTTCTCGGCGCGGTAAATGACGATTTGTTTGGCCTTGGCGGTATCAGTCACCGCCTGGAAACTGTCTCCAGCCTCCGGTAATTCTTCGAGACCAAGGACTTCGACCGGCATCGAAGGACCAGCTTCCTTCACCTGGCCGCCGCGATCGTCCAGCATCGCACGGACACGGCCAAAAACCGTACCGCAAATGAAATAGTCGCCGACGTGCAGCGTACCGTTGCGCACCAGTACGGTCGCAACCGGTCCGCGCCCGCGGTCCAGCTTGGCTTCGAGCACGCTGGCCATCGCCGGGCGGGTCGGATTCGCCCTGAGATCCTGCAGTTCCGCTACGAGCAGAATCATTTCCAGCAGGAGATCGAGATTCACTTTCGTACGGGCCGAAACCGGCACCATAACCGTATCGCCGCCCCAATCTTCAGCAAGCAGTCCGCGGTCGGACAGCTGCTGCTTGATGCGGTCGACCTGAGCATCCGGCTTGTCGATTTTGTTAATCGCGACGATGATCGGGACTTTCGCCGCACGGGCGTGATCGATCGCCTCGATGGTTTGAGGCATGACGCCGTCGTCGGCCGCGACTACGAGCACGACGATATCGGTCACTTTGGCGCCGCGCGCCCTCATGCGGGTAAACGCTTCGTGACCCGGAGTATCGATGAAGACGATTTTCTGGCCGTTATGGTCGACGTGATACGCGCCGATATGTTGCGTAATGCCGCCGGCTTCTTTATCGGCAACGTGAGCGACACGGATCGCATCAAGCAGCGATGTTTTACCGTGATCGACGTGGCCCATGATCGTGACCACCGGCGGGCGGCGGAACAGGTCCGCGGCCTCCTCGGCGATCTCGATATCCTGCATCGCTTCTTCTTCGTAGGTGACGGTGGAAGTGGATGCGCCGAACTCGCGCGATATGTCGGTTGCCAGTTTCGCGTCGAGGGTCTGATTGATGGTCGCGAAGATGCCGCGGTCCACCAGTTTCTTGATCACGAAGTTGGCCTTCACGTCGAGCTTTTCGGAAAGCTCTTTGACCGTGATGCCTTCGGAAATAGTGATATCGCGATTGATGGGCGGCGGCGCGGCAAATTCGCGGCGCGTCTGTAGCCGGATGTTTCGCTCTTCCGGTTCCCTCTGGCGATCGCGTCCACCACGCCCGCGCTGCTGGTTGTATTGCGGACGGCGCACAGCCTGATCGGGCGGCGGAGGCGGTGCACCGGGACCAATGAGGCCTCCACGGGAAGTGGGATGCATCGGCCGCGGCCCGCCGGGACGCTGTCCTGGCATGGGCGGACGCCCGACAACGCTGCGGCCTGCCATCGGTGCAGAACCCGGGCGTGGCGGACCCTGATAAAGCGGCTGGCCTGGACGCGGCGTCTGGGGACGCAACGGCACTCCGGGACGGGGCGACGGAGCCTGGCCCGGCATGGGCGAACGGGGCTGGGGAGCCAATCTAGCAGCGAGATCGGGACGCGGCGGAACAATCGGACGAGCCGCCGGCTGACCGGCAAGTGTCCGTAGACCTCCTGCCTGGCCCACCTGCTGACCGGGGGCTTGAGGACCTGGGGCACGTTGTCCCGGAGGTCCATAAGAAGTTCCAGGCAATCCTGCCGGGCGAGGTTGACCGGGAGCGCCGCCTTGAAATCCGCCGGGAAATCCACTGGCGGGACGCGGTGCGGGAGCGATCGGAGCACCGGGGCGAACACTCTGCGGGGCCGCCGGACGCGGCACGCCGGGAACTAACCCAGGAGCCGAACCCGGCGCCAAACCCTGTAGGGCGCTGGGTGGCGCACTGGCCGGCAGCGGCTGACGGGGGCCGGAAAGAACCTGGCCGGGACGGGGCGCACCGGCCGGCGGAATGGGACGCGGCGGGGGCGGAATCGGACGTCCGGGTGCTGAAGGCAATCCCGCAGCGGATCCGGTTGAAGGTGAAGAAAGCGAAGAAGGCCCTGAAGGAGAAAGACGCGCAGCGGGCGGGCGTTGCACTGGCGCTGCGACCGCAGGTCGTGGCGCGCCAACCGGAGGATGTATCGGGGCTCCGCGGCCCAGGATAGGCGGCCGCAGAGGCATGGCGCGCGGCTTGTTATCTTCTTCGGTTTTTTCTTCCTGCGTCAGCGCAACGGGTTCGGGCGCAGGTTCGGCCTTTGTCTCGGCTGGCGCGGCACTTTCGGCCGGCGCGACCAGATCGGGCTGCGTACGCGCTCGCCTCTCGGTGCGCTGCGGAGACGGCGCGAGATCCTTCGCCGGTTCTGCTACAGCTTCGGCCGAAGCCTCAACGCCGCGCTCTTCCACGGCGGCGCCGGCGCCATTCGGGTGAGTGACGGGCCGTGGGGCGTACGACTCGCCTCTGTAATACCGGCGCAATTGATCGGCTTTATCTTCGTCGATCGAGCTGGAGTGAGTGACTTTTTCGGCAATGCCGAGTTCGTGCAGCTTGTCGATGACCTCGCGCGATTTCACTTCCAACTGCCGCGCCAGTTCATTGATTCGAATCTTACTCATATTGAAGCGTTTCGTTTACCTGCCTGCTACAACTCGGACACGACGCAGTTCCTGCTCCACGCGCAACAAACTTCTCTTGCCGGTGCTTTTCAGGGAACTTGCTCCTCGCCCGATTCTGCCGTGGAATGGCCCTCCACGCCCCCATCAGCCACGGATTCCCCCGATTCAACCATGGTATCACCCGAAGTCGATCCCGAATTATTCTCAATAATTCCGGGATTTTCCGCTGCTTCAGCCTCTACGTTTGCTTCTACTTCTATGTTCTCGCCGGGCGCGATGTTGTCACCGATCGCGACATCCTCAACGAGATCCTGCTCAACAAGATCCTGCTCCGGTGTTTCTTCAGCGTATTCCTGACCATAGAAGCGGTTGATCGCCTGCTGAATCC
>JBEKTF010000309.1:0-3989 GCA_049516355.1 Bryobacteraceae bacterium | reverse complement strand
GAGCGCGCGCCTGACTGTGGTCAACCTGACGAATAAAGAAGCACTCTACAATTTCATCTCGACTTTCAGCGGAACGCATTATGTCACGCCACGGGCGATAACGGCCACGGTCGGATTCCACTTTTAGCTCAGGGGCGTCGGTGGCCCAGGTTCACGCTGAATTTGGGCCGGGGCTTCCCAGCCGCCTCCGGGAAACAGCTGATGTACTTTACCTTGCGACTACGTGCGGATAACAAGGGAAAAGCTTCCCGGCCAGATCGCCGGCGTGCCGGGCAAGGAACAGCCCGGCTTTTTGTTTCCGCAGCTGAATTGAGACCAAAATGACAGTGTTGCTGACGCTGTTTCTTCTCCTTGCTGCGCCCGTCCCTGCCTCGCTCGATCAGGTTAGAGCTGAAACTGATCCCGAGCGACGCGCGAAGGCCGCGATCGACTTTGCAGCCACTGCCGAACGAAACGCCGAAGCCGCCTTCTCCAACGGAAACGTGCAGGACGTTGTCGCGCAATTGAACACGATGAAAGAAAGCATGGAAATGACGCGGGACTCCCTGGTCGCGAGCAGGAAAACACCGGGACGCAATCCAAAGCTTTATAAATATTTCGAACTCCGTTCCCACGAACTGCTGATGCGGCTCGAAGACTTCGAACGGCGCATGTTTCTCGAAGAACGTGACGTGGTGGCCGTTCCCAAAGCCAGGGTGCAGGAAATTCATGATTTCTGGTTCGAGGGCATCATGGGCAGAAGAAAATGAGACACCGGCTGGTTGCCTGTTGCTGCTCAATGATTCACCCTCCAGTAGTCGCCGAACGTTAGCCTGAACGCCCCGCGAACGGCTTCTATCGCGCCATCCGGGTAGATGCGGATAAGTGTTCGAAGGCGATGCCGCCCAATGCAAATCCAACCTTCAAAGTTTATATTGGCGCGTCCGGCCAGCGCGCCATTTTGACCTTCCATTTGCGTGTCCAGTCCGTCTGCCGGATATCCTTTGGTACGCATACCGGATGGACAGAAGATCAAAATGGAAAGGTTTGTTTTTGATGATTAAGACCATCCATTTTTTGCCCATGGCTGCATTTGTGTTCGGCCCTCTTTTCATTCTGGGTCAGCAGCTGAAAGTCGGCGAACAAGCTGATTCCGGCGACGCCGTTTTTTCCACCGAGACGCGGCTGGTTCCGCTCAATGTCACCGTTACGGACAAGGGCGGACGCCTCGTCACGGACCTTCCGCAAAGCGCCTTTCAGGTTTTCGAGAACGGAGTCCAACAAACCATCCGATTGTTCAAACGTGAGGACGTTCCTGTATCGATGGGACTGATTATCGACAACAGCGGCAGCATGCGAGAAAAGCGGCAGAGGGTTGAAACAGCCGCTCTGGCGATGGTCAAGGACTCCAATCCTCAAGATGAGGTCTTCATCGTGAATTTCAACGATGAAGCCTTTCTCGACGCCGATTTCACCAGTGACACAAAGGTTCTCGAACAGGGGCTTACCCGGATTGACTCGCGGGGCGGCACCGCGATGCGGGACGCGATCCGGATGTCGATCGATCATCTGAAGGAGAAGGCGAAGCGCGACAAAAAGGTCATCCTCGTGGTTACCGATGGCAACGACAACGCCAGCACGATGTCGCTCGATGCTCTGGTCCGGCTGGCCCAGCAGGACGACGTGCTCGTGTATGCGATCGGTCTGTTAGCCGAAGAAGAGAAACGGGAAGCGGGCAAGGCGAAGCGCGCTTTGGCGACACTGGTTGAAAATACCGGTGGCCAGGTTTTTTACCCCAGGGATGTTGCTGAGGTGGAAAGGATCGCCCATGAGGTCGCGCACGATATCCGCAACCAGTACACCATCGCATACACGCCTTCGAACGTGGCGCTGGATGGAACCTACCGCCAGATCAAGCTGGCGTTGAAGGCGCCCGGGAGTCCAGTGGCGCGTACGCGCAGCGGTTACTATGCATCGCCTGACAAGAAGAGCGACGCGGTTCGGAATCCCTCGTAATGCCACTGCTTGATAGCCGAAATCAGTTTGCCGCTACGCCTGATGAAGGGATTCCGACTTTAACGAGGCGGCCACCCCGCCACACGGACAAGACTTTTCAGCATCGTTTTGTAGTGATCGGCGTGTATCGATTAAGGAGAGAAGTATGTCAAAAAAGGCAATTTTCAGTTTGGTTTTTGTGGCAATAGTCGCGCTCGGCACCGGTTCTCTGTGGGCTCAGGGGAGAAGCGCTACGGAAGATCCTGTTGAGAAAATCCGCCTGTTGAAGCCAAATCTCTACATGATCACGGGTGGCGGCGCGAATACCCTGGTCCGGGTGACGCCCGCGGGAGTGATCGTCGTGGATACCAAGAATCCAGGCGAGAACCGGTACGACCGCGTCATGGAAGAGATCAAATCGGTTACCACCCAGCCCGTAAGGTACGTTTTGAACACACACCACCATCCGGACCATGTCGGCAACAATCAGAAGTTCATCGATGCGGGAGCCACAGTGATCGGGCTCGAGGCTCTGAAGACGGATATGGCCGATGATCCGCGGACGAAGGATATTCCCGGACTGCCGACCCAGACGTTCGCCAAAGATTACGTACTGAAGTTCGGAGGCGCCGAAGTGGGCGCGCACTTTTACGGACGCGGGCACACCGGCGACGACACGATGATCTATTTCCCCGACGCGAAAGTAGTTATGGTCAGCGACCAGATCACTGACGGTAATCCGGGCGCCGATTTCAGAAATGGCGGAAGTATTCTGGAGTGGAACAAATCACTCGACGGAGTGCTTTCGCTCGATTTCGAGATCGCGATTCCCGGACGCGGTGAACCGAAGACGCGGGCCGATATTCAGGCCTTCCGGACGAAGATGGCTACGCTAATCACCCGCTGCACGGACGCAGTCAAGGCCGGGGCCACGAAGGATACGCTCGCGGCGCAGGTGAATACCGCAGACCTCGGCTGGAAGTTCAACGCGCAAGTCTTCGGTGGGATCTATGACGAGATCACGAAGAAGGGCGCAGGCACGAACTAAGTAAGCTGAAGGAAAAGCATAGAGGCGCCGCGGGTTCCGATCGATCCGGACCACGTCTTTCCGGATGATAACCGGACCAATAACGAGAAGAAAGTCAATTACCAGCGGAGACCGTGTTTTGGCTATCCCTGCGGAACATCGGGATTTCGATCAACGATGTTTGTCACCCGAACTGCTGTTTACTACAGATACATCGTGCAGCGTTGGATCTCCCACATAAACGGTTGCGGTTATTTCGTCGTCCGGCTTGAGTTGCTTCAGCAACGCTTTGTTGTCAATGGGGTAATCCATGGTCATGGCTGGCATGAAACCTGGAATGGGTCCATGCTTGATCGCAACGGTCTGGAGTTTCAGATCGACGCTCTCAACCCGCCCTGAGAACGCAATGGGCCTCTTGCCGCCCGATTCGGCCTTTGCGGGCAAACTGGCCCCCGGGGCTGCCGCTCCGCACAAGGCAAAGATGAGTGCCAACTGACCAAGACGCACTGTTCCGAGATGCATCGTTATATCTTCGGCTGAGCATTGGACCGTGACGAGCAAATACTGGTAGGCGGGGTAAGCCGGCGGTGAGCAGCCTGAAAGTTCTGGCGACCGGATCAGGCTTTCCCTTCCTTCAGGCAGTAACTGCCGATTTATTGCATGGTGACTCGCAGCTTCGAGCCGCCGAGTGCGGAATCGCGATACTTGACCAGACCTCTTGTTGATGCCGACTGCGTCGCTATCGTCGGCATTCCGCAAGTTGAGAATCACCATGGGTGGCCCCTTCCCGATCCCGGATGCTTCATCTCTGGCTGAAATTGGTTTCCGATATTGTGCATTAACGCGGTGCCCAAATTCCGCCGCGCCGGCCCGAAGCCTTCGTTAAGCGCCCAGCCAGGCATCGGAGCAATGTGCTGTTCAGAATGTCAGACGCAGTTGCAGTTCGATGTGCCGGTTGCCCGCGCCTGCATTTGGTCCCACGCCGGGC
>JBEKTF010000308.1:0-4013 GCA_049516355.1 Bryobacteraceae bacterium | reverse complement strand
GCCTTCTTCGGCCTCGAATGGACGGTCGGCATTTCGTGGGCCGTCCCACTCGATATCGGCGGCGATTTTGCCGGTTCCGTTTCCGCCGTTATGAACACGCTCGGTAATATTGGTGGAGCGCTCTCGGCTATCGTCGTAACCCGTGCCGTCGCGTATTTCAACTGGAATGCGCCTTTTCTGATCACCAGCGGATTGTGTCTCATCGCCGCGGTCCTTTATCTTAAAATCGACGCCGGCAGGCGTATTGTATGAAGATCAATCCCGATAAATGCGTGGCGTGCGGAAACTGCACATACGTTTGTCCCATGGGAGCCATCTACATCGACCCGGTGATTCACCGCGCCACCATCAATCGAAACGAGTGCGTGGAATGCTATGCCTGCTTCAACGGGCTGAGCCAGGAACACCTGAATCCCACGTTTGTCCGCACCGTGAGGAAGTTGTTCCAGATGGCGCGGGTGCGGTTCGATCCCGAGCCGGATGTGTGCCCCACTGCCGCGTTCGAGCCCGACAAGCTGGAATGGCCGCGCGTCGTGCGTCGGGCGTTTTCCGATCCGCGCGTGCCGCATGAATCCACCGGCGTGCATGGGCGCGGCACGGAAGAAGTGAAAACGAACGACGTCAGCGGGCGCGTGCAGGCGGGCGAGGCCGGGTTCACAATCGAGTTCGGTCGTCCTGGAGTAGGGGTGTGGTTCCGGGATATCCAGAAGATGTGTTGGGCGCTGGCGCGCGCGGGCGTTGCTTTCGAGAAAAAGAACCCGGTCACGTCGCTGATGAAAGATGTCGCGAGCGGGACGATCCGCGAGGACATTCTCGACGAGAAAGTGCTCTCGGCCATTGTCGAAATCAAGGTGCCGGTGGAGCGTGTCGAGGAAGTGATCGGGCTGGTGCGGGAGATGGAGAAGCAGATCGATACCGTCGTCGCGATCGGGGTGGGAGCGCGGTGTGATGAGCACGGCGAGGAGAATGTGGTCGCGCCCATTCTCGCTAAGCTCGGGTACAAACTGGAGCGCGCCAAAACGAATATCGGGTTGGGCCGGATCACGAATGCTGTTGCGGCATCCCTTCCGCCCGATGCCAATAAAAATGCGGACGTGGTGAACGCGCGATGACGAATACGCTGCATCGTTTCGGAACTGCGGAGAGTTTTCGCGATGACTATATCGTCTTCGCAATCGCCAGCAAGGGCAAAAACGACGAGGGTGCGCTCGGGAAATTGCGCCGGTTTCTGGAAATCGCGGTGAAGTTCAAGCCGGTGAATCTGGGTGATGCGATTCACGGGGGAGCGCTGCGGCCGTCGAAGGAAATGAATCCGTCGGCGCACTGGAAACGCGATGCCACGCCGGATTTCGAGGGCGTGGTCAAAGGACTGGACGCGCCGACTACGGTCGCGGCGGTATTCGACAATCGCGTGGCAGCCGAGGATTTTGTAGCTGCGATCAAGGATGCCGATCTGGGCTTGAGCGTGAATATCTCGACGTCGATCGATGGCGCCGAGCAGTGCTGTTTCGCGGCCGGGATTCCGCGGCATAGTGTCGGATATTCGCTTGGGTTTGAGGGCGAAACATCGAAGTTGCCGGAATCGAAAGTGTTGCTGCTATCCACGATGTGCGGACACGGGATGGTAAGCCACGCCCTGGCGAAGAAAATGATCGACTGGGTGAAGGAAGGCCGGCGCACGCCGGAACAGGCGGCTGCGTACTTAACGCGGTTCTGCTCCTGTGGCGTTTTCAATCCGGCGCGCGCGGCGCGGCTTCTGGAACAGGCGGCGCGGGGCGAATCTCAGTAAGTAACATGAAAGCGGTGTCGTCATGGATCGTTCGTGCGCTCCTCGTCCTGGTATGCGCGTTCCTCACCGCGCGGTCGATTCGGATATCCGTCGCCGATTGGCGGGCGCAGCAGGGTCTGAATGGTCTTGAGCGTGCGCTTCGCCTCGAGCCGGGAGATTCGGTTCTTCTCGCGCGTGCGGCGCTGATCCGCAATGAAAGCGGCGATATGTCGCCGGCAGCCGATCGGCAACTCCTGCATGCAGCCGAAGCGGATCCCCTCAACGCGAACCTGCTGATGACACTCGGGCTCCGCGAGGAATTCCGGGGACATCTCGCCGAAGCGGAACGCTATCTCACCCGCGCCGCTGAAATCGACCACACCGTCAAGCCGGCCTGGACTCTGGCCAACTTTTACTATCGGAACGATCAGCCCGACAAAACCTGGCCGATGATCCGGCGCGCCCTGAATCTTAACCCGTTGGCGTTTGATCCCACGCCCATCTTCGACCTCTGTTGGAATGAAACCAGCGATTCGAAGAAGATTCTCGACCTCATCCCCGCGCGGGGGAGAACCCCGGTTTACTACCTTGCGTATCTCATGAACAAGAAGAAGGCCGAGGCTGCGGTCGAATTCTGGCCCCGCCTTCTGGAGGCTGCCGGCCAGCCCGACCAGGGCGTGGTCGATCTGACGACTGCATTCGTGGAGTTTCTGGAAGAGGCCAACCGGATGCCCGATGCCATCCGCGCCTGGAATCAGCTTGTTGAGCGCAACATTGTTGTCTCCGCGCGGCTGGATCCAAAGGCGGGAGTTTCCATTGCCGATCCCGAGTTTAGTTTCCCCCTGCTCGAACGGGGATTCGGCTGGCGCGTGACCCGTGAGGCTGGCGTCACGGTCACTCAGGCATCGTCGTCACTTCGTTTCGAGTTCGACGGTAATGAGCCGGAGGCCTCGGTCCTTCTCACCACGGTCGCCCCGCTTGTTCCCGGCCGGGCATATCGTCTGGTCTGGAGCACCGACGCATCGCGCCTCAGCTCGCGGCAGGATCCTGGATTTGTATTCCAGATCGTCCAGCAGCCGGGCGATGTGATCACTGCATGCCAGCCATTGCTTCAGGCGGGCGACGACGGCGCGTGCCGGTTCAACAGTCTGCCGAACGCCGGCGCCGCACGGCTCGACCTGATATACAAGCGCGCTTTGGGGACCACGCGCGTGGAAGGCACGCTGCGGATCGCGAGCGTGAAACTGGAGTTCGGTTCGTGAGTTCACGTCTTAACCCGGACACCTGAATGCAGTGTCCGCCAGCTCTCAGCCAGCTACGGCAGACGCCATTTCGTGTGCGAGAATTTCGATTGACATGCAATTGTCTTCAGGACCTGATACTGGTGCGGTAAACTTTGGGAGGCCACGAATTCGATCAAGTGTCACGCCCGCAGTTCTTGTTTTTATCCTCGTCCTGATTCCTTCCCTTGTAAAACTTATCTATTACCCGCACAACATCGGTTCCGACGACGCATTTATTCAACTGCAAGTCGCGAGAAATATAGCCACTGGGCACGGATGGGCGCTCAACCCAGACCAGCCCGTGAATATCTCGACGGGGCCTCTCTATACTGCATTTGTCGCCGCTTTGGACAAACTGGATTTTGCCCACGCCATCGGAATAGCCCAGTTATTAACGTGCGTCGCCGGTGCTCTGGGTCTGTTACTCATCTACCTGCGAGTAAGAGGAGCCCACGCCGGGTTCCAGTGGATCGCTCTTGCAGCCGCTGCTGTGCCTGCCTTTAGTCTGAATCTCTGGCGGTGGAACGGCGACCTCATGGAGGCTGTTGTGGGGTTCTTCTTTGTATCGCTCTTGCTGTTTCTGTTTCGCACCTGGAGGAGTCTCAGCCCGCTCGCGTGCCTCAGAAACGGGATCGTTCTCGGCCTGAGTTATCTCGTGCGGCCGGAGCTTATTCTTGCGCTCTTCGTCTGCGCCGTGCTCATGGCGTTTCTGGGCCAGCCGGGGAAGCGTATTTTGTTGTCCGCCCTGGCCCTGGTCGGCGCAACAATCGTGATTGCACCATGGTCATACTTCTGTCATTTATATTTTGGTTCAGCCTTGCCGACTGCCTTCTATGCCAAGGCTAGCGCTCCCGCTGTTCTTTGGAATCCCGAGGTCATCCGGCAGTTCATCGGACTCGCCGTCGAATCCTACTTTTGGCCATCGCTCTTACTCCTGATCCTCATCTTTATCGCGTCCAAGG
>JBEKTF010000307.1:0-4046 GCA_049516355.1 Bryobacteraceae bacterium | reverse complement strand
AACGGGGACCCTGCGCTTCGATCGAGCCGGCGATTCCCAAGCTATCGAGAAAATTCTCTACGCGCCTGCCTTCAATCAGACCACCGGTCGTGAGATGCACGTCGAGCATTGCAGCAACATCGCGCCGCCCGAAATTCTCCATCCGGGTCTTAAGCGCGGCAAGTTTGCCGGTCACGAAGGCGGCTCCAACCAACGAGCCAATAGAAGTGCCTGAAACAACCTCCGGCACGACTCCCAAGGCTGCGAGTCCCTCAAACACGCCAATCTGGGCCCATCCGCGCGCCGCGCCGCTGCCGAGTGCAACACCAATTTTCGGTCGCATCAAAAGAAATTTCGAAGTGGTCAATTACCTTATCACGACAAACGAGCAACCCGGAAACCATTCTCCCGCGCGGGCGCAATCCTTCTCCTGAGCCTGTTGTATCGCCGCCGTTGAAATCACCGGGTACGCCTCGGTCTCACGGATGGGTTTTGTGCGCGGAAAGCAGCAAATATCCGGGTCTCTTCACGCAGCGCCACCTCGCCGCATCTGCTCCGAGGCCCGATTCGCACAACATAAAATGGGAACTCTGATTGCAGCGCTTGGCGTGGGATTCCGTTAAAATCTGATTTAGAGGATGGACAAACACTATGTCTACACTTAGCGACAATCCGATCTTCGCCGGCATCGAGGAGATCAAATCATCCTGGGTCTGGTTCCTGACCCTTGGAGTTCTGTTCGTCGTGCTTGGCATGGCCTGCATTGCATTTGACGTGACCGCGACCTTCACTACCGTGCTGGTCTTCGGCTGGATGCTTCTGATCGGCGGTTTATTCGCGTTGATACAGGCGTTTACGACCGGGACCTGGAGCGGATTCTTTCTCTTTCTGCTCAGCGCCCTGTTCCGGGGATTCACTGGATACCTGCTCGTTCGGTATCCGCTTACCGGAGCAGAGAGCCTCACCCTGGTTCTGGCCTCCTTCTTTATTGTGGGCGGAATGTTCCGCGCGATCGGCTTCGGCGTGGCGAAGTTTCCCCGATGGGGCTGGGCCGTCTTTTCCGGGATTGTCTCGGTAGCCCTGGGGGTCACGCTGCTGGCCCAGTGGCCGGTTGTTAGCGTCTGGTTCATCGGATTCGCGATCGGCCTGGACCTTGTCTTCGATGGGACCGCACTGATCGGTTTCGCCACCAAGATACACGGTTTGACCCGTGGAATGTTTTTCAAACACGCGTAAACAGAACGATACATCGGAGAGCCGGAGAGCCGATTGCGTCCGGATGACGCGCGGCTCGGAAGTTATGGGGTTACCGCCGCGAGCCAGAAGTCCGCTTCGCGGAGATCATCCTCATGGCGGGCTCGGTACCGCCGTGATGGACGCGAACGCCGTATCACGGGAGTGTGACGCCGCACGTCCGCAGAACGTCGGGGTCGATTCGGCGCACTGAAGGGCGTTTAACCAGTAATCACGGTGGACTGTTGACCGCGCCTGGCACACGCCGGGAGGACAAATCACCCCGGAACCAACATTTTCACTCGCTGCTTCGGGCGGCGATTGTATCTGCCATCAGCCGCTCAGTCATTTCAGACATCTTCTCCAGATAATCGGTAATCAGCATCAGTTCGCTGTCGCTGTAGCGCTCGATCACGCTTCGATATGACCTGCCAAGGGCTTCGTATTGCGACTCAAGTTCGGCGAAACTCTCCGGCCGGAAGCGAACGAAGACCTTCCGCCGGTCCTCGGTGTCGCGGACCCGCTCAATAAATCCCCGCTTTTCCAGCCGGTCGAGTATGTGTGTGATGGCTCCCGTCGTCAGACCGGCCATGTGCGAAAGCCAGCCAGCCGTCACCAGACCGTCGGGATGAAACCGGATCAGGCTGAGGCACCTGGTATCGGTGGCGTTCAATCCGGCGGTCTGGGCGATCGCCTCATGCAGGAAAACCGTCTGCGTGCTGAACTTTCTTGCGAGATCTCCCAGATTCCGTCGTATCTCAGAACTTTTTGTGTTCCTGATCAAATTTCCTCTTGACATGCGATGGCTGCAATTTTAAGATAAAACTGGCTGCAAAAATAAGATACTTTCCATTAAACTATATGGGACTTGAGGAAGGGAGTCAAGTTCTTGACCGCAGCACGAGGCACGGAATCGGAGCTAGCGGATCGAGCCAGGCAGCCCCAATCGAGGAGTCCCGCACAAAAGGAGAAACTCAAATGAATACGGAAACAATTGTCCATCCGAAACTGCATCACTATGGGCTGATTACAGCCGACCTCGACCCGATGGTCGAATGGTACCGAAAGGTGCTGGGCATGACCGTCAATCATCGCTCGAAAATTCCGGCAATCGCGCGCATGACACATCAAGGTCCGCCCTTTTCGGCCTTGGCGTTCATCAGCAACGATGAAATGGATCATCGGATCGTGTTCTTTGAAATACCCAAGGCCACAACTGATTCGGATAGGCGGCACCATACCGGACTGCAGCACGTCGCCTTCGAGTGCATGAGCATCGACGATCTGCTGGGAACCTATGTACGTCTCAAGGACTTGGGCATACCGCTGCTATGGGCCGCTGACCACGGGCCGGGGATATCCCTCTACTATGAGGACCCTGACCGGAACGTCGTCGAAATGTTCTTCTACAACTACGGCAGCCCATGGACGGCAACGGAATACCTTAGAACGGGACAGGCGGGCAGACCCGCGCAGATCGACCCGGACAAACTGGTGGCGGCTCGTAAGGCCGGAGCGTCCCCGTGGGAATTACACGAGCGTGCTATTGCCGGGGAGTTTGCTCCAGCCAAGCCCTACGATCCAGCCACAAGTTTCTGAACCTTACGGCGCACCCGGATTCTGGCCGAATCAACGAGCTCAAACGAATGGTTCAGGGCATCTCGCAGCGAATGCTCACGCACACGCTTCGCGGACTGGAACGAGATGGCCTTGTGGTGCGAACAGTCTTCCCGACTGTCCCTCCGCGTGTCGATTACGCTCTCAGCCCACTTGGCAAGACACTCCTCAAGACCGTCACGGAACTTGCAAATTGGGCAGGCAACAATCGGGGCGCAATCGAACGCGCCCGCGCGGAATTTGACCGTCGAGAGGCCTCTGCGGCAGCCCGCATGGAGCAACATTCGGCCTGAACGCGCCAAACGCAGAGCGCGGATTCGGACTCCCGCCTGGTGTCTTTGCCTGTTCCTGGGAGCCGTCACCGCTATTTCCGCTGTGGGCATCGGATGAAGATGCGCCCTCGATCTGAAAATCACCCGTGCGGGATGCATGACGCGCCATCCGGAAGTTCCATTGGCCCGAAGTCCGCTTGTGTGAAGTTTGGCCCGGCGGACAGATAGGGAACGAAAGACGCTCCGTTCGTCCACTATTCAGATCCTCACCCGGTTGGAAATTCTTGTAATCCGAAAGCCGCTTCGCCGGCTACTCGAAGCTCCGCACTGCGTGTGCCTCATCCTCATGGACCTCAAAAATGGTGTTGAGATTGGTCATCCGCAGAAGGTCCTTCACGCGCTTGGTCGGGTTCAGCAGTTTCATCGTGCCGCCGACTTTCGCCACCGACGTCAAGCCATCAACCAGTTCGCCGATACCGGAGCTGTCGATATAAGAAACATCTCCCAGATTCAGCAGGATCTTCTTGGTTCCGCTGGTTGTCAGGCTGAGCATTTCGTGACGCATCGCGCTCGATCCTTCGCCGAGAGTAATCCGGCCCGAAACATCAATAACGGTTACGTCGCCCACGTGGCGGGTATTCAACTTCACGCTCATTAAAGTCAGGTTTTCCTCGACTTGTCGATTCAGTCCAGTCTACTTGATCGAGAAGCGAATAGCGCCTGGAATACGCGCATTCCGTCCACAACTCAGATCGGGAAGCCATCTCTTCTCTCTTTCTTCTTTAAACCTGTTCGCAAACTTCTTGCTTCCCCTCAGCGGCTAATCTAGTCTCCTGTCTCAGATAATTCTTTACAACGCCGGACCTTGTCGAGAATGACGTCGGCCGAGGCCTTCCAGACAAACGGGGTGGGTTCACCGTTCCAGGTGGCCAGCCACTTGTAGAT
>JBEKTF010000306.1:0-4114 GCA_049516355.1 Bryobacteraceae bacterium | reverse complement strand
GCGGAAGCCTTGCCCGCAATGCTGGATGCGGCCGTACGCCACTACGGGCGACGCGGTGTCTACTGGTGGCCGAATGTCCCGCGGACGGATCCCTCGCTCGAATTGCTGCGCGGTTACTTCAAGTCGCGCCGGATGCCGTGGGTTGAGTCGACGGAAACCGCGCCGCGCCTGCGTCTGGATGGCAGAAGCTTCGAATCGGTTGAGCGGGATTGGCCTTCAAGCCACAGGAGGGACATTCAGCGGCAACGAAAACGGCTCGCCGCCGAGAAAGGCCCTGTTTCGCTCTGGCAACCCTCAAGCATCGACGAAGCGGAGCCGGTGCTCACCGAGTTCTTCCGCGTGCATGACGAAAAATGGCTGTCACAGGGCTTCCCCGGCATGTTCCAGACACCCGGGCAACAGGCCCATTTCCGGGCGATTCTCCGCCATCTTTGGGGCAAGGGCCTGCATTTTTCAACAGTCCGCTGCGGCGATATCGACGTCAGTTACCAGTTCGGATTCTTTTCCGGGAACTGGCTGCAATGGTATCGGCCGTCCTACCGCACGGAGTTCGGAGTCTATTCCCCAAGCAAGATCCACGTCGGCATGGTCGTCGAAGAGGCGTGCCGCCAGAGCTGGAACGGAGTCGACTTCCTGCTCGGCGAAGAACCTTATAAGAACCTATGGGCGAACGATTCGATGGAAGTGGTCACCTTTCACGCCGGCTTTCATGAGTGGGCTCCCTCTTATTATTGGTTTACCCGCGGCAAACCATATGTCAAACAGAAGCTGGCGGGCTACTATGTGCGGGCGAAAACCTGGCTGCAAAAAATAAAAAAGAAGGCCTGATCCCGTTTTTCCGGTGCGCCTACTTTAGCCAGGATTCGGCTGCAAACCGCTGCCACCGTTCCCCATCGAGTCCGCTGAGAGCAGCGGCGCGCGTACACTTCATCCGGGGTAAGGTCGAAGAGACGATTCCCTCGCAGGCTCCCGAATCAATCGCGCTGCTGCGTATGGATACCGACTGGTACGAGTCCACGCGCCATGAACTCGAACATCTTTTTCCGCGCCTGTCGCCCGGAGGCATTCTCATCATCGACGATTACGGGGATTGGCAGGGAGCCCGGAGAGCGACCGATGAATTCCTGGCGAATCATGCTCCGGCGCTCTTCCTGAGCCGTATTGACGACACTGGCCGCCTGGCGGTCAAGATATAGCGATTTCAGCGGCGAGGGCTGAAGTCTTGATTACGATTGCGCGCCCGTTCAGATTATGCAGCACCAGTCGATCGGTTTGGCCCACCTGCTCATTGACGTACCTCGTGATGCCCTCGCATGCACTGAATCCGTAGTCGTCGTAAACGACGATGCCACCGGGAACCATCCGATCCCAGATCCAGGTCATCACGTCCCGCGCGGAGGAATAGACGTCCACGTCGATGTGGCACAATCTGAATCGCGCGCCAGGGTCGACCAGGTGCGCGGTTTCGTCTGGGAAAATGCCTTTTAATATCCGAACGTTTTCCAGCTTCAAGGTTCGAACCAGGTCTTCGACGACAGGCTGCGACGTAGCGGCATGTTCGCCGCCCTTATAGACCGTGTCGTGCGATCCGGCCTTTACGACGCCTTCGAACGTATCGCACAAATACACCGGACTCTTAACAGCGCCGAGCTGAGCTCTCTTCGCCACTAGAGCGCCGGTTCCGCCTCGCCAGACGCCGACGTCTAGTATCCCGCCACCCAGTTTTTCCGTTCGGTTTACCAGCGACCAGAGCTTCCAACAGCGATAGATATCGACGAGCGTATTGCGTCGAATCGATTCGTAAGCGGATAAGAAGGCGGAATCCGAATTCCACGGCGCGTAATTCGCGAAAGGGTAGACGTAGTCGTATTCCGATCTGCCCGTGGGCAAGTGCGCGAGTCTGAGACCCACTTTTCCAAGTGCCCACTGGAAGGCATTCCTGAGTGTCGCCAAAACGGGTAGCGTGCCGTTGAGGAAATATTCGCTGCCGGAAGCGAAAAATATCCCGTGCTGTTACGGGGCTGCCGGCACCGGGTTCTCCTTCCCTCTCCTGAGATTCGAAAGAAAGTTCGTATAGCGCACGATTCTCCCCCGGAACAAGGAAAGGATGAAACCCGCATACACCAGCCCGCCGGCGGCCACCAGCACGGGAAGGCTGACCTGGACCGCCAAATGCAGAGACGATAGCTGACGGTTGAGTATCCAGATGGCAAGCCCCATGACGGCCGATCCGGCCACCGCAGGCAGCAGCGCCGCGGCATACTGACGGACCGGCAAAGTTATCTTGTGCAAAAGGATGATCAACAGGGGAAGAATTGTGACCGGAGACAACACGATCCACGCCGCAGCCACGCCAGTCGAACCTTTCCAGTGGGCGGCAACGATGAAGGCCGTGATCATCACCACGAAATTAACGATGGAGATTCGCATTGTGAATCTCGTCAGACGCTGCGAGACAAGTACCTGCTCCGCCAGAACGCCCAGCACGCGCACGATCATGAACAGCCCCAGCCATTGCAAAGGAGCCGTGGCCGCCACCCACCTGGGCCCCAGTACAACCAGGACTGCCTGCGGTGCCACCATCACCAGACCCAGCATGAGTGGCATGACGGAGAGGCTGAGGAATTCAGCAATGATCAGGTAGTAGCGCCGCACAAGGGGCACGTCGTCCATCACATTGGCGAACAGCGGCGATGCGGTCCGCATTATCAAGCTGCTGATCTTTTCCGCCGGGGCACTGGCCAGGTTCATCGCCATCCGGTAAGTTCCCAGTGCCGATTCGCCCAGCATTCGGCCGACTATAATTGAATCCGCCATTCCACAGGCGGCCGACGTAACGCGGCTGATCGCGACGTGACGTCCCATTTCGACCGGTCTGCGAATGTCCGCCCACCGGGGCCATGCGAAGGACAGACGCTTCCAGTAACATATCAGCGCGGTTGCCGCTATCCTCCCCGCCAAACCGCCTGCGAACAAGGACCAGAACCTTAATCCCGCCAACGCCGCCAGAACCGTTACTACGGCCTGCACCGAGACGGTCAAAGCTTCTACAAGGGAAAGTCGCCGATAGTCCATATCGCGCTGTAACAGACCGAACGGCACCGCTTGCATTCCCGTGAGCAAAAAACACACGTTATTGGCGGCAAAGAACGCGACGTGGTCGCTCCGAAAGAACATCGCAAGCAGCGGCGCACCCAGCACGGCCAAGCCAAAAATCCCAGTGCACAGGAGAAACGAGAACAGATGCAACTGATCCAGTGTCCTGCGATTGAGGTCCGGCATGTGCAGTACCGCCGTTCCAATGCCAAACTCAGCCAATACGTTAGTAATACTTGTAAAGATTCCTGCTATTTCCGCGATACCTACGTCGGCAGGGAAGAGAATCCGGGCGATGACAAGCGTGGACCCCCAAGTGAGAATTTGAGTCGCCCATTTCGCTCCGGCTGTCCAGGCAAGCCCGCCGGCAAACCTCGCATCCAGTTTTCGTTGTTCTTCATACTGACTCGGGCTCATCGTTCGTAATTGACCTCAGCCCTGGCCCGTAAACGGCGGCATCCGGCACTCGGCCCAAGAAGAACCATCATATCCAAAGTGCCCGGACCGGCCGTACAACCTGGCCGGGTTATTCCGTGAGAATTTCACCGCGCTGTATCCACTATCCCCATTTTTCCAGTGTGTGCACATAGGTAATTGACCGGCCCTCGGCCGCGCTGTATCTGCCTTGAGAATATCCACCCTCTCTGCTGATTGCAGGCTTCAGAAGCGCTGAAGGCTTCAGCGCCGCCTTCTCACAACCCGCGTGGCATCTGGCCTGGATTGACGCTTTCGCTCCCGAAAAGATTGCCGTGATCACGGCGCGGGAAGGAGACCGGCTGATTGGAGTGCTTCCTTTATCGCGCACCCGGACGGACGCCCGCGGGATGTACTTCCGGCAGGTTGCGCCGATCGCCCGCGCGGACTACCAGCCGCCGGTTGTTGTTCCGGAACTCGCGGCGGAAGCCTTGCCCGCAATGCTGGATGCGGCCGTACGCCACTACGGGCGACGCGGTGTCTACTGGTGGCCGAATGTCCCGCGGACGGATCCCTCGCTCGAATTGCTGCGCGGTTACTTCAA
>JBEKTF010000305.1:0-4355 GCA_049516355.1 Bryobacteraceae bacterium | reverse complement strand
GAACACGCGCAAAACGGGTCGCGTCCGCGCCACCGCTGCGGAAAGTTCGATTTGGTGATGGCGCGGGACAGCGCCCTTTGCGCTTTTGGAGGAACACGCGCGAAACGGGTCGCGTCCGCGCCGCCGCTGCGGAAAGTTCGATTTGGTGGTGGCGCGGGACAGCGCCCTTTGCGACTACCGGGGGAAGTTTGCCACCTGGCGCGCCGGGCCGGTGAGCTCCAGGATGTGCATCCCGGTGTTAGCGCGGTCGACGGCGTAGATGTAGCCCCGGTCGTCCACTTCGACGTTGTTGGTCTGGATCGCGACCTTGCAATGCTCATCCGCGCCCTGGCCGACGCAGCGTTTGTCGGTCTTGTCGGTGATAGCCGGGATGTAATAGCCGATTTCCTTCGGCTTGTAGGGATCGCGAACGTCGACGGCGCGTACGCCGGCGTTGAAATGAGCGATGAACAGCACGCGATTGTAGTAAATCGGCGTGAAGTTCTCGTTCGTGGAATGCGTGCCGAAGCGTCCGCCGGCCGTGCAGAAGTTGCCGCTATCTTCCGGGACCGTCCAGGTCGACACGCCCATGGGCGTCGCCTCGTCGGTTGCATCGAATATCCGCATCATCTGCCGGCTTTCCTGGCATTCATTCGGGGTGGTCTCGCCGATGACCGCGAGGAAATCCTTCAGCTTGCCGCTCTTCTGTTTGGCGAACTCGGAGAGTTGCATTTGAAGCATCGGGAAAATGTTGTGATCGCCCACGTCGGACGGCAAATCGACCTTCGCGATGATCGGGTAACGCAGGTTCTCGTCGGTGGCTTCCTTCGGCCCCGTCAAGAGTTTTTGCCGATCGACGATCTCGATAACGCCGGCGCGCGCATTGCCGTAGGCGAAGTAGACACGATTGCCTTTCGGACCGGTGGAAACAGGGCCGTGCAGGCTCTCGGGCGTCGGGCCTTTGGCGCCAGGCTGCTGACCCGGGAGACCGAAGTTCCGAATGAATACCGGTTTGGCCGGATCGCTCAGATCATAGATCTGCGCCATGCGGGGCACGCGCCATCCGACGACGCCGGAGACGAGGTACGCGATGCCGGTGTCGCATTCCCACCAGCTCTTGTGCGTGTCGCGAAGGCCGCTGACAATCACGTTCATGCGGCTGGGTTTGGCCGGGTCTGTAACGTCCCACATTTCGTGCGCGCTGTTGCCGTAGGCGCGGAGCATGTAGTACTTGTTTTTCACGCCGTGCGGGAGATCGTTACCGCTGCAGACGCGCACCATCGACGCGCCGCCGCTCTCCCCGGTGTGTTCTTTTCCTTCGCCGGGAATGTGCGCGAGGTATTTGGGCGCCTTGGGATCGGTGACATCGACGACAGACGTACCGTTCGGCTCCACCTTGCCGGTCATGGGGTTAGGTTGCTCGCCCCCGTGGTGGCCGATGTATGCGATCCAGCGCGCGCCTTGTTTTTGGCTTACGGGCTGGTAGGCGCTGCGTGCCTGAAGGTCGTTATAGCCGACCAGGTTCATGTTGCTGGCCCGGGCGACGTCCTGTTGCGCGGCGGCCGATGAGAATGTTATGAGTGCCAGGACTCCTGAAACTGCAAGCGCGTAGTTTGGCATGCGCCCTCCAATCGTCGGTAAGTATACACCCCGGATGAGGATGCTTCTGCGACCTGTCAGATGCCCGCGTACCACGAATAGCCGACCTCCGGAGAGGAGGAGCCGAGACCCTTGCCGATGTTTTTCAGCGTGTCGGTGACGGTGATGTGGGAAAGGTACTTGACGCTCTTGTACCCCAGCTGGCGGGCGACGCGCAGGCGAATCGGCGCGCCATGCCGCGTCGGGAGCTCCTGGCCGTTGACCGCGTAGGCAAGTAAGGTTTGTGGATGCAATGCGTCCTGCATGTCCAGGCTTTCCCAGGAAGTATCGAAGGGAAAGAATACGACATACTTTGCCTTGGGAAGCACTCCCACCAGATTCAGTAAATAAGAAACGGGTAGTCCGGTCCATTCGGCTATGAAAGACCAGCCTTCTTCGCAAGCCTGGTGCGTAATCTGGGTGCGGGAAGGATGCCGCTTTAGTTCCTCCAGCGAAAAGGAAGCGGGGCGAGCGACCAGGCCGTCGACTTTGAGACGCCATTGGGCAAAACCGTCACCGAGGAGGCGTTCGTACATTTCGTTTTCCGGAGGCTCGCCGCTGACCGGGAAAACCTTTGAAATGTCGCTCCGGTTGAACTCGCGGGCCAGTGGATTGTGCGCCATCAGGAGCCGCTGGGACGCATAAGTCAGCGTTTCGCCAAGGCCGTAGATGCCTCCGTGGTCGGGCGGGATCAATCCATAGCGATCGGCGAGGCGCGCTGCGACTGCCAACCCGGAGGCGCCTGCCGCGGCCGCAAGACCTTTCGTAATCAATTTGCGGCGGGTAGCGAGTTCACTCATAATTGTGGCCCGTAATCATGGCCCGCACGCGGTTCTTGAAACCGGCGCGCCAAACCATAGCGATGTGGACGAAAAGAAATGCGACGAGGAGATCGGCGGCGAAGAAGTGAATGGTGCGCGCGGATTGCTGGCCGCCGAAAACCGTTACAATTCCGGGGAAAACCGACGTGATGGCGGGTGACATCGCGAGGCCCGTCCAGATCATAAGAGGAGCTAACACGAAAATAACCCCCAGATACGTGAGGCGCTGAATCACGTTATAGCTCGAAAAATCCTTGCGAAAGTGCCGCGTGATGGTTCCGGATATTACATACGGCAAACCGGTTAGTACGAAAATCCAGGCGGACTGAAAGTGCAGGTAACGTCCCCATCCGGTTTGACCCACCAGCACGAACGGGAGCGGCAAATCGAAGAGAGAAGGCCCTCCCACGCCGCCCGTTTCGCCCCAATAAAAACGAGGATGAGCCAGGATGATCGCGATACCACTCACAAGCAGGCCGAAAAAACTGAGCGTATTGACCCAGTGGGTGACGCGGACCATCGCGGTGTGCCGGGGAGAATCCAGGACCACACCGGAATCCCGGATCGCGGGGGTTGCGAGATACGCGGAATCCGCCATATCCAATATCCAGTGCGCCGATTCTAGCACGGAATTTCGTTACCGCTTGTTGACACGCGCGGCTCGGAAATCACACTATCGCGGTGGTCCGAGGTATTGTTTGCGCATTTTCGCCACGATCGTAAACTCCGGATCTACTACGTTCGAGATCTCGTACTCCATCCCCTGGCCAAGCAGGAGGCTGGCGCCGCGTTCATCGAACCCGTAACTCTCCATGAGCCAGCGCATCAGCTCGGTAGTGGCGTGCTGCAAGGCTTCATTGAGGGCTCGGGAACTGCCAAGCACCATGATGAAGTCCTGGTTTTCGAGGCGCGGCCAGTTGATCTTTTTCCGTTTGATCAGGTCCACGGAAAATTCAACATCGAGCGACGTCTCAATGGCGCTGCTAAGCACTTCGCCATCGCCTTGCCGCGCATGGCCGTCGCCCAGAAAGAACAGCGCGCCCGGCTCGAACACGGGCAGCATCACAGTGGCGCCGGCGCCCATGCCGTTGTAATCCATGTTGCCGCCGAAGTTGTCGGGAAAACTGGTGGGGATGGCGGCCTTGTTGGGCGGTGCGGTGGCGATGCAGCCCAGCATGGGCCGCAGGGGCAACTCGATGCGCGGTCCTTTGAAATCGCCCGGATCCATATAGGCGATTCCTTTTTGTTTATCGATTTGCCACGTCGCCTGCTTCGGCTCGCGCGATGCCTCGAGGCGTAAAAAGCCGGGGTCGGCGGTGTATGGCGCCAGCAGGGATGCAGAGAAGCCGGTGGCGCGGTTGGTCTCCAGACGCAACAAATGGACCACGAGCGTGTCCCCGGGCTCGGCGCCTTCGATGAAGAACGGGCCTGTCTCCGGATTGGGTCCCTGGCCACGCTGTGTGCCAGCGGAGTCAACGCCTCGCGCGTCGATTGTGGACGTAATCACGTGGTCGCCAGGCTTGATACGAAGCCCTGGCTCGTGAGCGCCGGAGAAGGTGTTGTAGAACTTTGTGGGCTCAAACCGGTGGGTTTCGGCGAAACCGGTAGCAGCCAGTGCCAGCGTCAGGAACAGTTTCATAATTCCTCCCGGTTGGCTGAGTATAACCATTTCAATCCATTTGTGCGACCGGCGCGTGTTGCTGCGTAAATGGAGATCGGATTGCTTAACGGATAGTTGAATAACGAGGTAACCGTGCCGACACAACGCCGTACGTGGCTGGCGATATCCGCCTGCCTCGTATTACTTCTTCCGAGTTCGGGCTCATTTCTCTTTTCGCAACAACAACCGCCCTTGCAACCGCCCCCGCCGCCTTCGCAAGCGGCTCCGCCGGCTGGGCAGCCAATTCCTCCTCAACA
>JBEKTF010000304.1:0-4362 GCA_049516355.1 Bryobacteraceae bacterium | reverse complement strand
GGGCCGCCGACACCGTCGCCGTCCTCCCGCTCTTTAATCTCGACGAAAGCAAGTCGGCAAATCTGGACTGGATCGGCGAAAGCGTCGCTGAAACCATCCACGAAGCTCTCAGCATCAGCGGACTGCTGGTTCTCCCGCGTGAGGACCGCGAAGAAGCCTACCACCGCCTCTCTCTGCGCACCGGCGTCATTCTGACCAAAGCATCGGTCCTGAAGATCGGCGAAACGCTCGACGCCGGCCAGATCGTTTTCGGCGAATTGCGCGTGGCGGAAGCCGACGCCCCCACCAACCTCAAGGCGAATCTCCGCCTCGTGGTCCGCGTCATCGATCTGAAAAAGCTCCGCGAAGGCCCCGAGTTTTCCGAAGGAGGCCCTCTCGAAAATCTCAGCCAGATGGAGACGAAACTGGCATGGCTGCTCCTGCGCCAGCTCGCGCCCGGCAGCGCGCCTTCGGAAGATGCATTTTTCCACGATCGCGCCCCCGTCCGGGTGGACGCGATGGAAAACTATGTGCGTGGCCTCATGGCATCCAACGACGATCAGAAGATGAAATTGTTTACCCAGGCGGCTCGCCTGGACGACCATTTCTCGCAGCCGAACTTTCAGCTCGGGCGCATGCTATTCGCCAAAAAAGATTACAAAACCGCCGGCCAATGGCTCGCGAAAGTATCAAAAGGCGATTCGCACTTTCTCGAAGCCGCCTTTCTGCGCGGCATCTGCAAGTATTACCAAAGCGATTTTGACGGCGCGATCGACCAGTTCCGGATGGTGCTCGATGAGATTCCCCTGAACGAGGTTTTCAACAACCTCGGCGCAGCCCTGTCCCGCAAGAACGATCCTTCGGCCACGGAAAATTTCAACAAGGCGCTCGAAGGCGACCAGGCGGATCCTGATTATTGGTTCAACGTGGGCTACTCGCTTTGGAAGCAGGGGAAATTCGCGCTCGCGGCCGACAATTTCCGCGCCGCCCTCGACCGCGCCTCCAACGATTCGGAGGCCACGATCATGCTGGGACGCTGCCTCAAAATGGACGGGCCGCACCCCGGCGATCCGCGCAGCGACGGGCGTGAACGCATCAAGACCGCTTTCGAAGATTCCGCCTTCCGGCAGTTGCAGGCGGAATTGAAAAGCGCCCGCTGAACCCGGCAATCGCGGCCGCCAACCGGCTTATGACAAACTGAGGGACTGTAATGCGACAGTTGTCTAAACGGACGCAGTACTGCCTCCGCGCCCTCTACGCTCTCGCCCGCGATTATGGTCAGGGGCCGACCCTGATCGCTCGCCTGGCCGAGGAAGAAGCGATCCCGAAGAAGTTTCTCGAACAGATTCTGCTCTCTCTGAAGTCCACCGGCCTGGTCGAGAGCAAGAAGGGCAAGGGGGGCGGATACACTCTCGTACGGCCACCGGATGAGATCACCATCGGGTCCGTAATTCGCATGGTCGAAGGCCCGCTGGCGCCCCTGCCCTGCGCAAGCGAAACTCGCTTCCGCAAGTGCGACGAATGCGTCGACATCGAAACCTGCGGAACCAGGATCGTCATGCGCGAAGTTCGCGACGCAATCTCACTGATACTGGATTCGACAACGCTGGCGATGGTGTGCGGCAAGGTCGATGCGGCGCGTCAGAAGCAACAGGCCGTCGAAGCTTTCACATACGAGATTTAGCAGGCTGTTGAAAAAGCGGCTGGCAGGACATTGATTTTTCGTCGTGGAGTAGGCGTTTTCGCCTGCGTCTTTTGTCGTGTGAGGGACTCTTTCAGCAGCCTGCCAGGAGCCGCATCTAATCTACATTTCCGGGATGTCGCTTTCGAGTATCCTTAAACGACCCTGCGTCCCTGTATCAGGTTGATGACCAGGACAACGACTGCAAGGACCAGCAGGAGGTGAATAAAACCTCCCAGCGTGTACGATGTGACGAGTCCTAATAGCCACATCACCAGCAGAATTACAAAGATTGTCCAGAGCATTTTCCCGTTCTCCTTTACCTGTTCTCTCTTGAAAGAGTCGATCCGATTCTTTTCGTTGCACGCGCATGCCCAAAACGGGTGGGCTCGCTCCCCAACCTTAAGAAGGTTTAAAATCCGGAAGCCGACCCACCGCACACGCGCCTCGAGCGGCAATACATCTTGCGCCGCTTTCCGATCAGTTGCGGGTATTGCCGCATTTCGGCCGCTGGTGGTCACTCGGTTAAAGCACACCCGCGCCATGGTTGGCGACGTGTTTGAATAAGCCAGGACCGTTATTGGCCATATTCCCGGCCCTTATGTCGTTCGGCTTATGTCGTCGGGAAAACCTGGCACTACTCGTGCAACCAGGAAGATAGTCGCCAAAGCTCCCTGGCGGGAGCGCGGTCGGCTGGAAAAGGTGAAACATGAGATTAACGATGGTGGCTGTATTGGCTCTAACGCCATTGCTCGCTAAAAACAGCGAGCCGGTAAATCGGCTCGATGGGGCCGCGGCTGTATTCTCAGAAGTCATGTCGGCGCCGGATAAGGGCATCCCGCAGGAACTGCTCGAGAACGCGCACTGCATCGTGATTGTGCCTGACCTCAAGACAGGAGCTTTCATCTTCGGCGGGAAATACGGGAAGGGGTACTTGTCCTGTCGAAACAAGAACGGAATCGGCTGGTCCGCGCCAGGTACTGTCCGCATCGAGGGTGGGAGTTTTGGCTTCCAGATCGGCGGCTCTTCGACGGACTTGATCATGCTCGTGATGAATGCGCGGGGAGCGGACAAATTGCTCTCCAGCAAGTTCACTCTGGGCGCGGAAGGCTCCGTTGCGGCGGGCCCGGTAGGACGCACGGCAACGGCTCAAACCGACGCTCAGATGCACGCTGATATTCTTTCGTGGTCGCGATCGCAGGGGCTGTTCGCAGGCATTGCGCTGGAAGGCGCCACTCTGCGGCAGGACCTCGATGATAACGCCACGTTATACGGCAGCAGGCTGGAGAACCGGGCTATCGTGACGACGGGAGTTCATCCTCCGCCGGCGGCTGCGAAACTGATCGCTCTGCTGAACCGGTATTCGGCCCGGGGACACTAAGGAATAGCGAAGTGATGGAGAGCTTGCCGGGGCCGGTGCGGGGCAAGCCTCGCGCCAGTCAATCCCACCGCGTTTCAGGCGGTCAGCTTCCAGGAGGTTTGACGTTTGTTCCAGAGCGGACGTGGCGCACGCTCTCAGCGTGCCGTGTCGAGACTCTTCTCGACACCCGTTTCCGCGAATGGTGCGCCACGCACTTCAGGCGGAACGTCTGCTTGAGGCGGCAGGTATTCCGAGTAAGTCAGGACCCGGTCGATCACGAGACTCATTATGAAAAAAATTTTCGCCGCCGCTCGCACTTCGATGTGTTCCGGCAACCAGAGTCCCTTTTCGACGTCCGTCTGTTCCATCGTAATGTGCGAGCCGCGCAGCACGCGCGCCAGAAATAATCCCATCGAGAACGGCTGGATCACATATCCGTCAACCTTGACCCACCCGAAATCCTGCTTGTCGACCCAGAGCTTGCCCGCGACTTTGGAGAACATCCTGCCGTACTTGCCCTTCGCTTGATACCCGGGGTGCGGCGCCGCCTGAAGTACCCAGGTTGGCCTGCCGTTGACCACGTCTTCGCCCGCCAACTGGAAGTCGAAGGCCATGGGAACTTCCCCGACGAGCGACGTGTTCTCTTCCTCCTCCTTGCGCAGCAGCTCGGCCCGCTGCTCCGGAGTTTTCCGCTTCAACTTCTCAATTTCCTCGTTCTGCTTCCGTTGCTCCGAGGCCGAAGGCGGCCGCCCATTGCGCTCCACGAGTTGCTCGAAATGAATACCATTGACCAGCATCGCTCTTAAGACATCCACCTCCTCCGACTTCACGTGCCCGACCGGATCCAAACGCCGGTTTTCGTCGCGTTCGAGATAGCTGTACAGAACCCACGCCCGCCAGTGCCGCTGTGTCGCCGTGACCGATAAGTCCACGATCCGGCGAACGTCCGGTGCGGTGGAAAGATCCTGAGAATTCACGTCATTTTGAGCGAAGAGAGCGCAGGAAGCAGCGAGCAGAATGACCATATTTCCAGGCTCGCCGAACCGCATCATTCCGATCGGCATAGGTTAAAGATCTTTGCGCGAGATCTTCAGCTTCCGCATCAAGGCGTTCAATGTCGTGCGCGGTACGCCGAGGCGGGTAGCGGCAGTGCTGACCACGCCACCGGTTTCTCGAAGAACGCGGATGATATGTGCGCGTTCCACTTCGGCGAGCGTGCCGGCGGGCACGGACTCGGTCGCCGGGTCGGCGTGTTCCGAAGAAGCCTGCAGGTACGGAGGCAGATCCTGCGCGTCGACCATATCGCCCATGGTCATCATTGCTGCATGTCCAATGACGTTCT
>JBEKTF010000303.1:0-4497 GCA_049516355.1 Bryobacteraceae bacterium | reverse complement strand
GCCCGCGAACGCGCCCGCCGCGCCCGCAAACAGAGAGAGTGTCAGCACTTCGCGGCTCAACCACGAACGCCGTAAACCGCGCATCGCTTTCCATGCGTGAATCGGCCGCCCGAGGTGCAGCGTCGAAGCCCCCAGGCTGATCCCTGCCAGCACGAGCGATGCCAGCGCGGCAACCTTCAGATCCGTTCCGGTCCGGTTAAAGCCAAGCAGCCAGAGCGCGATGAATGCCCCGACGCACATCTGCGTCAATACCAGCATGAACACGAGCGGCCAGTGAGGGTGCTCCGGCTCCACGCGGTTCGTATCCACGCGGCCCAGATCGGGAACCAGATTCTCCGGCAGTGTGACGCGGGTTGTCGAAATGCTGTCGTCAGCGGAAGGCAATCCCGGCGCGTTTGCCGAAAGATAATCGCGCCGCCACTCCGCGATGTTCACGATCTCGATCGCGATGGCGCCTTCCGGGCAGGCGGCCACGCAGGCGGGAGCCATATCGTCGCTCAACCGGTTGTGGCACATGTCGCACTTGCCGACCACGCCCCGCTCCGGGTTGTACTGTGGCACGCCGTACGAGCAGTTCCACGTGCAGTATTGGCAGCCGATGCAGGCTTCGGCGCTGTGTACCACCACGCCCGTGATCGGGTCCTTCGTATAAGCCTCGACCGGGCACCCGATCATGCAGGAGGGCTCGACGCAATGGTTGCAGCCCATCGAGAGATAGTGGCGCTGTGTATTCGGATAATACCCGCCCTCCACTTCGCCGACGCGCCGCCAGTTCAGTTCGGCCGGATTTCCGTTTTGTTCATTGCACGCCACGACGCAGCATTTGCAGCCGATGCACTTCGTCATATCGAAGTGGAACCGGTACTGTTCCCCTTCTTCCAGTGGCCGCGACGGAATCAGTTCGCGCGGTGACGTTTCGATCTGAACGAGCCCCTGCGGTGCGGACGCAGCCGAGTAAAGCAGCGGGCTGTCCATCAACGGTAGCGTCGTCACTCGCCGGTCCTTCGGAGCGCACAGGCCGAAGGGTCCGCCGTGCGCGAATCAAAACAATGACACACGTGTCCTGCAGGCTCCACGATGGCTCCTTTTGCAAACGAAACGAAGTTATGTTGCCGCGCTAAGAGAAGCCGCAGCTGATAAGTAAAATTGATTTGTCGATTGTCGGCTCCGCGTGGAGCCTGAAGGTGGGAACCGCACAGGGGTTCCGGGATTGCCCCGGAAAACCCGTTTGTCTCGCGGCGAGCTGTTGTCAGGTTAGCAGCATGGACCGCACTTTGAAAAGAGGCATCGTCAAAAAAATTTCTTATGCGCCCTATTCGTGGTCTGGAATGACCCCATCTGGCAGACTTATTGGCGTCAGCAGGCTCATGATCGCGGTAATCAGAAAGTTAAGACAAAGGGCCACGAACCCGGCGCTCCAGCCAAAGAAAGGATCCTGATTGCTGAGGATGAGGAAGGCGACCATCGCGACCCCGGCAATCATCCCGGCAAACACACCAGGCATCGTGACGCGTTTCCAGTAGAGACCCAGCACCACGCCCGGGAAGAACTGGGTAACGCCTGCGTAGCCCAACAGCAAAAGGGATACCAGCGTCGTGGAACTGTAGATCGCAAAGTAGAGGCTGACGAGGCTGAGCACCACGACCATGGCGCGCGCCAGTTTCGCCACCTGATCGTCCGTCATCGCCGGCGCGAAGACAGGCCGATAGAGATTCTTGGCGAACAGAGTAGCGGCCGTCAAAATGAAAATGGCTGCGGGCACCATGGCGGCAAGAGCGCCGGCGCCGCCGATTACGCCCAGGAACCACGCGGGAAAGCTGCTGCGGACGATCGTCAGCAGCGAGAGGTCGCCATTGGGCAGGCCCGGCACGACCAGAACTGCGGTAAAGCCGGCGAAAAAGACAAAGGCAAGCGTGATCGTATAGAGGGGCATCACCACGGCGTTACGGCGCAGGATGTCGTCGCTTTTGGCGGTGAACGCGGCGGCAAAAGTGTGCGGCCACATATAGAACCCGAGCGAAGTCAGAAGGACCGTGGATATGTACCAGGTGTGGCCCAGATTGGTGGTGGCGCCGGGCATGGTCAGGTGTGCCGGCCGGGCGTGCGCGAGCGCGGTGAACATCGCCCCGACGCCTCCGTAGTGGATATACGGTATGCCAATGCCGATGGAGACCGCCGCAAAGACCATCAACACATCCTTCAGGACGCTGGTCCAGGCCACAGCGCGGACGCCGTTGGCAATCACAAATGCGGCGAGCAGCGCAACCGAAATCACCATGGCGGGAGTGCGGCCGATGCCATCGTAACTGGCGATCGATACGATGATGCCCAGGCCCGTGAGCTGAAGCTGCAGGTAAGGAATCAGGAAGGCGATACCGACCACGCACACAAATGCTCCCAGATACTTGTTGCCATAGCGCGCGCTGAAGAAATCGGACTGTGTCTGTAGCCCGTACTTCCGGCCCATCTCCCAGATCTGCGGCAGGATAAAGAATGAGACTACGTAAGCCAGCGTGATGTTGCCCATGATGTACAAGGTCGGGCCGCCGCGCGAGTAGGCCCAGCCACTGGCTCCCAGAAAGGAGAACGTGGTGTAAACCTCGCCGGCCATCAGCAGATACATCAGTACTGCCCCGAAGGCGCGGCCGCCAACTGTCCACTGTTCCAGGTTCATCTTCCGCCGCACTCCGGCGAGAAAGCCGATACCCGCGCCCAGCGCGACGATCGCGATAATCGTCGTCAGGGAAACGGTCCTGGGACTCATGGATCGCCACCATCCTTTTTATTGCGCGCGGCTTCCACCCGGTATGCGGCCCACAGGCACAGGGAACTGAGCCCGATCCAACCGATAAGCCAGGCGAGATTGAAGGGGACGCCGAGGATCGTGGGATCGACGCGGTCCCAGAACGTGACCGAGAAGCACATGCCGATAAAGGGAATAAAGCCCAGGAGGAGAGCAGCAGGCGATGGCTTCTTTACGGGCACAGGCTCACTGAGTATACCCGGCATCCCTGGCGTCCCGGCACCGCTGGAGGGACTTATGCCGGGAGTCAATCTCGGCCGGGAGCTTCGACTACGTCCGGGACTGGAAAGCGGACTTCGAATCCGGCGGCAGTTGGCATAGTTTTAATTTGCCGGATGGCCGGCTCGCGGTGAATGCGGACTGAACGCCATGGTGCAGACCGAAATGCCGTGCGTGCGGCGGCGCGTCGCGCTGAAATGCTTCGTGTGTGAATTTCTGAAACCGCGTAGTAAGCCGCGGCAATGCGCATTTCTATTGCGGCGTGCCCTGAAACGCGGCCAGGACTTGCAGCAACGGGGCGCGCCCGATCGGCTTTGATATGAATCCATCCGTCCCGGCCCCAAGGCACCTCTCCTTGTAACCGGCGGTGGCATGCGCAGTCATTGCAATTACCGGCATGTGACCGCCGCTCTGTTTTTCCATCTCCCGGATCGCAGCGGTCGCCTCAAACCCGTCCATTCCCGGCATCTGGATGTCCATCAGTACCAGGTCAAATGATTTTGCGGCCAACATCGGCGACACCTCCGCCCCGCCCTGCGCCACTTCCACGGTATGCCCGGCTCGTTCCAGAATTCCACATGCCACAAGTTGGTTGACCTTGTTGTCTTCGGCCAGCAGGATGTGGAGGCTTCGGCCGGCCGCCGGCAAGGTTCTGCCAGGATCCCCCGTGCCAGCCATCCGCTGCCGCTCCGCCGGCGGAGTTGACGGAGGAATCCGTATTGAAGTACCTGCCGAAAGCCCGCCAGGTTCCAGCGGCGCCGGCGTTTCCTCCGTATTGCGCCAGGCTGCCCGCTTCTTTGTATCCCGCTTCAGCGACAAGAAGACCGCCTTGCGTGGCCTTCGAACTCATGGTGATGACATTGATCACGCCATTCACTGCATTGGCGCCCCACACCGTCCCGCCCGGCCCTCGGATGACTTCAATTCGCTCGATGTCCTCGAGTGGCACATCGATCTGATCCCAGTCAAAGCCTGAGAACGACGGTTGATATACCGAACGCCCGTCGATCAGCACCAGGATCTTGTCCGAATACCGGCTGCTGAAACGGCGAATGCTGATGGCCCAGGTATTTGCATCGATCCGAGCTCCACTGACACGCGGAGCCATGCGCAGCACGTCGGGTAGGTTGGTGGCGCCCGAACGGCGAATATCCTCCTGACTGATCACAAATACGGCAGCCCCGGCTTGCGAGAGCTTCTGCTCTTTCCTGGACACCGACGTCACAGTGATGTTCATCAATTCTTCCAGGCTCGCCTGCCGCAGATCGGTCGGAGCTTGATTTTGAGCCTGGCCCTCAATGTTCTGAACGAACGCTGACGACAGTAGTGAGCTGACAACCAGTTTTCTTATTCTCGATAACGCATTATAAGAGGGCGCTTCTTTTGAGAGGGCATGCCGGGGATCCAGTGCGTGAAGCAACCGTGAACTCGAAGTCGGCGGCGAGTTCGAGCCTATTGGGAGGGGGTTCCCCCTC
>JBEKTF010000302.1:0-4515 GCA_049516355.1 Bryobacteraceae bacterium | reverse complement strand
GCGGCATTACGCAGGCGGTCTGCTGACGGAGCTCATCGACCTGAAAAGCTGGAACAACCCGTTCACCAGCGAAGAACTGGATCGATTCGTCGACAGGTTTCCCATAAAGCGAGGGCAAGATTGATCCGCAGCGTATCGCGCCGGCTTGAACGGCTCGAAGCGCAAGCCAAGGTTTCAGCGTCTATTGCGACCCGTGAACCACTCACCATCTCGATCGTGGACCCGCAGGGCAGGATCATGCGCCGGATGGGGTGGGAGAACGGAAAGTGTGTCTGGACGTATTTCGATGGGCACGGAACCATCGAGCGGGTGGAACCTGAAAGCTGTCGTCGGGCACCTGCGAACTCGGTGAGTGCGATCGACTAAGCGAGGCAGGATTGATGCGTAACCTGTTCCGCCGTCTTCAGCGGCTCGAAACCCGCGCTGCGGCAGCCACGCAAGACCGTTCGCTCTTGGTGAGAATCCACTTCGTGGACCCGGAGAAGGGGTTGATGAGTGTGCTCGTTATGGAATCAGGCAAACCCACGATTGAGCGTGCTCCGACCCCGGAGGAGGTAGAACGGGTCCGCGCCGACTTAGAGCGACGCCGAGCAGGTCGAAAATAGATAGCGATATTAAGTAATAACGCCCGTCAAACCGCGGTCAAGAAACCCGCCACTTGCGATACAGCTTCGAGCCAAAAAGATAAAGCGATTGTTAATAGGGGAAGAGCAGCCTACCATCCGTTCCCAATCGCCTTGCCGCCTCGCCGAGACGCGAAACGATCTCATTACGGCCCGGGGTTACGGCCCGGAGTTATGGCCCGGAGTTATGGCCCATTGATCTTCAATGAATAATTCGATATGCTGCCCCAGAATTAACGATTGGTCCGATCGGGACAGCCGACCAAATGCGGACTGGCTCTTCAGGGGAGAAGAAGGTCATGGCACTGCTATTCAGGGAGACATTTATGCGGATTCGTTTTCGTCTTGTTTTCACCTTTGCGCTCACTTGTCTTGTCGCGTGGGGACAGGCTGTGTCCACCTCTCAGATCAAAGGCACAGTTCACGACCCAAGCGGTCTCGGCATCCCCGATGCAATCGTTAAAGCGACACAGACTGCAACGGGAGCGGTGCGAACGGTCACCACCGGCGCCGACGGCGCTTACGTTCTGCTCAATTTACCCGTTGGGCCCTATCGATTGGAAATAAGTAAGGAAGGGTTCGCTCCCTACACACAGGACGGCATTGTCCTTCAAGTGGATAGCAACCCGACTATAGATGTGGCAGTAAAGGTCGGCTCGGTGAACGAAAAGGTTGTCGTGCAGGCCGACGCAGCCATGGTGGAAACGCGCAGTTCCGGGGTAGGGCAAGTTGTAGATCAGCAGCGGATTGTGGATCTTCCGCTCAACGGACGCCAGGCAACGCAGCTGATCTTTCTAGCGGGAGCGGCGGCGACGGGCTACAACCGCGACATAAATACAGTAAAGAACTACCCCGAGGCGAACATTTCCGTCGCTGGCGGGCAGTCCGGCGGAATGACGTATCTGATGGATGGCGGTACGTATAACGATCCGATGAGCAACTTGAATCTGCCGCTGCCGTTCCCGGATGCCCTGCAGGAATTCAAAGTGGAAACCAGCGCCCTGCCGGCGCAGTACGGGCAGCATTCGGCTGCCGCCGTAAACGTGGTGACCAAGTCCGGGGGTAACGAGTTCCATGGCAACGCGTTCGACTTCGTCCGCAACGGAGACTTCAACGCCAGGGACTTCTTTGCGGCAACACGGGACTCGTTAAAACGTAATCAGTTTGGGGGAACCCTGGGCGGGCCGATCAAGAAAAACAAGCTGTTTTTCTTCGTGGGCTTCCAGTACACGATTCAGCGATCCGACCCAAACAGCAACATCACTTTCGACCCCACCGCTGCAATGCTCGGCGGAGATTTCACCGCGTTTGCATCGCCGGCATGCAACGGCGGAAGGCAGATCACGCTGGCAGCTCCGTTCGTCAACAATATGCTTGCGCCCTCGCTGTTCAATCCGGCGGGTTTTAAGCTGGCCAGCAGCCTTCCCGTATCCTCGAATCCCTGTGGCAAGATCACTTACGGACTTGCGAATAACCAGAGCGAACCCCAGGGACTGGCGAAGATTGACTATCAAGTCGCCAATCACAGCATATTCGGGCGTTACTTTGCCACACACCTTTTAATTCCGACACCGGATGCTACGGTAAACCCGCTTCTTTCGCAAGGAATGGCCAGTAACGATCTGGACCAGTCGGCGGTGCTCGGCGACACCTGGGTAATCGGGCCCGGCACCGTCAGCGCGTTCCGTGCGGACGTTACCCGGACCGCTGTCCAACGGGTGGGCATACCCACTTACACTCCCGTCGACCTGGGAGTGAACATGTACGTTGTAACATCCACTCCTCCGTATACGGCAGCCGCCATAAGCGGCGGTCCCGTTATCGGTGGCAGTGGGAACGCGGCACAAGGCTTTTTCCCTTCAGTCGGCTATCAGTTTGCCGAAGACTTCAACCTGGTGCGCGGGGCACATCAAATCAGCTTCGGCGCGAATTTTATTCACACGGAGTTGAACACCGCTTCGTTTGTCAATGCAAACGGCGCGTTTGGTTTCACCGGGCAGGCCACGGGCTTAGGGTACGGGGACCTCTTTGCGGGAATTGCGGATACCTTCAAACAGGGCAATCCCTCGATCTGGCAACCAAGACAACTCTATACCGGAGTCTATGTGCAAGACGCATGGAGAGTGACGTCACACCTGACTCTGAACGCCGGGATTCGATGGGATCCATTCTTCGCGGAAAGCCAGCCACTTAACCGAACAAACAATTTCGAACCCGGGTGGTTCGCGCAGGGCCTCCATAGCAGCGTTTACCCCAATGGTCCAGCCGGCGTTTTCTTCCCTGGCGATAAACTCCCGAACGGTTCCACGTTGCCCAGCGGCGGCTATTTCGGCAAAAAAGCCGACTTTGCGCCCCGCCTGGGAGTAGTCTGGGATCCCCGCGGGGATGGCCGCATGACGGTTCGGGCGGCGTATGGAATATTCTACGATCTGTCGCAGTTATTCTGGGCAAATGCGATTCAAAACTCTCCGCCCTGGGGCAGTTCGATCTCGCTTAACAACGTCAACTTTTCGAATCCGTGGGCCACCTACGCCGGAGGAAATCCGTTCCCTCTGCAGGTTCCGAATAGCGCTACCTTTGCACTTGCGGGTTCATACGCGAATATGCCGTTGCATCCTAATCCGACCTATATGCAACAGTGGAATCTGACCGTTCAAAAGCAGATCGGAGGAAGCTGGCTTTTGTCGGCCGGTTATCTTGGAAATGAGACGGTGCACATGTGGGTGGTCTACGACGAGAATCCCGCTGTCTACATGCCAGGGGCATCCTGCACGATCAA
The DNA here is from genome assembly GCA_049516355.1 of Bryobacteraceae bacterium. Lineage (GTDB taxonomy): Bacteria > Acidobacteriota > Terriglobia > Bryobacterales > Bryobacteraceae > BOG-234. Next base: position 1,113 of record JBEKTF010000302.1, on the reverse strand, counting down.
TGGAAAGACGTACACCCCGTGCTCGTCCACGGCAAACACCAACCAGCGGCGTTTGTTATATCTGCTGAATCCGGCACAAGGGCAATACTTCGCAAACATCAATCAACTGGATGACGGAGGGACACAGAGCTACAATGCGATGCTGCTCTCCGTGCAGCACCGGCTCAGCAACAACTTCACGATATTGGGGAATTACACCTGGTCGCACTGTATTGGCGATAGTCAGGCAGACGAACTGACTGCGGTCACATACCTGCAAGCTGGAAACCGGAAGGCAGACCGCGGCAATTGCTATGTTGTAGACCGGCGACAGATCCTGAATCTGTCGGCGGTAGGCCAAATGCCAAAATTTTCAGAGCGTTGGCTGCGAATTGTGGCCAGCGGATGGCAGCTCTCGACAATCGTGAGCGCTCAGACCGGGCCTACGGTAAATATTGTGACTGGAATCGACAACGCGTTGACCGGCCAAAGTCAGCTGATTGGCCAGCGCCCCAATCAGGTGCTTTCAAATGTGTACTGCGCCAACCGGACTGTGAATTGCTGGTTTAATCCGGCTGCGTTCTCGCAACCTGCGACCGGTACCTACGGGAACCTTGGGGCGGACAACGTGATCGGGCCTGGGATGCTCGAGGTCGACGCGGGTCTGTCGAGGATCTTTCAAATTCGGGAAAAACACAGACTGGAATTTCGCGTCGAGGCGTTTAATATTCTGAATCGTCTGAATGCCAGCCTGGCAGCAGCTCCAGGCGCGGCCAGCGTATCGAATCTGACGCTGAACAATGGAGCCTTCGGCACCATCCAGTCGGACGCCGGCCCGAGAATTATGCAATTAGCCTTGAAATATGCTTTTTAGCAACGCGGCACAGACCGCATAGCGCGGACTCAACGCTAAAGCACCACTACCTTCAATTGCATACGTGCCGCCGGGGGCTTCAATCAATATAAAAGAATTTCCGTCCGCGTGGCTTGGAGCCCTCAATTTTCGGCGTTCGTGGAGTGAATTTTGGTGTTCCGGACGGATAGGGAACGGAATACGCGCATTCCGTCCACGACCCACTTGGCCGTGGCTGATATGTGGCAGGTCAACGCAAACGCGCGCGGAGTACGGTTCGA
>JBEKTF010000301.1:0-4519 GCA_049516355.1 Bryobacteraceae bacterium | reverse complement strand
AACCGATGACAGTATCGGAAATTCAGTGGGAGACAAAAGCGACTACGTTGCACTAAGGGACAGGGACCGGACGTAGCGCTGGATAATCGCCGGTTATCGGAAGTGGCGGCCGCCGGCGCCGGGTATTCTTCTGCCCGATGCGGCTTCCAGCGGCCCTGTTTTTAAGGCGCAGTTCATTTTGGCTGGTTTATGTCTTTTCTGCTAAATCGATTGGATTTTCTGTGCCGTCGCTCCAGGTTTTTGCTTCCATTGGCTCTCGTGCTTTTGTTACTGTCCATGACATCGTCATTGCGGTCCTGGAAGCGGCACAACGCCTTGGCCGCCGATGAACAGACCAGCAGGGATATTATCGATCACTCCGGGCGTTTGCTGATTTCATTGATTGACGCCGAAACCGGTCAACGCGGTTTCCTGCTCACGGGACAGGAACAGTATCTGCAGCCGTTCGGGCGTGGAGAAAAGGAAGCTCCGGCAGAGTTGATATGGCTTAAGCGGGCGGTACGCTCCCCTGAGCAACGCGCGCGCGCGGAAGCGATCGGGCCCCTCATGACAACGAAGCTGGATGAGCTCCGTCTCACGATCGGGCTTCGGAAGAGTGCCGGATTCGAGGCGGCTCTGAATACGGTCAGGACGAACGCGGGCAAGTATGCCATGGATCGGATTCGAACACTCTGTCAGCAAATACAATCCTCCGAATACTCCCGATTGATTGAAAAAACGCGTGCGGCTGAGGGGGAGGGGACGGAAAGTATTTTTGTCACCGTTGTGAGTAGTTCATTGCTGTTCGTCCTCCTGGCGCTCGCCTTATTCACGATCAGGCGGGTAGAAGGGCAGCGGGGCCGCCTCATCGACGATTTGCATCAACGCAACGAAACCATGCGCCACCAGGCGCTTCTCCTCGATATGGCCAACGACACCATTATCATCCGGGATTGTGAGGATCGCATCACTTACTGGAACCATGGCGCGGAAAGGCTGTATGGCTGGAGTAAAGAGGAAGCTCTGGGCCATGTCACCCACACCTTGTTCCATACGCAGTTCCCGGAACCGCTCGAATCCATCAAGGACAAACTTCTGGCCACAGGCCGCTGGGAAGGCGAACTATTGCATACCCGGCGTGATGGCACGTTTGTGACCGTGGCCAGCAACTGGACGCTTCAACGAGACGCTTCGAACCAGCCGGGTTCCATCATCGAAATGAATTTTGACATTACCGCCCGCCAGAAAGCCGAACAGGAATTGCGGAAAACCAGTGAGCGTCTTAATGCCATTCTGAATGGTTGCCACGACGGCATCATTGTCTTTGAAGCGATCCGGGACGATGCCGGCGTGCCTCGCGATCTTCGTTTCGCGATGGTCAATCCGGCAACGGAAATGCTGACGCGCATGGAAGCACGGGACCTGATCGGTCAAACATTGCTGGAAAAATTCCCGTCCGCCGCCTCCGGCGGCCTGTTTGAGAACTTCACCCGGGTTATCCGGGACGATATCGTTCTCGACCTCGAATACCTCTCCCCGAGCGGCGGAGTATCCCGATGGTACCGGATTTCCGGCGTAAAACTGAATGACGGCCTCGCGGTAAGTTACCACGAAATTACGCAACGCAAGCAGTCGGAAACTGACCTGAAGATTCTCGCCAGCCGGCTGGGCTCCGCGACCAAAGCTTTGCAAGCCGGCATTTGGGATTGGGATGTCCACACAAACGTTCTCTTATGGGATGAAAGAATGTACGAGATCTACGGCATACCCGGAAACTCGCAGGTTAATTACCAGCTATGGGCGAGTGCCGTGGCGCCCGAGGATTTCCCCCGGGCGGAAGCCGCCCTGCAGCGCGCTATCGCCTCAAAATCGCAGAGTTCTCAGGAGTTTCGGATTATTCTTCCGAACGGCTCACTTCGTTACATCCAGGCCGCCTATGGGCCAATTCTTGACGATGACGATCATGTAGTGCGCCTCGTCGGGGTCAATATCGATGTGACCGCGCGCAAACTCAATGAGTCCCGGGAGCGCCAGATGGCCACCTCCCTGAAAGTCGCCAACCAGGAACTGGAGGAATTTGCCTACGTTGCTTCGCACGATCTGAAAGCGCCGCTTCGCGTTATCGACAATGCCTCCAAGTGGCTGGAGGAGGACTTACAGGAGCATCTCACCGACGAAACGCGAGATTGCATGAACCTTTTGCGTGGTCGCGTCAGGCGCATGGAGAAGTTACTGGACGACCTGCTGGAATATGCCCGCATCGGGCGGGCAACCACTGAGCGTTATACCGAAACCGTAGCCGGGGATGTGCTGATGGATCACATCCGGACGCTGCTTTCACTCGATGGCCTCACGCTGAAAGTAAGCCCCGGCTTCGCAAACATCCAGGTGTGCATGATGCCCTTGCAGCAGATCCTGATGAATCTCATCGGCAACGCCGCCAAGCATCACCACAGGAAAACAGGGTGCATTGAGGTGACGGTGGAAGATGGCGGCCCGTACTATGCCTTTGCGGTCAAGGATGACGGCCCAGGCATCCCCGCGCAGTTCCATGAGCAGATTTTCAAGATGTTCCAGACGCTGAGGCCCAGGGATCAGGTGGAAGGCAGCGGCATGGGACTTGCCATGGTGCGTAAAAATGTCGAGGTCTTCGGCGGAGTGGTTCATCTTGAGTCGACCGAAGGCCAGGGAAGCATTTTCCGCTTCACCTGGCCGAAACAACAGCAATTAAGAAGAGAGGCCGCATGAATCCGTCCGTAACGCGTGGCCAAAAACCACTTAGCATTCTGCTGGTTGAGGACGATGATGGCGATGCAAAGGCACTCAAGCGCGCTTTTCAGAAGGCGAGGATCGCTAATCTGATCATGCGGGCCGTGGATGGGATAGAGGCGCTGGACATGCTGACGGGCGCGAACGGAAAGACGAAACCGCCGTCTCCATGTATCTTGCTTGTTGATCTGAACATGCCTCGAATGAACGGTATCCAGTTAGTCCAGGCGCTGCGCGCCGACGAGGACTTAAGGCGGTCCATCGTCTTCGTCCTTACAACATCGAAGCGTGACGAAGATAAAGCAGCCGCCTACAACCTGAATGTTGCCGGATATATTGCCAAGGCGACGGCTGCGGAGGACTTCCTGAATCTGGTCTCCCTGATAGACTGCTACGGCTGCATCGTGGAGTTGCCTTAGTGCTAAAGAAAACGAAATGCAAAAGAAGGCAGTGATATGCCGCCAAAAACACTGAATATCCTCATCGCGGATGACGATGACGGCGACCGCAAACAAATCAGGCGGGTCCTGAATCAGTCCGGACTGCCCTGTACGTGCACCGAGACGGTGAGCATCGACGAAGCGCTTGAGGAATGCGAAAAATGCGCCTTTGACTCTGCCATTGTCGACTACCGGCTGCCGGGCCGGGACGGTCTCGCCGGCATTACCGCCCTGCACGGGCGCCTTCCCTGGATGGCCATCATCATGGTAACGGGCCAGGGCGACGAGCTAATCGCCACCGAAGCCATGAAACTCGGCTCTTCGGACTACATACCCAAAGCGCAGGTTACAGCGCAGTCGATCAGGCGCAGCATCGAAAACTCCGTGGAGAAGGCAACTCTGCTGAGGACGGTGGCGCAGCAACGGGAGGAGTTGGAGGTTTTCAGCCGCGTGCTCGTGCATGATCTCAAAGCGCCCATATGCACCATTCTCGGATATGCCGCTCTTATCGAAGAAAGTATTCAGGAAGGGAATCTGGAAGAGACTGCCTTGAATTGCGGTCCTGTCATCCGGGGGGTACAGCGCATGGGCGCACTAATTGATACGTTGTACCTCTACACAAGAGCTGAGGCGCGGGTAGATCTTGAGCCGATCGAGATGCGCCAGGTGATGATAGGCACACTGTCCAACCTGGAGCATCTGATCCAGGAGCGTGGTGCGCGTGTGACCTACGATGAACTGCCCGCCGTATCCGGGACGACGCAACTCACGCAGCTCTTGCAGAATTTGATTGGCAATGGCATTAAGTATTGCGAAGCCGAAATCCCCTCTGTCCACGTCGCGGCGAGGCCGCAGGACGGAAACGTCTGGCTATTTTCAGTGAAAGACAACGGAATCGGCATTCCCTTGAAACATTATCAGAAGGTCTTCGAGCCATTCAATCGCGTGGATGACGCCGCCAAATACGAAGGCACCGGTCTCGGTCTCGCCACCTGCGGGAAAATTGTCGAGCGTCACGGCGGTGCGATCTGGTGCGAATCCGGGAAAGACCAGGGCACGACGTTTTTCTTCACGCTGCAGGGAGCATAAACAGGCGGTGACGGCCCGCGAAAATTATTTTCGCCGCTCTGAATCAATAACTTACAGGGAATTCTTGTCTCTCGGTGTCCTGACTCCCCACCTGCGGTGTTAACTTCCAATCGAGAACCGGATCGTACCCATGACGTATCTGGTCACTAAGCCGTATACTCCTCGAGGCAATGTGCGGTGAATGTAGAAACAATGGGCGGCAGGCGCTCCCGTTATTGGTGCGGCCCCGGTTCCTTCCGGGA
>JBEKTF010000300.1:0-4667 GCA_049516355.1 Bryobacteraceae bacterium | reverse complement strand
CGTCTGCCCGCCGAACTGCACGATGACTCCGTCGGGCTTTTCGACGTCCACGATATTGAGGACGTTCTCGAGGGTGAGCGGTTCGAAGTAAAGGCGGTCGCTGGTGTCGTAATCGGTCGAGACGGTCTCGGGATTGCAGTTGACCATGATCGATTCGACGTCTTCATCCTGCAGCGCGAACGAGGCGTGACAGCAGCAATAATCGAATTCGATTCCCTGCCCTATGCGGTTCGGGCCGCTACCCAGAATCATGACTTTTTTGCGCGAGGAAGGATCGGCTTCGCAGGACGATTCGTAAGTGGAATAGAGATAAGGCGTGAAGCTTTCAAACTCGGCCGAACAGGTATCCACGCGATTGAAGACGGCGCGAACGCCCAACTCTTTACGGCGATTGCGAACCTCAATCTCGGTTGAGTTCCATGCCCCGGCAATCTGCACGTCGGAGATGCCGAACCGTTTGGCGCGCAGCAGGGTTGCATAGCCGGCGGGTTCGAGAGCGCCGCGTTCCAAAAAGCTACTGGTAAAAACCTCATTTTCCAAAGCCTGCTCCAGCTCCACGGTCTGCCGCAGCTGCTCGAGGAACCAGGGATCGATAGCGGTCATCTCGTGGATCTGCTCCGCAGTGTAACCGGACCGGAAGGCGAATCGCAGGTAGCTCAGACGATCGGGAGTCGGCGTGATGAGCTTCTGAGGAATCAGATGGGCGTCGAAGGTTTCGGAACCGAATTTCTTACCGGTTTCGAGACTGCGAATCCCCTTCCCCAACGCTTCCTTGAAGGTGCGGCCGATGGCCATGACCTCGCCAACCGACTTCATCTGCGTGCCGAGCGTGGTGTCGGCGCCGGGGAATTTTTCGAAGGCCCACTTGGGAATTTTGACGACGACGTAATCGATGGTGGGCTCGAAGGACGCGGGAGTCACCTTCGTGATGTCGTTGCGAATCTCATCGAGCCGATAGCCGACGGCCAGCTTCGCCGCGATCTTGGCGATGGGAAATCCGGTGGCTTTCGACGCCAGCGCGGAGCTGCGTGAAACGCGCGGGTTCATCTCGATGATGACCATGCGGCCATCCTTCGGATTGATGGCGAACTGCACGTTGGAGCCACCGGTATCGACGCCGATTTCGCGCAGGCAGCGGATGGCGCCGTCGCGCATCATCTGGTATTCGCGATCGGTGAGCGTCTGGGCGGGAGCGACTGTAATGGAATCGCCGGTATGCACGCCCATGGGGTCGAAATTCTCGATGGAGCAGATGATGATGACGTTGTCGGCGAGATCGCGCATTACTTCGAGCTCGAACTCTTTCCAGCCGAGAGCGCTCTCTTCGATGAGAACTTCGTGGACGGGAGACAGGTCAAGCCCGCGTTCGAGAATGGTGACGAGATCTTCGCGGTTGTAAGCTATGCCTCCGCCCGATCCGCCCATGGTGAAACTGGGGCGCAGGATGGCGGGATAGCCGTGTTTGGCGGCGAAACCGAGTCCACTTTCGACATCGGTGACGAGCTGCGAGCGCGGTGTTTCGAGGCCGATTTTGCGCATCGCGTCCTTGAAGAGAAGACGGTCTTCGGCCTTCTTGATGGCGTCAATTTTGGCGCCGATTAGTTCGACGCCGTAACGATCCAGAATGCCGGCTTCGGCAAGTTCGACGGATAGATTCAGGGCGGTCTGTCCACCCACTGTGGAAAGCAGAGCGTCAGGGCGTTCGCGGGCGATGATTTCTTCGAGATACTCGCGGCTCAGCGGTTCGACGTAAGTGCGGTCGGCAAGTTCCGGGTCCGTCATGATGGTGGCCGGATTGGAATTGACGAGGATCACTTCGTAGCCATCGGAGCGCAGGGATTTCGCGGCCTGGGTTCCGGAATAGTCGAATTCGCATGCCTGGCCGATCACGATGGGGCCGGAACCGATGATGAGGATGCGGTGAAGGTCGTTTCTACGCGGCATGCTTAGTTGAAATCCCCTGTCGAGCTGCGCTCGACCGTACGGGCTGAAGGCCGTACCCACCTGGGCATTTCGGCCTGCGTTCCGGAATCGTCTCTACCTGTCGAGCTGCGCTCGACCGTACGGGCTGAAGGCCGTACCCACCTGGGCATTTCGGCCTGCGTTCCAGAATCGTCTCTACCCGTCGAGCTGCGCTCGACTGTACAGGCTGAAGCCCGTACCCACTTGGGCATTACGGCCTGCGTTCCGGAATCGTTTCTACCTGTCGAGTTGCGCTCGACCGTACAGGCTGAAGGCCGTACCCACCTGGGCATTTCGGCCTGCGTTCCGGAATCGTTTCTACCTGTCGAGCTGCGCTCGACCGTACAGGCTGAAGCCCGTACCCACCTGGGCATTGCGGCCTGCGTTCCGGAATCGTTTCCACCTGTCGAGCTGCGCTCTACTGTACAGTCTGAAGCCTGTACCCACCTGGGGGGCATTAGCTTTTACCCTCCATGAGTTGGACGAAGTCGTTGAACAGGTAGTGCGAGTCGTGCGGACCGGGCGCCGCTTCCGGATGATATTGTACGCAGAAAACCGGCTCGCGGCGATGACGGAATCCTTCGAGCGTCTGATCGTTCAGGTTGACGTGCGTTATGTCGACGTCATTGGTGCTGAGCGAATCGGGATCGACCGCGAAGCCGTGGTTGTGCGAGGTGATTTCAACCCGCTGCGTGACCTTATTGATTACGGGATGATTGGCGCCACGATGGCCGAACTTCAACTTGTAAGTCTTGCCGCCGAGCGCGAGCCCGAGAATCTGATGGCCGAGGCAGATGCCGAAGATCGGGGTCTTTCCGATGAGCCGCTGCACGTTAGCGATCTGCCCGTGCAACGGCTCGGGATCGCCGGGACCGTTCGAGAGAAATACGCCATCGGGCTTGAGCGCGAGAACGTCCTCGGCAGAAGTGAGCGCCGGGACGACGGTTACATTGCAGCCCGCATAGACGAGCCTGCGCAGAATGTTCTGCTTGATGCCGAAATCGTAGGCAACGACTTTGAAACGCGATTCGGCCTGCGCGGGAAGGACCTCGGACGGGGAACAGGGCTCGACCGAATGGGTCCACTGGTAAGAGTTGGGCGTGGTCACGCGGCTGGCGAGATCGAGGCCGGTCATGGAGGGGATCGAGCGTGCTTTTTCGACCAGTTTTTGCCCGTCCTTAGCGCTGATCGAAGGGGACGCGGACAAGACACCGCGCATCACGCCACGGCTGCGCAGATGGCGCACGAGAGAACGCGTGTCGAGATCGGAGACGACGGGGATGTTGGCGTGCGAGAGGAAACTACGGGCCTCCTCATCGGACCGCCAGTTGCTGGTGATGCTGGAAAATTCGCGGACCACGAGACCCTCGATGTGCGGCTTCGCGGCTTCGTTGTCGGAAACGCTGGTGCCGTAATTGCCGATTTGCGGATTCGTGAGAATGACAATCTGGCCGGTATAGGAGGGATCGGTGAAGATTTCCTGGTATCCGGTGATCGCGGTATTGAAGACTACTTCGCCGGAACGTTCGGCGGGCGCACCAAAACTCCTGCCCTCGAAGACGGTTCCGTCTTCCAGGGCCAGGATCGCAGAATCCAACAGCGGGTCCTCCTGAAGGTGGGGTAATTTTCATTGTATCGGATGGCGTCGCGGGGGACCGATTGGGCCGGGTTTTGGCGGGTCGGTTTTTAGCGTTTTTGGGCGCGGGTTGTGGCTCGGCGTTATTCGAATTGCCGGTTGGGCTGCTGGGTGGATCGGTAGATTTGATTGGGTCGGGCGCCGGGTCCAGAGCAGCGTTATTCAGCTCCGGCGCGGGCTCGGTGGGTTCGTTCGGAAAAATGATGTTTGTGGGAGAGCCGGGTGCCGCTGGAGCAGATGGCCGGCCGGCACGGATGCTGCGGAAACAGGCGAGGGAGCTTTTGAACTGGCGGTCGTAGCGCGCTTCGTAGCGGTTCAGCAATTCGAGCGAGCGCGTTTCATCGGTCAAGGCGCGGAAGGCGACGAATGCCTGGGTGGGCAGGCTGAGGGCGCGAGCAAACTCCGGCTTGTGGATTTCGAGGTCGAGCCCGGCGGTTTCCATGTTCCAGAGGCGCATTTGCCGCCAACGGGCGACGGCCATGTTCTCGATCAGCGCTTCTTCGGTAGGGGTCTGCGGCTGGTGTTCCTGCTGATAGGAAGCGAGGAGGTCGACGAAAGTTTCGCTCGATTCGTCTTCGAGGACGATGGTTTTCGAGAGGATGCCGTGACGGAGACTGTTGCGCGAGGAGGCGAGTTTGCCCTCCGGGGTGATGGGGCCACGGGATTTGGCGCCGTTGGCGCGGGAGGCGAGGATGCGGCGTTCGGAACTCATACGATGCCTTATTTTCCATGGCCCGCGGGGGGATTTTGGGGATTGGCTGGGGCGGGTCTTTGCTTTGAGTCAGTTATGGCTGAAGAAACAACTGGAAACGCTGTCACTGTCGCTCTGAAGCCGATTTCCGGGTCCCGATCGGGCACTTGGCCGTTCCCCGTCAAAGCACGGAACGGGCTGTTGTATATGATTTCGAATGCTGCGTTTGACCGGACCGTCGAGTCCGGCAAGTGTGGGGGCAAGGCCTGTATTCGCGGTATGCGAATCACCGTGAGAAGACTGCTTGAGATCATGGCCACTTACCGGGAGAGAGAGGACATTTTCCGGGAGTATCCGTTTCTTGAAGAGGAAGACCTC
>JBEKTF010000299.1:0-4755 GCA_049516355.1 Bryobacteraceae bacterium | reverse complement strand
AGAGGGCCGCCAGCTATCTTTCTCCGCCGCTCTCCTTACGGAAAAGTTTGACGAGAAATCCGGCGACGATCTTTACATATGGGCGCGTGACCGGTCGCAGAGTTTGTCCGCAGCCAATATGTCGTCCGCGCAGTCGCTCAGTTCGGGTTTGGGATCAGGCTACGCATCGGGTAATGGAGGCTATGGTCCGGGCCTCGGCGGCTGGAATGGGGGCTGGTATTACAACCAATTCTTCGATATGTACACGTACGTGCCGTTAGCCGGCACGCTGTGGAATCCGTGGGGATATGGTTTCTTCAGCCCGGGAACTATCGGCAACTATTACGTGCCTGGGGCTTACTGGTATGGCGGTGGAGGTCCCGTCGGCGCCAGCGCCGTCGGGCGGCCGCTCTTCGGATTGAACGGTGCGTCTACGCTCTCAGCCGCACCGATCAGGCAATTACTGAACGGTAATCCCGGAGGCAGCACATTGGGGAGCTCTCCTCTTCGCGGCGCGAGTTTTCCGGGCCTGGAGTCATCCTCCCGCACGAGCGCAACAGGATTTGCATCCAGCCGAGGGGCTGCCATGGGCGGTGGCGGCGGCGGCGGGCATGCCGGTGGGCACCGCTGAAACTCTGCCAGGCGTCCGCGTGATATCCTGAGTTTGCGCGAATTCAGGCGCGAGCTTTTTTACCTTAGAATCAACGACACTACCTGACTGGAGAGATGGCCGAGTGGTTGAAGGCGCACGCTTGGAAAGCGTGTATAGGGGAAACTCTATCCAGGGTTCGAATCCCTGTCTCTCCGCCATAACCTTTCAATAACTTAGGCGCCGAAGGCTTGAGGATTCCAGACCGGCGAATTCGACGAAGGTCCGGCTGGAAACTGTGCGCTTGCGTAGAACGCTCAGGAGCGCACTCCGGCACCGTGACCCTCTTCGTCGCGAGAGCTCTTAGCATCACAGCGCTGAATTCGACAAAATCGATTCCCATCTGTTATTCTTTAGAAGATCCGTCTCGCGATATGTGTGTCGATCTCCGTTTGAAGCGGGGTTGACATGGCATTTGCGGGTTCGATATCGTAGTGAAGTTTGGCTGTAGCTTGATTAAAGCTTCCGGCTACCATCTCCGGCGTCGGAGATCCGGCCGGGGCGAGGCCCCGAGGTTCGCCACAGACGCGCCAGAAATCAGGGCGTTGCGCTGTAAAAGTGAGCATGGACCTGTCCAAAGCCTGAGCGGCGCCTGCCAGTGGTAAGGCAGTTCAAGACCGTCTCAAATCGACCGACGCAGTAATTTCCCGGGCTTCACGGTTTGGGTAAGAGCCTGAAGCAGCGCATTGTTTGTGAGAATCGCCTGTTTTTTTGAGGATTTTTAGTGCCTACATTTAATCAACTCGTCCGAAAGGGCCGCAAAGCGCCCGCATGGAAAACGGCCAGCCCGGCTTTGCAGAGCTGCCCGCAGAAGCGCGGCGTCTGTACTCGTGTGTACACTTCGACCCCGAAAAAGCCGAATTCGGCGCTGCGTAAGGTTGCGCGCGTGCGGCTGACGAACGGAATCGAAGTGACAACGTACATTCCAGGCGTGGGGCACAATCTCCAGGAGCACTCGATCGTGCTGATCCGCGGCGGCCGTGTGAAGGATCTTCCCGGTGTTCGCTATCACGTAGTACGTGGCGCGCTCGATACCGCAGGCGTCGCCAATCGCAAACAGAGCCGGTCGAAGTACGGGGCCAAACGGCCAAAAGCCGCGACAAAGTAACTGTTATCAAGGATTACGCAGACATGCCAAGACGCAGAGGCGCAGAAAATCGTGAAGTCGCAGCGGATCCGGTGTTCAATTCGACGCTGGCTGAGAAATTTATCTGTTCGATGATGTGGGACGGCAAGAAGTCCACAGCGCAGAAGATTTTTTACGCCTCGATGCAGAAGCTCGAAGAGCGGGGCGGCGGCGAAGAAGCGATCAAACTGTTCAAGAAGGCAGTAGAGAACGCCAAGCCGTTGCTCGAAGTGAAGACCCGGCGCGTCGGCGGCGCCAACTATCAGGTGCCGATCGAAGTGCCGCAGAACCGCCGCACGAGTCTCGCCATTCGATGGATACTCTCGAACGCGCGCGGCCGGGCGGAGAAAGGCATGGCCGACAAGCTCGCCAACGAGTTGAACGAAGCGGCCAACCTGCGGGGCGGAGCCATCAAGAAGCGCGACGATGTGCACCGCATGGCGGAAGCCAATAAAGCGTTCGCGCATTATCGCTGGTAATTGTTGAAAAAAGTAAAAGTAAAAGTAAAAGCAAAAGTAAAGGTATAGGTCCCCGGTTTCATGGCACGCACAGTACCCCTCGAGAGGATGAGAAATATCGGCATCGCCGCTCATATCGATGCCGGTAAAACCACAACCACGGAACGAATCCTGTATTACACGGGGAGATCGCACAAGATTGGTGAGGTCCATGAAGGCACCGCCACCATGGACTGGATGGAACAGGAGCAGGAGCGCGGCATCACGATTACGTCGGCCGCGACCACGGCTTCCTGGAAAGACATGCAGATCAACATCATCGACACGCCGGGGCACGTCGACTTCACCGCTGAAGTCGAGCGGTCGTTGCGCGTGCTGGATGGCGCTGTCGCCGTTTTCGACGCTGTAGCCGGCGTGCAGCCGCAGTCGGAAACCGTCTGGCGGCAGGCGGATAAATATTCGGTCCCGCGCATTTGCTTCATCAACAAGATGGATCGCGTGGGCGCCGACTTCTTCCACTCGGTGGATACGATTGTCGAACGGCTGCGTGCGCGCCCGGTACCGATTCAGATCCCCGTGGGCGCGGAAGATCAGTTCAAGGGCATTGTCGATCTGGTGGAGATGAAGGCGGTGCTCTGGCGCGACGAGACGCTGGGCGCGGAGTTCGACGTGGTCGAAATCCCGGAGAATCTGCTGGAACAGGCGAAAGTTTATCGCGAGCAGATGATCGAAGCGGTTTCGGAGTTCGACGACAAGTTGTTCGAAAAATTCGTCGAAGGCGCGGCGCTGACGGTTGCGGAAATCAAGGCCGGCATCCGCAAGGCGACCATCGCGATGAAGATTTTCCCGGTAATCTGCGGGTCGGCATTCAAGAACAAAGGCGTGCAGACGATGCTCGACGCCGTCGTCGATTACCTGCCGTCGCCCCTCGATGTTCCCGATATCGAAGGCACTGCGGTCGACGACAAGAACGTCAAGTTGTATCGGAAGGCCTCTGACACCGAGCCTTTCTCGGCGCTGGTATTCAAGATCATGACCGACCCCTTCTCGGGTCAGTTGGCGTTCTTCCGCGTTTACTCGGGTAAAATGAACGCCGGGGAATCGATTTACAACGTCGCCAAGGGCCGCAAGGAGCGCGTGGGCCGGCTGTTGCGCATGCATGCCAACAAACGCGAAGACATTCAGGAAATCATGGCGGGCGATATCTGCGCCGCCGTGGGCTTGAAGACCGTCTCGACCGGCGACACGATCTGCGATGAGGATCATCCGATCGCGCTCGAATCGATCGACTTTCCGACGCCGGTCATTCAGTTGGCAGTCGAGCCGAAGACCAAAGCGGATCAGGAAAAGATGGGCATGGCGATCGCCAAGCTGGCCCAGGAAGATCCCACATTCCGCGTGAATACGGATCCGGAAACAGGACAGACCATTCTTTCGGGAATGGGCGAATTGCACCTCGAGATCATCGTCGACCGCATGATGCGCGAGTTCGGCGTGGTGGCCAACGTCGGCAAGCCGATGGTGGCGTATCGCGAGACGATCCGGGCGACGGCGGAGTACGATTACACGCACAAGAAGCAGACGGGCGGCAGCGGCCAATACGCGCGCACGAAACTGCGCGTGGAGCCGATCCCGGGCCAGGGATTCAAGTTCGAAAACGCGATCAAGGGCGGCAACATCCCGAAGGAATTTATTCCGGCCATCGAGAAGGGCGTGGTGGAAGCGCTCGAGGGCGGTATCCTCGCGGGCTACTCGCTCGAAGACATCAAAGTCACGGTTTTTGACGGCGCCTATCACGACGTCGATTCTTCGGAAATGGCGTTCAAGATCTGCAGCTCGATCTGCGTGAAAGAAGCGCTGCGCAGAGCGAAGCCGGTGCTGCTCGAACCTGTGATGGCGGTCGAAGTAGTGGTGCCGGAAGAATACATGGGGCCGGTGAACGGCGACATTGTTTCCCGGCGCGGCCAGCTCGAAGGTACCGAGATTCGCGGTACCACGCAGATCATCAAGTCGAGCGTGCCATTGAGCGAAATGTTCGGTTACGCAACGGAGTTGCGTTCGCGCACGCAGGGCCGCGGCAGCTTCACGATGCACTTTGCGCGTTATGAAGAAGTGCCGAAGAACATCGCGGAAGAAATTGTGACGCGGGTTCAGGGCAAAGTTACGAAGTAAAGGTTTCTAAAGGAGATTGGTGCGATGGGTAAAGAAAAATTCGACCGCAGCAAACCGCACGTCAATATCGGGACGATCGGGCATATCGATCACGGCAAGACGACCCTGACGGCGGCCATCACGAAGGTGCTGGCGAAGCACAATCCGAAGGTGTCGTTCCGTTCGTTCGATTCGATCGATAACGCGCCGGAAGAAAAAGCGCGCGGCATCACGATCGCAGCCTCGCACGTTGAGTACGAGACGGCGAAGCGGCACTACGCGCACGTCGATTGCCCCGGTCACGCCGATTACATCAAGAACATGATCACGGGCGCGGCCCAGATGGACGGGGCAATACTCGTCGTCGCCGCAACCGACGGCCCCATGCCCCA
>JBEKTF010000298.1:0-4769 GCA_049516355.1 Bryobacteraceae bacterium | reverse complement strand
CCCAGTGCCCGCCGGGTCGAGCATACAATATCGCGGAGGTTTAGATACCTCCCGGCTGAGTCGAGCTCCTATCGAGCGACGAACTTGCACGGGATACGGAATCCGACATAGGCTACATCGACGGTCTGCCCCCGGCTCCGCGCCCGTGAACACCTGACTGCAGGCATTACTCCTCAGCCGTTCGAGTTTTGCATTCCAACCGCCTGGCCATTATCGAGCAGATCGAGGATGGCCGGGGATGCGCCGGACCTCGCCGGTTTCCTTCCGCGAACCTGCTTGAAAACCTGTGCTTCGGTTGCGACGCTCTGAAGGTGCGGACGCGGCGTCAGCTTCCAAAAGCTTCGCGGCCGGCGAAGCGTGCCTGTGCTCCCAGTTGTTCTTCGATGCGCAGGAACTGATTGAACTTCGCAACCCGTTCGCTACGGCACCCGGAGCCGGTCTTGATGTGGCCTGCACCGGTCGCCACGGTCAGATCGGCGATGAAAGTATCTTCCGTCTCCCCCGAGCGGTGAGAAACGAAGCACCGGTAGTTGTTCCGCCTGGCCAATTCGATCGTGTCCAGAGTTTCCGTCACCGAGCCGATCTGGTTGAGCTTGATGAGAATGGCGTTGGCGATGCCTTTGTCGATGCCTTCCTGAAGGATCTTCGGGTTGGTGCAGAACACATCGTCGCCAACCAGCTCAAGCCGGGTTCCGAGAGCCGAGGTGAGATCTTTCCACCCCTCCCAATCGTTCTCTCCCATGCCGTCTTCGAGCAAAACGATCGGATACCGCTTCGCCCACGATTCCCAGAGCCTGATCAGATCCTGCGAAGAGATCGCCTTCTTCGTCGACTTGAACAGGACGTATTTGCCGTCGTCCCACATCTCGCTCGCTGCGGGATCGAGGCAGACGGAGATGTCTTCGCCCGGCTTGTAGCCCGTTTTCACGATCGCCTCGAGGATCAACTCCACGGCTTCGTCGTTCGATTTCAAGTCCGGTGCGAATCCACCCTCGTCGCCAACGGCCGTGCTGTAACCTTTGCCGCGCAACACCTCTTTCAGCGCGTGGAAAGTCTCCATGCCCTTGCGGATCGCTTCCGCAAAGGACGGCGCGTTGTGCGGCGCGATCATGAATTCCTGGAAATCGACCGTATTGTCGGCGTGCTTCCCACCGTTGAGCACGTTCATGCAGGGGACCGGGAGGAGGCCGGCATTGACGCCGCCCATATACCGGTAAAGCGGCAGGCGATGAGCGCTCGCGGCAGCGCGGGCAGCGGCCATCGACACCGCAAGAATCGCGTTCGCCCCTAACCTGGCTTTGTTTGGAGTTGCATCCAGCGCAATCATTGCCGCGTCGACTGCCCGCTGATCCGAGGCTTCGAGGCCGGTCACCGCCTTGCGTATCTCAGAGTTGATATTGCCTACGGCCCTGGTAACGCCCTTGCCGCCGTAGCGGCTTTTATCGTTGTCCCTCAGCTCCACCGCTTCCTTTTCGCCGGTCGAGGCTCCGGACGGCACGGCGGCGCGTCCGAAGCTTCCGTCGGCGAGAACGACATCCGCCTCCACAGTTGGATTGCCCCGAGAGTCCAGGATCTGGCGGCCTCTTACTTCAACGATTTCGGTCATGCACGGCTTCCTTTCGATAATTTCGACGGGCTATAAATTGAAAAAGCTCCTACCGCTGAGGGTAGGAGCTATCAGACTCAACAAAGTTGAGACGGTTCCCGGTGAGACTCCATCACCGTTTAAATTTTTGAACCTTAACTATATCGCAAGCCGCTCACCTCGGCCGCGAGGAGATCCCGAGCGCAGGACGGCCGCGAGTTGGCTGCGAACTCCCATTGGGATCGGCAGGGAGAGGATTTTCCTGGCCGTCTCCTCGACAGGATAGCGGCAAGACTGAAGAGACAGGCGGCCGTTATCCCACAGTGCATAGCAGGCCATCGGAGAGCCATGTTTGGGCTGCCCCACACTGCCTGGGTTTACGATTTGTTGCTTTTCCAGGCTCATCATGAAGGGTAAATGCGTATGCCCGATAAGGACAATGTCGGCCTGTAAGCCCGCGATCTCCGACGCCCACTGCGCGGGCTCGGCGGGGCAGTACCTGAACAGCGGTTCCGCAGGGGTGGCGTGGCAAAGAAAGAAACGACGGCCGTCGATTGTGCGCGCCGCAGTCCGCGGAAGACCGCGCAGGTACGCCTTCTGATCCACGTTCAAGAGGGGTTCCGTGTAGCTCTGCATTGCGCGAGCCATCTCGCGGAAGGTCCTGGAGCACTGTGGATCCGATCCGGTACCGATCGCATAGTCGTGGTTTCCCTGGACCACCAGGGAGGCCTTCATGCGGACGAGATCGACCACCTCGCCTGGATTCGGTCCGTAGTTCACCAGGTCGCCGAGCACCCACAGCTCGTCATGCGATTCCGCGAGAACCGTTTGCAGCGCTTCGAGGTTTGCGTGAATGTCGGAAACGATGAGAAGCTTCATGGCGCCTGGTCCCTCCTATACTTTAAAGTGCATTAAAACTGCTCGACGCAACTTCACTTCGGATGTAGCGGGCAGCGTGTTATCCGCCGATAATGTGCCGTCCGATGACTGAGCCCGACACAGCACCCGTCGCCCCTGAGATCGTACAGGATGTGCTTGGCACGGTAGCGGACTTGTGCAAGCGCCATGAGATTGCGGCGTTGGAAGACTTCCTCGAAAGCTGCCGCACTTTCGCGCGGGAGAAGACGCTGAACATCGCAGTGCTGGGGCGCTTCAAGGCCGGCAAGAGCAGTTTTCTCAATCATCTTCTCGGCCAGCCACTGCTACCGATCGGGGTGATTCCGGTCACCTCCGTCGTCACGGAAATCCAGTGGGGAGCCGACGAGCGAGCGGACATTCTGTTTTCCGATGGCCGCCGAGAACAGGTACCCGTGGATCGGATCGGCGATTTCATTTCGGAGAGCCGGAACCCGGAGAATTACAAGCAGGTGGCTCGCGTGCGTGTCGAGCTACCGTCGATGGATCGCTACCGGGGAATCCGGTTCGTCGACACGCCTGGCCTCGAGAGCGTCCTCGAGCACAACACGGATGTTTCCCTGGAATGGCTTCCCAATGTGGGACTGGCTTTGGTTGCGGTCGGCGTCGACCCACCCCTCTCTCAGCACGACATCGAGCTGATCCGGAACCTGAGCCGATACACCCCCAACATTTCGCTTCTGCTTACCAAGGTTGACGTCCTGAATGAAGAGGAACGCGTGCAGGTGCGGGAGTTTGTCCGGAAGCAGCTTGCACGATATTGGAACGATGCCGTCCCCATATTTCCGTACTCGGTCCGGCCAGGCTTTGAGCACCTGCGCGCGGAACTCGAAGACAGCCTGCTGTCACAAGTGCGGGCCGATACCGCCGAACACCACGCCACAATTCTCCTGCACAAGCTCGATTCGCTGTTGACCGAATGTGCCGATTATCTAAACGTCGCTCTGAAGGCGGCGGCGGTCGCCGACTCGGAGCGCGAGGAGTTGAGGCGCAGAATTATCGGCCAGAAGGAATCGCTCGACGACACGCGGCTGGCGCTGAAGCTTATCGTTCGGCACGCGACTGCCAACACCCGGCCCACATTCGAAGCGCTATTGCAGCCCGACGAGCTGCCTGTCCGGAAGAGACTTCAGGAAAGCCTGGACCATGAATTCCCCTTGTGGACCCGGAGCCTGCGTATCGTGACAGAGAAATTCGACGACTGGCTACGCGTGGTTTTGACAAGGGACATGGCGGAACTGTCCAGGAAGCATCGGAACGAGTTCGTCGAACCGGTGCGGCGAGTCAGCCGGCAGCTTTCGCGGTCGCTGCAGGACTTCCGCAACCGGCTTTCGGAGCGGATGCTGGAGACACTCGGTGTTCCACTCCGGACCACGGAGATGGAACTGCAAACGGAAGACCCCGGATCGCCCGATGTACGTGTGGGCAAGATCTTTGACCGTAATTGGGAGCTCTTGTCCTGGCTGATACCGATGGCGCTCGTCCAGGGTGCCGTGCTGAAGCACTACCACCGCAAAGTTGGGGACCTTGTGTTCACCAACCTGTCACGACTTGTATCCCAGTGGGAGGAAATCGTCAACGCCTCTCTGCTGGCGCTGGAAAAGGAATCCATCCGGAGGCTCGACGGGCTGACCGGAACTATCGACAAGCTGATCGCATCGTCGGGACAACAGGCTCCGCAGATTCGTGACGACATTCAGCGACTGGAAGAGCTTCGCTGCCGCATGAGGCGCGGAGGTGGCTGATCCCTTGATGCACGCCGCACCCGCCGCTCGGCACTATTACACGCAAGCCGCCGACCTGGCGCAGCAGGAGCGGTAGGCCCTTCCGGGATACGGAATCGATCGCGAATCTGCTGCGCTGGATGGCGACGCTCCTGCGGCAACACACTCAAAACCGCTGTGGCTCAGGTATGCCTTATGTTGATACGTCTGCGGGAATTCAATGGGGGACATGGAAGCAGGATTGCCAAAGAGCGTTTATGAGAAAAAATTGGTTACTGCTGCCGGGGGTAGTGGCTTCGGTCACTTGCCTGTTTGCGCAGAACATAGCCGACTACGATCACTCGGTCAATTTCGGCAAATATCATACTTATTCGTGGATCGGCGTGAATGTGCTGGAGCCTCTTTGGAAGGATCGGGTCACAAACGCAATCGACAATCAACTGTCTGCCAAAGGCTGGCGTAAAGTTGATTCGGGCGGTGACGCGTCGATCTCGGCTGTCGGTTCGGCGTACAACGAGCGAAGGCTCGAAACCTGGTACGACGGG
>JBEKTF010000297.1:0-4770 GCA_049516355.1 Bryobacteraceae bacterium | reverse complement strand
CTCTTTCCCTACCGCTTTCGCTCTTTCCCTACCGCTTTCGCTCTTTCCCTACCGCTTTCGCTCTTTCCCTACCGCTTTCGCTCTTTCCCTACCGCTTTCGCTCTTTCCCTACCGCTTTCGCTTTTCCGCGAACCTCTTCAACTTGATCCGCGCATTGGCAATGTGCGAACGGACCGTGGCTTTCGAACAATCGAGACGCCTCGCCACTTCTTCGGCAGGCAGATCTTCCATATCGCGAAGCACCAGCGCGGCGCGTTCCCGCGGCGTCAGACGCTCAAGGCCCTCCGCCAGCCAGTTCCGCTCTTCGGTACGGAGCACGGCGGCTTCCGGAGTGTCGGAATGGCTCTCGGGCGCATCACCGATCTCGCAAAAATTCACGCGGCCGTGGCGGCGCAGAAAATCGATCGCAGTGTTGGTGGCGATGCGCGAGAGCCAGTGTGCGGCTTTCAACCCGTCTTTAAGCTGGTCTTGCCTTTGCAGCGCCTTGATAAACGCTTCCTGCGTGAGATCCTGCGCATCATGCACGTTGCCCACGATCCGGTAGATTTGCCGGAATACGCGGCGGAGATTGTCGTTGACGAACCGGTCCTGCAGCTCCCGCTCTTGCGGGTCGAGGACGGTTTCCACCAAAATGCGGCCGTCGTCAGCCGGCGCTGGGTCGTGCTCTCTCATTCGGACGTGCAGCGCAAGAATCGACATCGCTTTGTTAATGACTGACGTCTGGCCGTTCCAGACGTGTAAGAAAACTTGCGCGCTATCCTTAAAGTATAGTCTCCGGAAGCGTAAAGTGAGCGTATTCAGACAGGTTGCGATCGTTGGCGCGGGGAAAACCCCGTTTGGAGCGTTTCCCGACAAGGATTTGCGCGCGCTGGCCATCACCGCGGGGGGAAAAGCCCTCCAAAACGCCAATATCGAGCCCCGGACCGTCGAATCCTTCTACCTCGGCAACTTCGCCGGACCGGAATTTACCGGCCAGAACCATCTCGCCCCCTATATTTCGACCGCCCTCGGGATGAACGGCATCCCCTCCACGCGCTTCGAAGCCGCCTGTGCTTCGAGCGGCGCGGCCTTTTTTCAGGCCTTCATGGGCGTGGCCTCCGGGATTTATGACGTCGTCATGGTGGTGGGCGTGGAGAAAATGACCTGCCAGGCGACGGCGCGCGTCACCGAGATTCTGTCCGAAGCGGGAGATTGCGCGACCGAGGTCAAAGCCGGCTCGACCTTTCCTTCTTTATTCGGCATGATTGCCCGGCGCCACATGCACGATTTCGGGACGACGCGCGCGCAGCTTTCGTCGGTCGCCGTGAAGAACCACGAGAATGGCGCGCTCAACCCCGACGCTCAGATGCGCAAGGTCATTACGCTTGAGCAAGCCATGAACGCGCGGCCGATCGCCGAACCGCTCAACCTCTACGATTGCTCCCTGATCAGCGATGGTGCGGCCGCCGTGGTGCTTTGCGCGGCCGATCGCGCGCGCGAATTCAACCCCCGCCCCGTTAAAGTGCTCGGCGTGGCGCAGGCATCGGACTGGGTCGCTTTGGATCAAAAGCCGGATATCACGACATTTGCCGCCGTGCGCGGTGCCGCGAAAAAAGCCTATGAAATGGCTGGCCTGGGACCGAAGGATATTCAATTCGCCGAGCTTCACGATTGCTTCACCATTGCCGAGATCGTCGCCATGGAAGACCTCGGGTTTGTCGCACGCGGGCGCGGCGGCTTCTTCTCAGCCGAAGGCTGCACCCGGCGCGACGGAGCCCTGCCGATCAACGCCAGCGGCGGTTTGAAATCGAAAGGTCATCCCGTCGGTGCAACCGGCGTGGCCCAGATCTGCGATCTGGTCCAGCAAATTCGCTGCGAGGCCGGCGAAAGGCAGTTGAAGCGGCATTCCGTCGGTCTGGCGCAGAATCTCGGCGGCAGCGGGGCGACCTGCGTCGTCACCATCCTGGGGGAATTTTGAGCCACGAATGGACACGAATCAACACGAATGAAGACAAAGCGGTTATTCGTGTGCATTCGTGTTCATTCGTGGCCCGATTCGGGGAACTTTAGTGAATCGCACCGGCGTCGTTTACACCGAAACCGTCGTCCACCTCGCACCCGAACGTTTTGCAGCGGATGTCCCCTATCAGGTCATAATCGCCAAACTAGACGATGGCGGCAGCGTGACAGCTCGGGTAGACGGAGAGCGAGTGGCTATCGGAGATCGCGTAATCGAAGTCGAACCTCGCGACGGAATCCCTTATTTCGCACGTTCCAAACAATTATGAAACTGGCTCAACGGATGTCGCGGATCGGTACCGAATCCGCCTTCGATGTACTTGTGCGTGCCCGCGCGCTCGAAGCGCAGGGGCGCGACATTATCCATCTCGAGATCGGAGAACCCGATTTCCCCACTCCGCAGAATATTATCGATGCCGGCAAAAAGGCGCTCGATGAAGGCTGGACCCACTACGGCCCTTCCCAGGGCTTGCCTGAATTGCGCGAGGCGATCGCCGAATATATTTCCTGCACGCGGGGCATTCAGGTCAGCGCCGCCAATGTCTGCGTGGTGCCCGGCGGCAAACCGATCATCTTTTTCCCCATGATGGCGCTCCTCGACGAAGGCGATGAAGCGATCTACCCGAATCCGGGATTTCCGATTTACGAATCCATGATCCAGGTGTGCGGGGCGAAGGCCGTGCCCGTTCCGCTGGTGGAAGAGCGCGGCTTTTCCTTCGATATCGACGTGTTCCGCAAGAGCCTGACCGACCGCACGAAAATGGTGGTCCTGAATTCCCCGCAGAACCCGACTGGCGGCATGATTCCGGCCGAAGATATCCGGGCGATTGCAGATGCGGTCCGCGGGCGCGATCTGGTCGTGCTTTCGGACGAGATTTACAGCCGCATTGTTTATGGGAACGAAGCTCCGGTTTCGATCGCAACCATGCCGGGAATGCTGGAAAAAACGATCATCCTCGACGGTTTCTCGAAGACTTATGCGATGACCGGATGGCGCATGGGTTATGGCGTGATGCCGCCATTTCTGGTCGATGCAGTGAATAAATTGATGGTCAATTCCAACTCCTGCACCGCTAGTTTTACGCAGCGCGCGGGCATCGAGGCCTTGCGCGGGCCGCAGGAACCGGTAACCGCCATGGTGGAAGAATTCCGGCGTCGCCGGGACGCTTTCTGTGCGGGCCTGAACGATATTCCAGGCTGGCGATGCGCCGTTCCCGGCGGAGCGTTCTACGCCTTCGCCAACGTGAAAGGGTCCGGCCGCAGTTCGAAGGACGTCGCGGATTCATTGCTGAACGATGCGGGCGTGGCTTGTCTGAACGGCGCCGGTTTCGGTGCGTTCGGCGATGGTTACATCCGGTTCAGCTACGCGAATTCCTACGAAAACCTGATGCGCGCCATCGAACGAATCAAGACCTGGGTCCGGAAGTAAACACTCGTCAACGGATTCGCTTTTGGTCGACCAGCCGTCGGGCGCGGTTGGCCCGTTGCTGTTCAACTGAACGGTTGACGCCCACATGCGCGACGAAGAGTGCATCAGCAGCCGTGAGGCGAACGCGAAGGCGGAGCCGCGCGCGAAGCCGCAGGATCGCCTCGGCGTTCCTCCCGGAGCCACGCGACGAACCGGTCCGCGAGGAGCCCGGAGAGCTCGAGGTAGCTGCCGACTCGACCGTCGGGGTTCCCGGCTGCGTTGAGCCCGAAGACCGCCACCTGGTCCACACCTTGTCGGTCTCTCTGCGCCTCCTGAAGAATCTCCACAAGCGCGTTATCGATCTCCCTCCCACCTTTCCCACCTTCGGTGGCGAAGAAGATGTTCTCGAAAAGGAAACAGATGTCGCGACCGAACCCGTCCCACCATGACGTCCCGGATGGCAGCCGGACTGTGGAATCCTCGACTCGCACGACCTTGCTACCAGCGTCGGTCGCGACGTCTTTTATCCACGCCATGTTTTCCTTGTGCTCAAGCCCATGATGATGGTACGCGTTCGGGCGTCCCCTCTCGCCACTGATCGGCTCGACGTGGAGAGGCGTCTTCTCCGCCTGGCGCATCTTTGAGTACCGCTTATCCGTCAAGTCGAGCCAGGCGCGCGCGAAGCTCATCGCCTCCTTGAGGCGGCCGGCCCACACAAGCTTCCGCACGTGCGGATTGGGCAGCGCGTTGAACCCCGCGAAGTAGATGTCCTCATCCTCCGCCGGTGCTGCGCGGTCGCATACTGGACCGAGGAGGAGGCTCCGAAGCTTCTCGCGCAACCTCTTCTTGCACGGGCCGAAGAAGATCTCATCTTCGTCGATCTTCCAAGGAACGCCGCATTTAATCGCGTCTGGGTCCGATGAAGCGCCGACCACGTAAAGGTAGACCGTCGGCATAATCCCTCCCGGAACCTTCGTCCCGCCAAGAATATCAGAACAAGCGCAATGGCTCTGAGGGAGACGGGCGATCTCCCAACACATCGCGCGGATCCGATTAACCAGAGCCGGTGTCGAAGAACTTCACGACAATAACTAAGAGCTCCAGGCCTTCCAGAACACATCGACTATCCGCTCAGGGGCATTCGCGTCGACCTCCGCGCCCCGCACGCGGCAATGCAGGATCGGCCCAAGCAGCAGGTCCATTGCGAAGTCCACATCGATATCGGGACGAAGCTCGCCTCGTGCGCCGGCTTCTTTCAGCAGGCGCGCGAGTTGCGCCCGCCGCGGCGCAGTCGAACGGGTCTGCAGTGCGTGGGCGAAATCCGGATGTCCCGCCGCATAGCCGATCAGACGCGGCCAGATTTT
>JBEKTF010000296.1:0-4785 GCA_049516355.1 Bryobacteraceae bacterium | reverse complement strand
TCGGCGGAAGCAGATAATCCTGATCCGGTTCGTAGGAACGGTAGCCCTTGCCCATAAACCATTATGGGTTCGTTCCGTTTCAGAGCGCCAGGAAAAATCTATTTCTCGGACAGGCTCCTAGCAATAGATGATCTGGTCGGATCAGGATCTCGTGGGATGTCAAGGCCCGGTCACGAGCAAAGAACAGTGTGCGACGAGCTGAATCCGTGAATCGGTGGAACATAGACTTCTGACTCTTGATCCAAATTCCGATTTAATCTTATTCTGCCACAGCTTTACGTTTGGGATATCCGGATGGTGAGGTTGTGCTGGCGTTGGCGGCGAAACGTTTCAGATTTGGCACAATGAGGATCTGCCCGCGCACGGGCGATGTGCAGCATTTTTGTGATCGGTTTAACATGCTTCCGCCGTGCCGCTACGCCGCTTGTGTTAGTTGGCGGAAGGTGTCGCAGGCAGGTATGCCGTTGCCCGAACATCCATCAGGACCGCCCTTGCAAAGCCTCCTTCAGGTCGCGCTTGCCGTGCAGCACGGCGATTACCTGCAGCGGAGACGTTTCGGGGCGGTAGACGATTACATAATTGGGAAATTTCGGGAGGGTCCAGAAGCGTAGAGCGGCAGGCGTGATGTCCTGTCGCTTAGTTCCCATCAGGGGATGTTTCGCAAGCCGCCGGCAGGTGGCGACGATTTCTATTTCCACCCGGTCCGCTGCGTCCTTGTTGTGTTCGGCTATAAACCACCAGATAGCATCGAGGTCTTCCGTCGCCTGCGGCGTGAGCTGAAACGGCGCATTCATCCCAGCGGCTTGAGCCGCTCGGAGCGTCGTCGCCGTAAGATCTCAATCGCAGCATCTCCGTCGATCAATTCGCCGCGCTCGGCCTGAGCAAAGCCAATTCCAATATGGGCGACTATCGACTCGCGTTGCTTAAACATCCAGTCTTCGAGATCGAGTTGTTCGCGGATGATCTCGAACGCCTGATCGAGGACCTCGCCGGGATCCCGATACGCGCCTGAGCCGACGGCCAAGTCGATCACGCGTTGCTGCTCGGGTTTCAGGTCGATTGTCATGGTGCGCCCCTCTCTTCAGATTATCGCCTTGACTACCGTCCGTCCAACTCCAGTCCACAGCCGTGGCCGCCTTCAGGTGTGGAAAAACCACTCCCTCACGGTCGCGGCTCGGAATCATTGTCGCTCTACCGACCGGTACTATCATCGGTTACTATTTCCTCCACTCCCGTGCGTGTGCGCCAACGTCAGTACCGAAGGCATTTACTAAGCGCCTCGTTGAGTCCACAATTCCTTCATGGCTTGTGAACCTGGTGAACGGACCCCCGCGCGCTTTGAAGACATGCCTTCGATGGCGAGGGGTTACTGGTTCTGCGTGCTCGCGGCGGGCGCGTCTTGTTTCCTGTTATCGATGAAGAACTGGTCTCCGCACGGTTCCATCGTTCAACTGGCCGCTTACCTGACCGCGGCGATCGTCGCTTCGTCAGTGAGGATCCGCTTGCCCGGTGTTCCAGGGAAGCTTTCGATGAATTATGCAGTGATCATGGCGGCGTTGTTGAATATCGATCTCCCGTCGGCCATGATCGTGGCCGTTCTCAGCACGCTCGGGCAATGGATGATTCAGGCCGTCGAAAGACCTCGCTGGTTCGACGTCGTTTTTAGTTCGGTGGGAGTTGCTGTACCGGTTTTGACCGCAAACTTCATGCTGCATCTGAGCCCTCTTCCTCAACTTGCTCTGGTGGCGGCATCTCTGGCCTGGTTCCTGATAGACACCGCCATGAGCGCCGGGTTGACCGGCTTTACGGACGGAGCGGAGCTTCGGGCATCTCTGCGCACTTCACTTCAATATCTGCTTGGCGGTTGTATCGCGGGAGCCGTGCATTTCATGGACCAGCATCTGGGTGGGCCTGCCCTTGCCATCTCGATCGTTCCGCTCTATCTGGTTTACCGGTCTCTTGGGAACCATCTCGGCCGCCTCGAGGAACAGCAACAGCACATCACCGAAATGGCGGAACTGCATGTTCGCACCATAGAAACTCTCGCGCTTGCCATCGATGCGGAGGACGATACGGCGGGGGCGCATCTGCGGCGTATCCAGGTTTACGCGCGCGAGGTGGGCAAGGAGTTGAAACTTTCCCACACCGAGATGAAGGCGCTCGAAGCGGCCGCTCTGCTGCGGGACATCGGCAAGCTTGCCGTGCCGGAGTACATCACGTCCAAACCCGGGAAACTGACGCCCGAGGAATTCGAGAAGATGAAAGTCCATCCGGTGGTGGGCTCGGAGATTCTGGATCGCGTGCGGTTCCCTTATCCGGTCGCACCGATCGTACGGTCGCACCATGAGAAGTACGACGGCACCGGATACCCCGACGGGCTTGCAGGAGGACAGATTCCCATCGGCGCCCGTATCCTGTCCGCTGTCGACTGTCTCGACGCGCTTGCGTCCGATCGGAAGTATCGCAAGGCCATGCCCCTCGAACAGGCCATGCATTATGTCGCGATGGAATCGGGCAAGAGTTACGATCCCAGAGTTGTTGCCATCCTGCAGCGCAGGTTTCGCGAGTTCGAACAACAGGTGAGAGCGGAAACGGCCGACTACGTCAAACTGTCTTCGCAACTGAAGCTGGAGCGAAGCGCGGCGCACGTGCCAAAGCGCGCCGACGCGGTCACACGGACACGTGACCATTTCCCTCTCGCTATATCGGGAGCGCGGCGCGAGTTTCAGATGCTCATCGAAGCCATGAACGATCTGGGAAGCTCGCTGAAACTCGATGAGACGCTTGCCGTGCTTGGGGTGAGGCTCACCACGATGGTGGACCACGATGCCATTGCGATCTATCTGATCGAAGACGACAAGCTGGTCCCCCATTTCGTTAAAGGCGAGAGTTTTCAGCTATTTTCGTCGCTCGAGATCCCGCTGGGACAGGGTTTGTCGGGATGGGTTGCGGAGAGCGGCCTGCCCATCGCAAATGGGAACCCGGCCGCGGAAGCCGGGTATCTGAACGATCCCACAAAGGTTACCCTGCTGCGGTCGGCCATCTCGGTGCCGCTTGGCTCAACGGACGGCGTCGTCGGCGTGCTGACCTTGTATAGCCTGCGAGCCAGGGCCTTCGGCACGGACGATCACCGCCTCCTGTTGGCGATCGCCCCGAAAGCCGGTCTTGCAATCCAGAATGCGTTGCGGTTCGAACGCGCGGCAAGCGCCGCCGACACGGATCAACTCACCGGTTTGCCGAACGCACGGTTCCTTTTCTCTCAATTGCAGAGCGAGGTCGACAGCGCCGCGCAACGTAACGGATCGCTGGCGATTGCGGTAATCGATCTCGATGGTTTCAAGGCGGCCAACGATCAGTATGGGCACCTGGCCGGGAATCGTATCCTTCATGCCGTCGCGAGGAGTCTGCGTCAAAACTGCCGCGCAGGGGACCTGGTCGCGCGCCTGGGTGGAGATGAATTTGTGATTCTCATGCGCGAACCGGAACGACAGGCGGAGGAAACCCTGGCCAGGATCGACCAGGCGGTGAGAGGCCTTTCGTTTGACCCCGGCTGCGAAGCCTCGATTAGTTTCAGCGCGGGCGTGGCGAACTATCCCGAGGACGGCCTGGACGCCGGGACACTGCTGGAAAAAGCCGATGAGCGGATGTACGAAGTCAAGCGGGGCAAGAAAAACTGGTCCGCGCGGCTTAGCGGAACTCGACTGCATGTCGCGTCTCCATTCAGGTAGCGCGTCAGGTAACCCGTTTGAAGTATTATGGACACCATGTTGACCAGACGCTTCATGCCTCTTGCCCTGTTGGCCGTGTTCGCCGTCACCGCCGGCACCGTGCCGGCCAAGATCGCGGACCCGAACAATCCTACCGGTAACACCGGCCTTATCCTGATCGACAAGATGGGCCACCACCTGCGGTTCTTCGATCCGAAGACGTGGACCGAGATCTCGAACATCGAGGTGGCCATGAATCCGCATGACCTGGCTCTGTCTCCGGATCACAAAACCGCATACGTGACGATTTATGGAACCGGAATCTACGGCAAGAATCCGAATCCCAACCACCAGATCGCGATCATCGACCTCGTGTCACGAACACAGACGGGAACGATCGACGTTTCGCCCTACGTGGCGCCGCACGGGATTCAGGTGGATGCCGCGGGTACGCTCTACGTGAGCTGCGATGCGAGCCGCAAGATGCTGATCATCGATCCGAAAACGCGTTCCATCAAGGCTGCGGTCGATACGGAAGGCACGGGACACTGGCTCGCGGTGCTGCCCGACGGGAGCAAGGCTTACGTGGTCAACAAGAACGACAGGCTGTTTATCACGGTCATCGACCTCAAGGCCCGCAAAGTGATTACGAAGATTCCCGCGCCGAACGGCACCGAAGGCATCGCGGCGTCGCCCGATGGAAAACGCGTGCTGGCCATGGACTATGCGAATCCTGAGTTGCTTGTTATCGATCCGGCTACGGACAAGGTGATCGATAAAGTTACTCTGCAGGGCAATACCAGGGCGGGTTCGCGGGTGCGGTTCTCGCCGGATGGCTCATTCGTGGTTACCGACAGCGAGCAGCAGATCGTCAATATTTTGAATGCCGCCGATTTGCATGGAAAACAGATGGTGGTCAATGTGGGGAAGAGCCCTATGGGTTTCGGTTTCGCGCCCGA
This sequence comes from Bryobacteraceae bacterium, assembly GCA_049516355.1. Lineage (GTDB taxonomy): Bacteria > Acidobacteriota > Terriglobia > Bryobacterales > Bryobacteraceae > BOG-234. Next base: position 119 of record JBEKTF010000296.1, on the reverse strand, counting down.
TAATCGGACGGCCATCGTGGGGAATCATGGAGACGGGTCTGTTTCGGTCATCGATATGAAAGAGGGTCGCGAGATTACCCGCTTCCACGCGGGCACTGGCATTGAAACCATGACTTGGT
>JBEKTF010000295.1:0-5454 GCA_049516355.1 Bryobacteraceae bacterium | reverse complement strand
TTATGTATGCGTTTTCGACATGTGGATGCGTTTTCGAAGTGCGGACTGTCAAAGAAAATGACAAAAAGTGTCTTTGGCGTGCCGATCGTTGTCATAATGTTGACGTTTCGGGGCGACCGCCGAATCAAGCCCTCCTGATCATTTCGCCTTCAGCTCTCTGCGTTTCTTGTTAATCGGCATTTACTGGCGCGAACGGGCAATACCGCGGCGCCGAGAAAACCGGAAGACGCTGAACCCTCCGCCAATTGAGGGGTGTGTAGAGTCGAGGAAGAGCGCGGTGCGGGGCCTACTGGCTGGGCATGATCCCCTGATGTCGACTCGCGCCCGGCCCCGGAGCTCACGAAACCGAAAGCCAGATACGCTGAACCCCGCGCCAATTGGGGGTCGTTGTTAACCATTCGTGCATTGGTTCGAATCCTGTTTGGCGAGGCAGATTTTTTTGACTTCGAAATTCTCTGCGCCCGTTGGTTAACGGAGCAGCGCGATTTTCAGGCGAAAATGGGCCATACGCGGGGACGCGGCTTCTCTCCGGCATCGCGAGATCGCCCGATCCCTCGCCCGGACCCACTCGCCATCGCCCCCTCAAGGTGAAGTTTCTCAGTATCTCCGCCGACCGGTGCGCGCTTGGTTAACAGTCTTTCGGACAAACGCGTACGCGAAGGCACCAAGACGGACGCGATCCTCGCGCTGATGAAGCGCGCGGGCGGCGTCACCCTGAAGCAACTCAGGAACGCGACCGGCTGGCAGCCCCACAGCGTGCGCGGGTTCATCTGCAGAGGCTGGGCGGCAAGAAGATCGGCGGCATCGACGCTGGCCAGGTGCTTAATGACCTGTTTGGCGGTGGCAAAAAGAAGCATCGCCCTTCTGATCGCTCTCATTCAGACACCGCATCGTTTCCGTACGAAGCGACAACTATGGAACTACTGCGGCCGTGTGTTCAAGCCGGCGCGTCATGTGTTCCGCACGCTCGGCAGAGCCCACCAGCTGATGGATCAAAAGTCCGAGCATAAACGGCACGATGCCAACCTCGTAGTCGCCAAATAGAAACATTAGCTCCGCGGAAACAATCATGCCCAGCGGCAGAAGGATCAACGTGAACACAGTCGCGGGAATGGGGCGAATCCAGTGGTGAATCGTGGCGATCAGGAAAGCAATGGCGAGTTCCAGTCCAATTATGAAGTACTCAGCTACCTCATGCAGAGGAGCGGGGTCGAACACCTGTTCGATCGCCATCGCCACCAGTTCACCACCCTGGCGCGAGCCCCACGGCGTCTCATGCAGGTCGGCGCGAGAGTAGGTCCCACCTAACACGACAATTCTGTCTTTCAGTCGAGAATCCGGCGCGAGAATGGGACACGAGACCGGAAATTCCTTGGGAGCCTCGGTTAGGAAATCCGAGAGACGAATGCTCTGGAAGCTTACGTCGGTCGTGAAGGCCGGGGGATGTGTTTCGACCTGCTTTCCTTTACTCTTCGGGCACTTGTCGTGGCCAGCGCGGCAATACTCCTGCACTGCTGCCCACGGAAGCGTGGGGCGGGGGTAGCCATCGATCAGTTCGAAGCTCCGCCAAAAGCGTACTACACCGTCGAAATCAGCCGGCATTGTTGCAATTCCGTAAAGAGGCTGCGGGGCGAGGCGACCGCCCAAGACTGGATCGGCCTTCTGTACCAAGCCTTCCTTCCCCTCGACTTTCCAAGTCGTATCAACCGCCCAAACGATGGGCACAGAGCTCTGCGGCAGTCGAAAATCCTTCGGGAACACGAGTTCGCTCGACGTATCCAAGTCCACGACGACTACGGAGGGACCGCGAGCGGCCACGGCACACGCAGCTTGTACGACAGCAGCGCCCGGGAGCGGAGACCTGCCGCCGAAGATTCGCTCATGGTCCTCCGAGTCGATGCGAACGATACGTGTCACGTGTTCCTGAGTTTTGGCGCGGCGCCGAAGCTGGAAGTCGTGATACCACTTGGCAGGTGGCTCGACCATGAAGTTGTGCCCAAGCCAGTTGCTCACAAACATAAGGCCGATCACGATGAACCCAAAGCGGATACGCTCTTTGCGGCCCTTGAGGAAGTTCCCAGGGTTCTGGTACAGAAGCCGGGAGATGAACTTCGCTTTAGCCATGTACCCTCAGCGCTTGGCGAGGCGCTTGGCCACAGACCGCACGTATTCTTCGAAGGCGGCCGCCTGCCCTGCATTACTTGAAGAGACAGACAGTGCTGCCACGGCAATCTTGTCTCTGGCTTCCGCGACTCGATCGGCACGTAAGGGATCAACGGCGATCACCAGCACGCGATCGTTCGTGCGGAGTTCGGGAGCATCGTCTTTCAGACGGTAAAGAATATATACGCCCGCGGGCGGAGCGGCGAACGGAAGACTACCAGTCGTGCCGGGTTGCCAAGAGATTTCCTTCTTACTTGGAAGAGTCATTCGGCAGGCTTTGTCGGTCGGCTGAGCGCAGAGATCAAGCTGATACTTGCCAGCGGGTGCCTCTGCACGGAAGACTTCGACGACCGGAATTGGCTTGCCCGCCTCGATGACTGCAGTCCTTAGAACCGTTGTGCGTGGAGGCGGCACAGAGCGCGACAAAGTGTGGTTCGTGCGATTGCGTGATTGCCATGACACGAAGGATTCCAGGAATCCAGAGCCTTTGAGTCTTCGCTGTTCCTCATTGACCACCGCGCCGAGGTCGAGCGGTTTTTCGCAGCCCAATAAGCCTCTACACTCGAACGTGATCGTTTGCTTCGAGTCGCTCCGGCTGGCAAGGCTCAGGAAGTCTGTCGCCGAAGCCTTGGCGTCGTTGACGCGCTGCAGTTTGCTGTCGCCACAAACGACATCATTTTTTGTTAGCCCGTGGTTGTGCGCGAGGTCAGTCCAGGCACCCTTGAGGTCGGCGATTGTGCCGATTTCAAGGGAACACTGCGCCGCGATGGGTATCGCAGCCAGAAACAGGAGCACCGGGGCGGCGAACCGCGTCATATTTCAACTCCAATTGCTTAAGAGTATCAGGAATCAGGGATTTTCTGAGACAGCATTGCCTCCGCCGCCTGCCAATGACGCCATTTGAATACAGGCCCATCCGGGTTTGTAGTGGACGAGCATCGGCCATACGCTGGAAATGGTTTGGGAGCATGGGCTTTAAAGTCCATGCTCCCCTGCCACGCGGCGAGCGGGAGGAGGCTTCGGAGGGGGAACAACCCACCCATAGGGATCCGAACGTACTCCGCGAACTCGCACGACAGTTCGGGTTGGCTCGTGCTACCCGCTAACAAGGCGGCGTCGGATACACGTCTGTCCGAAGAGCCTGCACGAAGTGCCTGTGGCGGGCCGACTCTGATCATCAAAGCCCAGGCCCTTTGGCCAAAAGCCGCCTCCCCGCCTTACCTTTACCGGCCTCGTCAAGAGCAATCGCAGCGAGCCCATAGGCGTCGCGAGCGTCATTCTTTCGACCCTCAGCCCGGAAGGTATCCCCCAGTCCCTCCAGGGTCTTTGCATCATCGGGTAGAACGGACCCGGCAAGCTGATACTGCTGCAGAGCCTCTTCCGGGCGTCGCAATGCAGCCAAAACCGCTCCAAGTCCCCGGTGGGCCGCTGCGGAATCCGGAGAATATTGCAGCAGAATCTCATACTCCGCCTTCGCGTCTTCGAGGCGCCCACGGTGGAAAAGGTAGCCCGAATATCCCGCCAGCGCGGGCCCGTTATCCGGTTTTCTTGCCAGCAGCTCTTTCCACAACTCCTCCGGTTCGTTCGATGACGGTTCTTTGAGCGCGATCAGGACCGCCCGATTGTGTCTGGCGGATAGGATTTCCGGGTCAGCATTAATTGCCTCTCTATATTTTTCTTTTGCCTTTTCCGTACTGCGTTTTTCGATGATCGTCCCGAGCGCATTAAGCGCCTCGGCTTCCTCTGGCCTTCTTCGACCACCGTGGAGCAAGACAAAATAATCCATTGAATTAACTGCGGCGTTGGCAGCTTTCTGATATAGATCGGCAGCGTCTTTGAAGCGGTTCATCCGCTGAAACAATAAACCGAGATTGTAGAAAAGATAGGGGTAGGCTGGTGCCAGCTTGATTGCCTCGCGATAGAGCTCTACCGCGCTCGTAAAGTCTCCTCGTTCCGCCGAAAGCAGCGCCAGATTGTGTCGGGGATACGCCCAGTATGGTGCGTAGCGGATGGCGTCGCGGAATGCAGCCTCAGCTAACGGTAGTAGTCTTGCATCGGAGACCGCCTGCTCGAAGTAAGCGATACCCAGCGCGTTGTAAGCGTAGCTGCGCTCTCCGTCGAGACGCGTCGATTGCTGTAAAAGACTTATGGCTTCGGTATAATCACTTTCCTTGCCTCCAAACATCAGAGCGCGGGCGTGGCAGAAGAGTGCACGGCTTCGATTGTAGGTAGATCGCGGACTCAAGTCGAGCGCAGCCTCGAAATCAGCGGCGCACTGGCGGAAATCCTTTACAAGCGGTTCGATCTGATCGCCCTTCAGGTATTTCAGTATTATCATCTGCCCGCGGTCCTCAAGCGCTGTACGCAAACGCTCCCGGTATGCATCAACCAAATCGGGAGGACTCCGTGGATCGGTCCTCAGGCGCTCGAGTTCCTGCCACGCGCCGTCAGGTTCGTCGGAACGTAACCGCCCCGCGGAGATGGGATCGTCAGGAGAAACTGGCTGTGGAGGGCCGGGGTTGCGCAAGGCAAGCACTGCCGACGCTTTTGGCCTCCGGGTATCTTTCGGGTCTATGGGTATGGCCCTCCCCAGTTTGATCGTGTCCCTCCATGTATCGTACACAACAGGCATCTCCTTGTGGTTGGCGTTTCCGAAAGGGATCTGACTATTTCGGGTAAGCTCCTGCACCCGCTTCACGAGGAATGACTCGATATCGATAAAGCGAAGGGTCGCAGGCAGCGACCCTCTGGTCAGATAGTCGAGCACAGAATAGGAAAACGCTCCATGACCACCCCCGAATTGCGAAGACTCATAGGCATCTTCGTGCCCCTGGCTCGCCATAAGGAAACCAATCTGAGCACTGTTCCACGCCTTCGCCACGGCAGGCTGAAGGTTAGCGCTTCCCGCTATTGAGCCAATGTTTCCAGCCCGGCAAACGTCGGCAAACACGATGGCGCTTCCGTAGACCAGCGCGGCCCGTGCGGCATCGTCCCGCAGATCACTCATTAGGTATCCAGTGACCTTCGCATCCGCATAATCGCTGTCCGCGGTGAGGATTACCGGCTGACGAAGTATAGGGTAGCCAGGGGAGGTCTGCATATCGGGGTAAACACCGTGCGCCGCAATTAACACTATGAGCCTATTCTCGGGGGAGGCGTGCTCCATCACAAACTCAGCTTAAGCAGTCGCGACGTGCGCGAGAGTTGCCTCTTCATTCTTTAGCAGCCAGATGTCGCATTCAGTCAGCCGCTTAGGTGTGCATCGGCGGAGGCTTCCGCCGCGAGGTGATT
>JBEKTF010000294.1:0-4869 GCA_049516355.1 Bryobacteraceae bacterium | reverse complement strand
TGAACCGTGCTGAAGAGCCCGAGCGCGCGAACGTTCATTTGCTGCAGGCCCTCCTCGACGAAGCTGCCGCCCGCGTTGATGTTGTTGTTCGCGAGTTGCTGCTCCACCTGACCGATGCTTAATCCATACGACACCAGCTTGGCGGGGTCCACGCGTATCTGGTATTCCTTTACCGTTCCGCCGAAGTCGGAAACATCGACCACGTCCGGAACGGATTTAAACTGCTTGAGAAGAAGCCAGTCCTCGAGAGACCTCAATTCCATCAGGTCGTAGCGGGGATTTGTGCTTCTCAGCGTGTACCAGTAAATCTGACCCGTGGTGCTCCAATCCGTGCCTATCTGGGGCTGAAGGTTTTGTCCGCTGGGGAGGTTGACCTGCGTCAGCCTTTCCAGCACCTTCTGGCGGTTCCAGTCATTGACGGAAGTGTCGTCGAAGATCATGATCACGAACGAGAGGCCGAAAATCGACTCGGAACGCAGAAAGCTCATGTGCGGCATTCCGGCCATTTGAATTTCAATCGGAATCGTGACCTGCTGTTCTACTTCTTCGGCGGAACGCCCCGCCCACTGCGTGATCACGGTAACGTAGTTATCCGCGATGTCGGGATATGCTTCTACAGGGAGGTCGTGAAACGAAATAGCCCCCCAGCCGATCAGCAGGATGGCAATCGCTATGACTACAAACTTGTTATTGAGCGCGAAATCTACCAGAGCGCGAATCATTTGCTGTTTCCTCTATGGCTGCAATGCTGACTCGAACCGGGTCACTGACCGAGCACGTGATCTAATACCAGTGCGTTCGTCACAACTTGTTGTCCTGGTGTTAGCCCGGACTTGACCTCTTGCAAATTCGTGTCCTCTTTCAGGAGGTCTCCGCTCACAACTTCCACCTGGCGAAACTTGTTGCCGGGCGCCGGCTCGAAGACAAAATCGCGGTCGTGCATGTGCATGACGGCGGATGCCGGGACAATCGTGTGCATCTCCGTCGTTTGGCCGTGGAAGGTGGCCGTCACGAACATGGCCACCCGCATGATTCCCGGATTCTGAACTTCAATCCGAACCTTGGCCGTGCGGATGCTCGGATCGAGGTTCGGCAGGATGTTGCTCACCTTTCCCTTGAACTTGCGATCCGGATAGGCATTCAGGGTGATGTCCGCGGTGTCGCCGATCTGGACAGTGGCCAGGTCATTCTCGTAGACGTCGCAGACAACCCAAACGGACGAGAGGTCGGAAATCGTGAACGGGGTTGGCGTCGCATAAGACTGCACCGCCGACTGGTTCGTGATTTCCTGGTCCGTGATTGTTCCCGCTACCGGGGCATAAACACTGACAATACCCCCGGGATGGTCGGGGTCGACCCCCAGCAGCCCCAGTTGTTCCTTCGCGGTCACGGTAATGACTCTCGCGTTTTCCAGCGCGGTTTGCATGCCAACTTCAGCGTTTTCCGCGATTTCGAGGGCACTCTTGGGAATTGACCCGTTTTCGAACAGAATCTTGGCGCGATTGAGCTGTATCGTCGTCAATCGTTCGTTGTCGACTGCAAGTAGTTCGTTCTTGACGGCCTGAAGGTAAGTGGAATACGCGCCCGCTATGTCCGTGCTCCGCACCTTGAACAAAAGCTGGCCTTTTGTCACTTGATCGCCAAGCCGCGCGTCGATTTCCACGATTCGCCCGGTGGCGAGCGACGGTACAGGCACCTGCCGCGAGACGTCCGGAGTAACTGTCCCCGTGACGACCAACTCGGACGTCGCGGGATGCTCGGTCGCCGCCGCCAGTGGAAATTGTTCGGGGTGGTCTACCGTGAAGAGGGCGGCATCCGGGAAAGGAACGACTTTAGGCGCCGGCGGAAGCCCGGCGGACGGATCCTGGGCGTGAACGTTGCCACAGCTCGTTACTGCCAGAACCAAAGGGATAAAGACAAAAAGCAGAACAATCTCAGGACCTTTGCGTCTCATAGGTGTATCCATCCGTCCATTTGTCTATTCAGAATAAGGTGCGGCGTCTAAGATCCGCATAAGACCACAATCAAAATTGCTATTTCTCTGATAAAAGGAATTAATACCGTGCGTCCGGTATCAGGCATCTTCGCGGAAACGATATCCAAAACTGAGTTCTGTAAGCAGATATTGCGGATTGGATGGATCGTCTTCCAGCTTTTTCCGTAACTGGCTGACAAACGTGCGCAGATACTCGGTTTGGAGCGCGCAGTCATCGCCCCAGACTGCCTGCAGGAGCGCGGTGTGCGCGACAGGTCTTCCGGGGTGTTTCATCAGGTAGTGCAACAGCTCGAATTCCTTTGGTGTCAGGCGCAGGAGCGAACCACTTTTGCGCACGGTCCTGCGGGTGGGATCCAGTTCGATGTCGCCTATAACAATCGGCGTACCCGTAGGACCGAATTCACCGGCATCGCGAGACTCCGTATTAAAACGACGAACCGCGGACCTCAGGCGGGCGGCTAACTCGGGAACGGAAAAAGGTTTTGTGATGTAGTCGTCCGCTCCCGCGTCGAGAGCCTCGATTTTGTCCCGTTCCCTGTCCCGCACCGTGAGCATCAGGATGGGAAGAAGCGGAGCTTTCTTTCGTATTCGCCGGCACGTCTCGATTCCGCCCATGCCCGGCATGTTGACATCGAGAACGACCGCGTCGAACCGGCGTGTCCCCACTTCGAGAAGCGCCTGCTCGCCGTTGGAAGAAGACACTACTCCAAAGCCCAGTGCGCCGAGTGTTGTACCCAGGACCCAGCGGAGGTCCGAGTCGTCGTCGGTAACAAGGATGTTGCCGTTAAGAGAAGGCATATTCGTGAACGTGGGCAGGCGCCGTCGGGAGACAAATCGAAACCGCCGTGCCATACCCCGCCTCCCCTTCGGCCCAGACATGCCCCTGATGGGATTCCACGATCTTCTTTACAATCGAAAGCCCCAAACCCGTACCCGAGGGCAAATGACGGGTCTCAGGCGCGCGGTAAAATCTCTCAAAAATGCGCTCGTGGTCGGCCCGCGCTACAACAAGGCCCTTACTCCTCACGGTAAGAACTATCCTGGTTTTTTTGACAGTGAACGCTATATCAATCGGGGAGCCCGGTTCGGAATACTTGACTGCGTTATCGACTAGTTGAGTGATGGACGTCAGGATGAGTTCGTGATCGGCAAATACAGGAATCTCATCGCTCGGAGCAAACACGCGAATTCGCTCCCGGTCCGCCCGTGGTTCAAGCTTCCGGACAGCGGTGCGCGCGAGCGTCGAGAAGAGGAGTGCCTCCCGCCGCGGCTTGAATTCCGCGCTCTCGAGATCGGCGGATCTCAGCAAACGCGAGGCCAGATCGTCCAGCTTCTTCGCCTGCTGATCAATGACGGCAACGCACTCGGTTTGCAATTGAGACAAACCACCGAGTGCAAGGAGACCTGAACTGGCGGCCCGCGCGACAGCCAGCGGAGTCTTGAATTCATGCGCGAGAGCATCGAGAACAGACGCTCGCGTTTGCTCGGTCCGCCGATCCGCCTGCGCGCGCAGCTCTTTCTGAAGGACGCGAGCGCGCTCAAGAGCGATAGCGGTCAGAGACGCCAGCGCGGCGGCCGCTGATTTTGTCATTTCCGTCCCGACCAGAGCCAGTCCTCCAATAGGTCTGGCGCCGACGCTCAGCACGCAATACCAACTCCTCGTTGCAGGATCGAACGTGTCCGAACCGATAAGATAAGCCTCGCGAGTCCTGGGGCCAGCCTCAGCCGGACACTCGCCGCTGGCGTATACGATCGCCGGCAGCCCGTCAAACAGTTGAACGGCCTCGAGCCCGAAAATCTCTCGAATCGACGATGCGACCAGACCGCCGGGCTCAGCGGAACTATCCAGGAGGAGAATCCTTCGGGAAGTCTGGTAAAGCCGTTCCATCTCCTCGTAGAGTCCCTCGACTTCAACCGTTCGCCGGTGGGCCCGGTGCGATAACTGGCTGATGACCAGGGCCGTGAATTCGAAAGCGCCCAGCGCAACCCAGTTTGCCGGACTGTTAACAAAGCTGAATACCGGAGGTACGAAGAAGTAGTTCAAGCAGGCGGCGGATACAACCGAGACAAGAGTGGCCGATCGGAACCCGCCGTACATCGCGGCCAGGACCACAAAGACGAGATAGATGAATCCGGTAAACGCAAACCCCTGACCCATCCGGAACGATGCCCAGGTACAGATTCCTACTCCCGTAAGAGTAAGACAGCAGCAACGCAGGCTGCGCAGGAGCGTGTCCCGGACCAAACAGGGCGAGGAGCGCCTGTCACTAAGTTCATGCGACCTGCGTTTCTCTACGTTCATCTGCGCCTGCTATTCGGTCAACCTTCTGCCTGCCGCGGAAGGTCCACGTGCAGCCCACATCAAAGCTCCAGTTTGCCGAAAAATTCCATTTCCTTAAGGTTATAAGTGTGCTCGACCGAAATGCGGCCGATCAGCGCCTCAAACTGGACTTGCACGTCTTTCTTGCTGATTTCCGCGGATAACGGAAAAAGGTAAACGACGACCAGGCCATCCTGCCGTTGAAACACCTCAACCCTGATGGGCTTTACGTCCTTTTTTCCTTCCCGTTTCAATGCCGCCGTATTCTTCAACGGATCCCCCAATTTCTTCGGGTCTTCCTTGAACAAGGGGCCGGGTATGCCATAGACGGCGATCTGATAACCGTCGCCTTCCAGCGTGGGAGGTTCGATGACATGTGCCTTCAACTCAGCCAGCCGGACGGGCAGAGCGCTTTCCCAACACAGCCTCAGCGTGAGAGGCCGGGCAAGGGACCGCGGACTGCGATCGTCGCCTCCGCGCCCGGTAAACACATTCAACATCTCCGGGGATATCTTGTACTCGCGGCCTTTTGGATCAACGCCGGCATTACCGA